>CAZFLD010000001.1:0-89147 GCA_964519835.1 uncultured Spirochaetales bacterium
GGGCCTTCTAAGCCGCGTCCAGCAGGATTCGAACCTGCGACCCACGGCTTAGAAGGCCGTTGCTCTATCCAACTGAGCTATGGACGCTTGGGAAGAAGTCGGGATGGCCGGACTCGAACCGGCGATCTCCTGCTCCCAAAGCAGGCGCCTTAGCCACTAGGCTACATCCCGGCGGAAGATCATCTATTGTAGGCCGGGCCGCGCTCGCTGGTCAACAAAGCCGACGGCGCCACCAACTGCCGCACCGCGACAGAAACCCCAAGCGGTACGGTGTAGTGACCTCGGGCGGTTCTACCACAAAGAGATCGAGACGGCTGTCCGCCGGTGGCAAGTAACCGACGTCCCGCTACTCTCGATCCCAATCGACCCTGTAGGCTCGGATCGGTCGGTGAATGCCTTTGAGCTCGAGGGGGCCCACGGGCTCGCACGGGAAATCGTCGCGGACCAAGGCCCAGGTCGCGTGGCTTACCAAAATGCTGTCGGTTTCACAGGCCGTTTCGAGGCGGGCGGCGATTGTGACCTCGGTGCCGATGGCGGTGTAGTCCAAGCGGTCGCGAGAGCCGAATTCGCCGACCGTGGCGTAGCCGGTGTTGATGCCCATCCGAATGCCGAGGTCCCAATCGTAACCGTCGTTGAACCACTCGTTTTTTAGTTCGGCCACTCGACGACACATCTCGATTCCCATCGCCAAACAAGACTTTGCTCCGTCGACGGTACCCATGGGCTGCGGTGCGCCGAAAAACACCATCATGCCGTCTCCGCGAAACTTGTCGATTGTGGCGCCGGCCCTGAAGGCGATTTCGCTCATCGCAGAAAGATAGTGATTCAAAAGACGTGCAAGCTCTTCGGGCTCGAGGCCGTCTGCGGATGAGGTAAAGCCGTGGACGTCGGAAAACATCACGGTGATCTTGCGCCGTTCGGTGCGCGGCGCCAGGTCGCGGCCGCCGTCGATAATCTCTTCCACAACGGACGGAGGAAGATAGCGTTTGAGTGAGGCGGCACGCTCGAGTCGTCGGGCATGTTCGGCTACTCGCGCTTCGAGCGTACGGTTGAGCTCTTTGTTCTCCTCCAGGCTCTTCTCGAGGGCGAACGACTTTGATTCGAGTTCTCGGTTTAGCTCCTCCAGTTTTTGGGCGTCGTCGATCTTTTCCTGATATCTCGAGCGAAGGTCCTTGGTTCGTAGATCGAGCCACGGACCGGACAAGGCCCGACCTAAGACCGTGAGGCTGGAAAGGTCCGTGGTCTCGGGACAATCGACAAAAAGAGCGCCCACAAGCTCGTTGTTGTTCGAAAGCGGCACGACGGCGCGGGCATCCACCTTCGTAACCGGTTCGGGCGCCTCCTCCGTGAGAGACGCCTCGTCGAGCCCGCGCAACCACGCAATCGCCGCTCCGGAAGGCGCGTACACCAATTCGGGAGCTGATAAGCCCGCAAGCGGCACAAATCGCCACACCCCCTCAATGCCCTGCTCCAAGAGGGCGATCTGCCGGTCGCCGAAAAGCCGGGTCACGGATTCCCCGATGACTCTACCGAGCTGCGAGAGGTCCGAGCACTTGGCAAAGCGTCTTGCGCTTGCCTCTGCGTATGCCGTCCGCGCACGATCCAGGGCGGTCTGAAAAAGGGCGTCGCCGGGGTGGTCGGCGGCCATATCGGCAAAGGCGGAAACTGCCGCACCCGGGTTCCCCTCGGCAACCATCCGAACCGCTCCGTCGTAGCGATCCCACAAGGCCGTTTGCTCGTCGCCTATCTCGGCCACCGCCCCAACGATACAATCAACGTCGACGGTCGCGGAAGCGGCGCCGTCTTTGCGAATAGCGATTGTTTGAACAAACACGGTTCGAAACTTGCCGTTGATCCGCTTGGCGATATCGGAGGGCATTGTGGGCCTATCGCCGCTCATCTTGCTCAACCCCTCCATACGGGCGGCGATGTTGACCGTTGCCCCAACGGGTGTGTAGTTCGGTTTGAGCTCGCCGCCGTAGTTCCCTACCGTAGAGGGGCCGGTGTTAATGCCGACACCGACTACGAGGTCCGCCGCGTTGCCAAGGTGCTGCGCCATCAATCCAAGACTTGCGGCGGCGAGTGCTTGGTCTTCCAACGCCATCTCGACCGGAGCGCCAAAAAAGACCATCACCTCATCGCCCACGTACTTGTCCACATATCCGCCGAGCTCGGCTGCTTCCGCGGCAATTCCGTCGAGAAGGCTTGATACAGCCTTTCGGGTGGTCTCGCCGCCGCGCTCCCGAACCACTCCGGTAAAATCTCTCACGTCGCTGAAGAACATCGTGATCTCGCGCTCTTGAGCGGCCGCCGACAAGGGTGGGTCTATCGCCAGGATCTTAGCGAGGTTTTTATCTGATACCGAGCCGGTGAAAATCGATTTTAGCTGCTCCGGTGTATAACAAGGCTGCGCGGCCATCGTCTCCTCCATTTCGTGTGGGTCGTTTGTTCCGCCGAACCGCGTGGCCATGCACCGACCTCGCCGTTACAATACCGTACCATGCCAGATACGGCGGCGTCCGACAGAATTCGGACAATCTACGACAGGCTTATTGCCGAGTACCCCGAGACAAAAACGCTCCTCACCCACCGCGACAGGTTCGAGCTGCTGATAGCGGTTATCTTGTCCGCCCAGACAACCGACGCCCAGGTGAATCGGGTCACGCCCGCGCTTTTTGAAGCCTATCCAAATCCCCGCGCACTCGCCGAGGCAAGGCAGGGAGATGTCGAAGGGCTGATCCACTCCATCGGCTTCTACCGCGTCAAGGCCAATAGCATTCGTGAGACTGCCCGGCGCATTTACGACGACCTCGGGGGTGACGTCCCGCGAGATATGGATACACTCTTGACTCTGCCCGGTGTGGGGCGCAAGACCGCCAACGTCATACGGGCGCAACTCGACCGCGCGCCGGCCATAATCGTGGACACCCACTTTGGTCGTGTCGGCAGGCGTCTTGGCCTAACCGCGCAGACCGATCCGGCCAAGGTCGAGTCGGAGCTTGTTGAGATTGTGCCCACGGAGCTTCAGGCTCGATTTTCGATGATACTCAACTTTCACGGCCGATACACGTGCAAAGCCCGCAGGCCCGCGTGCGTCCGCTGCTGCCTCGCCGACCTATGCCCGTCGGCACTCCTGCCCGCCACGGAGAAACAGCCGGTGGAGGCCGCGGAAGGGAGCGCGCGCACATCAACCGGAGCTATGGGATCCCCATCAACGGAACGGCCGGCCGGCGCGGCCGGACCGGCCACGGCGGAGAGCGGCAAGGCGGTGCAAAAGCACCGTCGCGAGGAAACCGCGGCCTCGTGATACCCCGCGAGACCTGGCTCCCCAACGTGCCCGACAATAATCGTGGCGTCCTTGCCGAAGAGGGGTTGGAGGCCGTCTGTGTTTCGAGTGTAGACGGCGATCACTCTCGGGCTGCGGCCGAGTACCGCGATTGGATCAGCGCCCGCTTCCACGGCGAGATGCACTATCTCTCGCGCCACGCGCCGCTCAAGTTCGACCCGGCGCGTATGCTTCCCGGCGCGCGGTCGGTGATTGTCGTCGGCTTGAACTACTACCAGCCGTACGGCCCGCGCCGTGGAACACGCATCGCCGAGGCCATCGGCGCACCTACCGAGGGCTCGAATGGTGGCCGTGTCGCCCGTTACGCATGGGGCCGAGACTACCACAAGGTGCTCGGCGGCAGACTGCTCCGGGTCGCCCGCGAGTTGGCGGGGCGCTATCCAAGCGATAGCTTTCGCCCCTTTAGCGACGCGACCCCCCTGGCCGAGCGGTATTTCGCCGAGAAGGCGGGAATCGCGTTTACCGGTCGTCACACACTGTTGATTTCAAGCGCATTTGGTTCTTGGTTTCTGGTCGGGGAGATCCTCACGACCCTCGAGCTTCCCCAAAGCGAAAACCCGCAGGGGCGCCACGGCGCGTGCCCAACAAACTGTCGCCGCTGCTTGGACGTCTGCCCAACCGGAGCGCTTGTCGCGCCGTACCGCATCGACGCTCGCCGTTGTATCTCGTATCTTACGATCGAGTACAAGGGGGTTATCCCCGAGGGGCTCGCGCGACGGATGGGTGACTGGGTATTCGGCTGCGACCTCTGCCAAGAGGTGTGCCCGATCAACATCCGAGCCCAGGTTACCTCCGTAGGTGACTTCCTCAGGCCTATCGCAGGAGGCGACATCGACCTCACCGAGCTTCTTACTCTCGAGGATGACGACGCCGTGCGCGCTCGATTCGCGGGCTCGCCTCTGCTACGTACCAAGCGGCGAGGGCTTGTGCGCAACGCGCTTATCGCAGCGGCCAATACCACCTTGGCCAATTCCGTTACCGGCGACTCCACGGCCACCAACGCAGCCGCTCAGAGCAACGCCCCCGCAGCCGGACACATGCGTCGGATCTCGCAACTCTGTTACGACTCCGACCCGGTTGTTCGCGCCCAGGCGGCGCAGAGCTACGCGCGGATGAACGGGCAGTGTTGCTGAGCACGGCCATGTCCAGGCGCACAACGTGTCCCTTATGTTCCCAGTGCTTCCCCGAGCTGCGACACGCGGTCAATGTTGTGGCGCCTCATATACTCGGTGATACCGTCGAGCACCGTCTTGGTCACGGCGGGGTCCACGAAGTTTGCCGTGCCGATCTGAACCGCCATGGCGCCGGCCAGCAGAAACTGCAGAGCATCGTCTGCTGAGTAGATGCCGCCGATACCGATCACGGGAATTGCAACGGCTCGAGCACAGCGATAAACCGCCGCAACCGCCACCGGCAGAATCGCCGGACCCGAGAGCCCGCCCGTTCCGCCGGGGATCACTGTTCGCCGTTTTTCTACGTCTATCACCATACCCAGAAGTGTATTGATGCTGCTCACGGCATCGGCGCCGCCCACTTCCGCCGCGCAAGCGATCGAAGCAATGTCGGTGACGTTCGGCGTGAGCTTTACGATGAGCGGTTTGTTAGTCAATCCACGAAGCCGCTTTGTGATTGCCTCGACCTCCCGTGGATCAGTGCCTATTGCCAGGCCTCCGGTCTTGACGTTGGGACAGGAGAGGTTGATCTCGTAGCCCCAGAGGTCCGTGTGGGCTTCCACATATTCGAGGGTCGCGGCATAGTCGTCGTGAGTGGAACCTGCGATGTTGACCACAACGTCACAGGGCGCGGTCTCCAAGAATGGTGCTTTGACCTCCACAAACGCACGCGACCCGACATTTGCGAGTCCGATCGAATTGAGGAGCCCGGCGCTTGTTTCTACTATTCGGGGTACGCCGTTTCCGGGCCGCGCTTCGAGGGTTACCGCCTTGGTGTAGAGAGCGCCAATCTTCGATAAGTCGATGAGTTTCTCGTACTCGCTTCCATAGCCGAATGTGCCCGAAGCTACGCCAACCGGATTAATCAAGCGGCGCGGCCCGATTTGGACGCCTGTGTCCAGCGCGTTTTCTATTCCCATCGAATGCTCCGTGAGTCAAAAACCGGGCCTTCCGTGCAGACTCGCGCAAAGGAGGCGGCCGGATCGCCGGGGCCGTCCCCGCCGCCGGCATCGCGGGGTGCCAGAGGCACGACGCAGCCAAGGCAGGCCCCAACCGCGCAGCCCATGGTCTGCTCCATCGACACCCAGCAAGGGATATCGCGCTCGGCCGCCACGTGCGCCACGCTCTTTATCATCGGATATGGTCCACAGACAAACAGTTCAGGTTTGCTCACGGTGGCCAGTCGATCCAGTAGCAGATCCACTACGGTCCCCCTGGTGCCGAGGCCGCCATCGTCGGTGGCAACCAACACGCCGGTGTCCCGGAGTGTGGCGGGGACGGCCGATGCATCGCGCGCACCAAACAAAAAGAGCGGCGTCTTATGGTTCGGCGAGCCGGGGTCTGCATTGTCCGATCGTCTTGGCCCAAGGGAGCTATAGAGCCCAAGGGAGCTATATAGATAGAGAAGGGGTCCGAGGCCCGCGCCGCCGGCCACCAGAATCGGCGTCCGAGTTGGGTCTGCGGCGGGGAAGGGGACGCCCAATGGACCAAGGACATCGAGCTTGTCTTTGTCCGAAACAGACTGCAGCAGCCTGGTTCCCTGACCGCGTTCCTCGTAGATGATACCCGCCTCGAAGCCGGACATACCGGCATCATTGGCGCCTGAGGTGCCCGATGTGCCGTAGGCGGAAATCGCAAAGGGCCGTCGGAGTAGCGGCATTGGTGTATTGGATAGGCGAAGTGTAACAAACTGTCCCGGAATCGGCGCGGCGGCCGGCCAGCTAAAACGGAGCTCGAAATACCTGCTCGAGATCCTTGTGTTTGACAATACCGACGCGGCAAAGTGGGTCATTCGGACCGGAACGTAGCACGAGCGGGCGTGCCGGGCAAGCGCCGGCTATCCCTGTCTGCGCGCCTCCTTTCACGTGGTTTCGCGGTCTCTTTTCGTATTGCTTTTTTTTGCCTATAGTAGGGGTTCACGAATACTAAATGGATTCAGGAAGTGCTACATGATTGGTCTGTCTCAATCCGCCCGGGACAGGATGGCTGCCCTTGCAAAGCGATTCGCCGATGCCCTACCCGAAAAGATCTCCTTTGTGAGAGAGCAGCTCGACGTCCTCGAGCAAGAGACTGACACGGACGGGACAATAAGTCGATTGCGATACGAGGCTCATCGGCTGGCAGGTACCGGAGCGACGTTTGGCTTCGACGGAATCTCCCACGTGGCGCGCGCCTTGGAGAGGGTCATAGACGATGTCGTGGACGGCGGTGGTGTTCCCTCTTCCGCCGACGTCGCCCGCATTCATGACCTTGTTGCCGATTTGGCCGGTGAAGCGGACAAAGCCGCGCGGCCGTCAGGTGCCGGGGCTGCTCACCATAGCAAAGGCAGGACCGACCCGGTCGAAAAGTCGATGCAGGACGGAAACGGCCTGATTATTGTCGACCCCTCCGATTCCATTCCGGATGACATCGACAAGCAACTCGAGATATTTGGTGTGCCCACAAAGCGGGCAAACACAATCGACAAGGCGTTCGAGTTGTCGCGGGACGCAGGCCGAGTGGTCTTGCTGCTACACACCGCCCATATCGCCGATGATGCCAAGGCGCGAGCCCTCGCGGCCTTTCGCCGGGAGAACAACGGGCGCGCATTGGTTGCCTTTGTTTCCAGCGAAGACGATTTCGACGTACGTCTCCGGGCGGTTCGCGCCGGCGGCGATGCATTTTTCGGTGAGCCCGTGGATCCCGGGCGGGTTCTCGAGCGGATCGACGAGTTTATTAGTCCCAAAGAAGCGGAACCCTTTCACATTCTTTTAGTGGACGACGATCAGGAGAAGTTGTCGTATCACGCGATGGTGTTGCAACAGGCGGGCATGATTACCTCGGTCGTTTCTGATCCGCGCCACATCTTTAACGTGCTCGTGGAGAGCAAGCCCGACATCATCCTGATGGACATCTACATGCCCCATGCTTCGGGAATCGAGCTCGTATCGATGATCAGACAGCAGGACGCCTTTGTCGGCACACCGATTATCTTTTTATCGGAAGAGCGGAACGAGGACCGACAGCTCGACGCCCTTAGCCGTGGTGCCGACGACTTTTGGACCACACCGATGGATCCACAGAGATTGGTCGCGTCTGTCTGTGCCCGTGCGCGTCGGATTCGTAGTATGCGCTTTATTATGGAGCGTGACGCGCTTACCGGGCTCCTAAATCACAGTCAGCTCCTCGAAGGTTTGGAAAACGAGTTGCACCGGGCGAGTAGGTCCGGCAGCCCGCTTGCCTTTGTGATGCTCGACATCGACCACTTCAAGCAGGTCAACGACACCTACGGGCACCTAACGGGCGACAGGGTGTTGACCGGTCTGGCCAGGCTCCTGCGGGACCGGTTGCGACGAAGCGACTTGATCGGCCGCTACGGCGGTGAGGAATTTGGCGTTGTGCTGCCCAACACCGACAAGGATGCCGCGCTGGCACTTATGGAGAGAATCCGCGGCGCGATTTCCCAGATCATACAACGTAGCGGCGAGACGGAGTTTACCGTTACCGTTAGCTGTGGCTTTGCCATGTACCCCGAATTCTCCACGGCTCTTTCGATGACCTATGCGGCGGACAAAGCGCTGTACGCCGCAAAAGAGGGCGGCAGGAATCGGACCGTGGTAGCAGACCCTAGCGACGAAGCCTAAGGGTTCGAGACCGCCACCGCTCGATCCACACAATACTCTCCCACCACCGTTCAGAATCGGAATAGTCGAGCTCGAACACGGAGAGTCGGCCGCTTCGGAGGGTAAAGCTCGGGAGGGGAAGCGACACCGCCTCCTCGTCGGTCAGGCCGCGGGCTCCCGGCGTGCTCGGGCCCGTGCCGCGTCGCTCCCGCGCGTCGCCGAGGAAAAAGCCGGGCGAGTAGTTTTTGTTTCCAAAGTGCGAGGCAATCGCGGCAAGTAGGTCGGAGTGTGGCGTCAGGGCGAGCTCGAGGTCCTTTTTATTCCTTCGGACCCGGTCGGGTCTCAAGGCGGTAAACGCTCCGATCGACGCGTCCTCCAGAAACGAGCGGGCCGGTGGATCATTGGTTCCGGCGAGAATCAGCATCGGCGGCAATGCCGCGGTGGACACGAGTCCGTGCACCGTGCGGATGTGTCGCTGCAGATCGGCCACCTCTTTTGCGATGTTCCCCGGGGGGCGCAGGGCGACTATGTAGGGCATTGCCGTTATAATACACGGGCGACCCCGAGGAAATGCAACCCAAGGGAACACAATAAGGAACCCAAAGCGACGAATGAAACAGCGAGTACAGCAGATAATCGATACGGTCGGCGGCCGGCTGACCGGTTTTCCCGACATCGAGGCCGTGACGGTTCACGTCGGAGCAGAGGATGTGTACGACCCCGCTTTTTCGGTCATGTTCGATGTCTACTATCACGGTACGCTTCCCGGTCCCGAGCAGCGCGAGGAGCGTTTTCCGGACGCATATGCCTTTGAGGCATCACGTTCCAACCGCGATCGGTTTTTGTTCGAGGACTTGCCCGTTCGTGTGGAGTATAGGAACGTGCACCGCTTTGAGTCGGTGCTCACGGTTGCCGACAATTCCGGCAGGGCGGTTCGCGAAACCGGCACCTACTCGCTCTATCGTCTCGAGCATGGCGAAATCATCTACAGCTCCGGTCGCGGAGGCTTCGGACCGGGGAAGCGTGAAGACTGGATTACGGACGTCCGGAGTCGGATCGGTAACCTTCCGGACGGATTCTGGCAGGCACTGGTTGTGATTTCACGGAGTCGCATGGAGCATGCTTTAGCCGATTTGTTTGCGGCGGTCTCAACACGGGAGGATCTCTTTTGCCTGCTGTCCGTCGGGGAGTTCGTGCGGGCTCTTTGCAGTGTGCTGTTCGCCGTCAACAGGCGATTCGAGCCGTCCGGACGGGAGCTTCAAGCGGCAACGCTGAGCCTCCGGGTGTTGCCGGAGTCCTTTCGCGGCCGTTTTGACACCATCGTTCGGCAAGACCCCGACGTCGACCTAGAGCGGAAGCGCGAGATCGCGGAGCTTATGGCTAGGAGTGTGATAGCAATTTCGGAGGCACCCCCCAGCGGCGGGTACAGCACGGACTAGTCGAGAATCTCTGAGCCTTCAGGGTACCATGCCAAGAGCCTGCCGTTGTGAAATCCAACCGTCTCTTCGAGGGCCCGCTCCAGGGCCAAACGGAATCCGTTGATAAACGCTTCTAAGTTCGCGCTGAAGTCCAAAACAACTGATCGGCTTTCAGGAACAAGCTCGCCGGTCCTGCCGGCATAGTATCGATAGTAGGACACAACCTCCGACGGAAGAAGCTGGAGCACGTGGGCCATTGCTTCGTTCACCAACAGGTACTCGCGATCCACGTCGTAGCCGGAGTAGCCCTCACGGCCGTCGAGCATACCTTTGCTTCCCAGGAAGTGATAGAAAAACTGTGTCAGTGTCTCAGGCTGACTCCGCCACACGGAAAAGACCGCATCACAAAACTCCGGGACTGCGTAGAAGAGTCCGTGGAGAGCCTCGTGGCGGACCAGACGCTGCCTAAGCGGGCGCCAGGTTTCCTGCGCCACCGATACCACGGCCCCCGTGCCGGGGGTGAGGCGTCCGCTGTCCAGGCCGATGATACCGTAGGCCAACAGGATGTCGCGCAACAGCGACTCGTACTCGTTTAGCTGAACGCCTGCTTCTTCTGCAGTCTCGAAAAAGGCAACAAGATCCTCGGGCCGGTAGTCGTGAGCATTGTAGCTGTGCCTGCCCTCGTACTCTTCCTCCGGCCGCACCGTACCGGCTTCGCCCACAACGGCCACGAAAAACCCCAGGCGGCCGAACATCCGGCGCTGGACCGCGTAATCGGCAAAGTCGAAGTACAGGATAGACGGAACCGACTCCCACTGATAGAGCTCGAAGTCGTCACGGCGCCAGGCGGCGCGGCTTTGGAAATTGATGTGCCCGAGGTCGGCGACCAACGCCGTCGGCACAACGCCGACACCGACTCGTGAGGAGCCGGTTTGTGATGCGGATGCCGCCGCCCCGGCTGACGCCCGCGCCGGCGCGTCGAATGCCACCGACTGCACCGGCGTCCCGACCGAGAATTCCACGCCGACGATGGGAAAGCCCGTGTGATAAGCGCCGAAGGTCACAACCGCCGTGGCCGGACTCAAGACATAGCGACCGGCGAGGTTCTCTCCGGATGGTCCGAAGAGTGTGATCTCCAAGGCGTTCGCTTGATCCGCGGCGCTGGTGGCGGTTGCTTCGCCCGAGGTGGCTTCGGAGACGCCGTTATCCCCCGCCGGTACGCCGTCGCCACTCTCCGGACGTCGTGGCGGCGCCGCAGTGGCGATCGGAGGGGCAAACTGCAATCTGACCCCCCACTCGTCGTCGTCGGGTGCATTCCGGCGGGCTACTCGCACGAGGTCGGCCGATCGCTCCACGAGCAGGCCGTCCCCCGCGCGGTATGACTCGCCGTCGAAGGTGACGGCGAGGGCCGACCCGTTTGAGCTCGCGCCGCCGGCCGAGCCGGACTCAGTTTGCACCGAGTCTGCGCAGGCCGACAGAATCAGCAACAGGGACAGCAACGCAGGCAACAGGTTTGCCCGCGCCAATGAACATCGACTCATGTACTCAACACACGGGTGGTGCGGGTAGCCGGGTCGGCTATCCGGCGGACTCCGTGGCGTGCGCGGTCACCTGTGCAGCGTCCTCCGGCTTGAGCAATGCTTGGCCAAGGAAGGCCACCAGCCCGATACCAACAAGCACAACACCGTTGATGGTGATAAGCGCCCTGGTGCCGACCCACTGGATAAAAAAGAACGAGGTCATAAGCGTGCCGACGATCGACCCCACGGTGGAAAGCGCGGAAATAGCACCCACGCCTCGGCCCAGCTTGGGAATGTTACGAATCAAGAGTCTGGCGGAGTAGGGGGTGATCATTCCAATCAATATGGAAGGTACGAGAAACAGCACCGCACCCGCGCCAAGGGTAGGCCAGCGAAGATCCGGGGGTTCCACAATGGTGATGGACCCTTCGCCTCCGGCGGTGGCCGAGAGAGCGGCGGAGAAGTCTATCGCGTTTGAGGGGTAAAAGGCATTAAAGACGCCGTCGGAGTAGAGCGGCAGAAAGACCACGCTTGCCCCGGCGATGAGGATAATCAGACCCAACAGCCACAACGTGGCCTTTTTGTCCGCCATCCGGCCTCCGACAAAGGCGCCGAGGGCAAGGCCCAAGAGGAACACCGAGATGAGGCTTCCCCAGACGATGATGTCACTGCCAAACTCAGGTTGCGCCAGGCGGAAGCCCGCCATCTCAAGGCTCATCAGAGCCGCGCCGGAGAGAAAAACGATCGCATAAATTAGACCACGAAACATGTACTTGTTGTCTCCTTAAGGCTGTTGACGGTAAAGATCAACCGGCGCCCTATCGTCGGTCAAGGGTTCCTCGCCGTAATCCTCATTTGTTATACGACTGTACTCCCGATCGACGAGGCCCGGCAGGTCGTAACCGATATTCCGGCCGCCGACAAATTGTCGCGCCCGCGAGATCCACTCTTCCTCTGTAAGAACCTCCGAAGAGTTTGTCGCAAAGGCGATCTTGCTCTGCGGGTCCGGAGTCTGGAAGAGATAGAGCTCAGGAAACGTCTCTTGCATGGTGGTCAGGATCGCGTGGTAAAAGCGGTTTACCAGAGCCTCCCATAGGTTGAGTGCCACGATGCCGTTTGGTTTTAGGCGTCGGCTAACAAGCTCAAAAAACTCGATCGTTGTGAGATGGAAAGGAATCCTGTCCGATCCGTAGGCGTCGAGGAAGATGACGTCGTACTGCTTGGGAACCTCTCGCAGGTAGAGCCGTCCGTCGACCGCGAAAACGCGCATGTTTGCGGAAGGCTGGAATGCAAAGTACTCCTGCGCCACGGTGACCACGTCGGGGTCTATTTCGACCACGTCGACGTTGATGTCCGGGTAGTGTGTCTTTAGGAACTTCGGAATCGCTCCGCCACCGAGGCCGAGGACCAGCACGTCCTTAGGATCCTCGTGGGCGGCAGCCGCAGCGGTAAGTGTGCGGAGATAGGAAAGCGCAAGCCTGTTCGGCTCGTCGATGATCATGCTCGACTGAGCTCCGCGCGTCCGGGAGAAATACAAGATCCTCCGGTTTGCATCGAGGTAATCACGAACGATGATTCGATAGTAGCGAGAGTCTCTATCGTAGAGGGTTTCGACGTTGTCCTGACCGAACACGCCGACAGTCCCGAGCACAAACAAAAACAGCAAAAGAAAAAACACAAACGAGCGGAGACGGGACGGTCTTGTTACCATGATTTCTCCTGAAGGATGGTGGTCGAACGGTGGCCGATGGCCATGGTAAAGCTCGAATTATAAAAAAACCTGGTTTGGCGGTCAATGATTTGCGCGAATACCCTTTACATACACCATATATGTGGTTAGTATTCGTGCCGATAGTAAAAACAACACTATATACGTGGCTCGAAGGAGGGCTCACACGGCTACTGCGGGATGACCGCAAGGGGGAGAAATGAAGTTCAAGAGGCGCTTTACGCGCGGCAAGCCCGATCCGTACCAGGGTATTGACTGGGAGACGCGGGTGTCGGAGATTCGCAATCCCGACGGCGAGGCTATCTTTCGCAATAACACGGTGACCGTTCCTTCGGACTGGTCACAGATTGCGACGGATATTCTGGCTCAGAAGTACTTCCGGAAGGCGGGCGTACCGCAGGAAGACGGCTCAACCGGAGGAGAGACGGACGCCGCACAGGTTTTCCACCGTCTCGCCCACACCTGGCGCATCTGGGGGGAGAAAGCCGGGTATTTTGACACCGACCAGGACGCTCAGAATTTCTACGACGAGGCCGTGTACACCTTGGCCCACCAAATGGCGGCGCCTAATTCGCCCCAGTGGTTCAACACCGGCCTGCACGCGGCCTACGGCATTGAGGGCCCGCCCCAAGGGCACTACTACGTAAACCCGGAGACCGGTGCCCTCGAGAAGTCCAAAAACGCGTACGAGCGGCCGCAGCCACACGCGTGTTTTATCATGAACGTAGAAGACGACCTGGTGAACGACGGCGGTATCATCGACCTCGTCTCACGCGAGGCTCGTCTCTTTAAATACGGCTCCGGTACGGGCACGAATTTTTCGAAAATCCGCGCCAAGAACGAGCCCCTGAGCGGTGGCGGTGTGTCGTCGGGCCTTTTGAGTTTCCTGCGCATTGCGGACCGTTCCGCCTCCGGCATCAAAAGCGGCGGCACAACCCGACGCGCCGCAAAGATGGTTACCCTCGATGTCGACCATCCTGACATCGAGCAGTACGTAACCTGGAAGGTGGATGAAGAGTACAAGGTCGCCTCGATGGCGGCCGGCAGTGCTCTCCTCGGTCGGCACGCCAAGGCGATTGTCGAGGCCGTGGAATCTTTTGACGGGCCGGAAGCCGATCGTACCAATCCCGAAATGAACACCGCGCTCGAGCGGGTCATAACAGAGGCGGTCGCGGAAGAGGTTCCGTCCCCGTTTTTGTACCAGCTCCTGCAACTCGCTCGCCAGGGGGAGCCGGCCGAGGAGTTGACGCGGTTTACGACCGATTGGGAGGGCGAGGCCTACAACTCCGTGAGCGGCCAGTCCTCCAACAACTCCGTGCGCTTAACGGCGGAGTTTATGAAGGCGGTGCTAGACGACGGTGAGTGGGAACTGACCTCGCGTACCGACGGCAGCTTTTGGAAAAAGATCAAGGCCAGAAAGCTGTGGGACCTTATCGCCAGGTCCGCCTGGCAGTGTGCCGACCCCGGGATTCAGTACCACTCCACCATAAACGAGTGGCATACCTGCCCTGCCGATGGTGAGATCCGCGCGAGCAATCCGTGCTCTGAGTACATGTTTCTGGACGACACCGCCTGTAATCTCGCGTCGTTGAATCTTATGAAGTTCTACGACACGGAGAAGGGCTTTTTTCGCATGGAGGACTATCTCCATGCAGTTCGGTTGTGGACGGTAATCCTCGAGATCTCGGTCGTGATGGCGCAGTTTCCAAGCAAGGAGATTGCACAGAAGAGCTACGATTACCGCACCTTGGGTCTGGGCTACGCGAACATCGGAGCCCTCTTGATGGTGATGGGTAAGCCCTACGACTCCGACGAGGGGAGGGCAATCACCGGAGCGCTCACCGCGATCCTAACCGGTGAGTCCTACGCCACGTCCGCCCTTTTGGCAAAAGAAGCCGGGACCTTCCCGCGGTTTGCGCCGAACAAGGAGCACATGCTTCGGGTGATCCGCAATCACAGGCGCGCGGCCTATAACGCGCCCAAGGACGAGTACGAGGGCCTAAGCATTACGCCGCAAGCCATCGACCCGGAGGTCTGCCCGGAGGACCTGGCGACCGAGGCGCGTGCGGCCTGGGATAGAGCCCTGGAACTCGGTCAGAAATACGGCTTCAGGAACGCGCAGGTATCGGTAATTGCTCCAACGGGAACAATCGGTCTTGTTATGGACTGTGATACCACCGGAATCGAGCCGGACTTTGCGCTTGTCAAATACAAAAAGCTTGCCGGCGGCGGTTACTTCAAGATCATCAACCAGTCGATCCCCCCGGCCCTCGAGAAGCTCAGCTATGGCAAGCAGCAGATCGAGGACATAATCCACTATTGCGTTGGCCACGGCAGCCTCGAAGGCGCTCCCGGGGTGACCGTGGAGGCTTTGCGGGAGAAGGGCTTTGGTGACACAGAGCTCTCCGCCCTCGAGTCCGCCATGAAAAGTGCCTTTTCCCTGGAGTCGGCATGTGGCTCTTGGCTCTTTGCCGAGGACTTTCTCAAGGAGAAGCTTGGACTGCCAAAGGCAACGTGGAGCCTTCCGGGCTTCAGCCTTCTAAGGCACTTGGGCTTTAGTGATGAGGAAATTCAGGCAGCCGATCTCTACGTCTGTGGCACGATGTGTGTAGAGGGTGCTCCCCACCTCAAAGAAGAGCACCTTGCGGTATTCGATACGGCGAATCCAAATGGACGTCTTGGCAAGCGATCTATTCGCTGGAAGGGCCACATCGACATGATGGCCGCGGCGCAGCCGTTTATCTCCGGCGCCATTTCCAAGACCATCAACATGCCTAATAATGCCGGCGTTGAAGACGTAAAGGGCGCTCACTTTTTAGCATGGCAGAAGATGCTCAAGGCCATCGCTCTGTACCGCGACGGCTCCAAGCTCAGTCAACCGCTCAGCAGCCTCTCTGTGCACAGCGACCCGATTGCCGCCGCTATTCTTGCGGCGGAACAGGCGCCGAAAAAGCAGCCCGTTGCGGCAGACCGGAAAGGTGCTGCCGCACAATCTGCAGCCCCGGCCGCGTCGGGTGGAAACGGCTCAACACCGGCCGACGCCGCAGCGGCTATCCTTATGCAGGGTCAGCGGCGCAGGCTACCGGCACGGCGCGGGGGGTACACACAAAAGGCCAAGATCGCCGGCCACAGTTTGTTCCTCCGCACCGGTGAATACTCCGACGGGAGCGTCGGCGAGATTTTCCTCGACATGCACAAAGAGGGCGCGGCTTTTAGGTCTCTGATGAACAGCTTTGCCATAGCGGTCAGCCTGGGGCTTCAGTACGGCGTTCCCCTCGAAGAGTACGTGGACGCATTTACGTTTACCCGATTCGAGCCGAACGGACCGGTGCGCGGCCACGACAATATCAAAATGGCCACCTCCGTCTTGGACTTTATTTTCCGGGACCTGGCCCTGACCTACCTCGGCCGAACGGACCTGGTACAGGTCCAGCCTGAAGACCTCCGGCCGACCGAGACAAGCGCGCGGCAGGTTTCAGCTCGGGCGGTCGCCAAGCCTGGTCGCGGTCGTGGGAACACATCCGGTTCCGCGTCCGTCGAGGCGGGGCATATGTCGGCCACGCGGCCTATCGGCTTTACCGTCGACAAGCCGGTCGCGGCAGCAGACGACGTGGGTGTTGCCGACCAATCACCGGCCGGCACAGTCTCGACGGCACCGGGCGTCACCGTCTCCGTAGCGGCACCCGGTACCGCCTTCACCGCGTCGGCTCAGCCGGAAATCGACGATGTGCAACTCGCGCGCATAAAGGGTTACGAGGGAGACGCCTGCCCAACCTGCGGTCACTTGACGTTGGTGAGAAACGGCACCTGCCTCAAGTGCCTGACCTGCGGCTCTACGACCGGCTGCTCGTAGCACACAGGCGCCGCTCTTGAATTCGTCTCTTGTGAGCATTAGGCTTGTGTAAATGCGCATCAAAGTAATCGCTTGTAAGGTGTTTATTCGTGAGGTGGCGAAGGTCATCGCGGAGAGTGAACACGTCATCGACGTGACGTATATTGAGCAGGGGCTCCACAATACCCCCGATCTCCTGCGCACCAAGCTGCAGGAGGAGATCGATCGAACGGATGCGGGCGAAATGGTCCACCCGGAGTACGGGGACCTGAAACGTGAATACGACGCCATCGCGCTTGGATACGCCCTGTGCTCCAACGCAATAGTCGGCCTTACGTCGAAGCAGTATAAACTCGTGGTGCCGCGTGCGCACGATTGTATTGCGATGCTCTTGGGCTCGCGAAAACGTTACCGAGAGTACTTCGACGCCCATCCGGGCACATACTGGTTTTCGCCGGGCTGGATCGAGCAGACGCTGATGCCCGGTGAGGAGCGCGTGGAGCGCCTGCGTGCCCGGTACGCCGAGAAGTACGGTGAGGAGAACGCCGACTACTTGATGGAGATGGAGCAGGAGTGGCTCAAGAAGTACGACCGCTGTACCTACGTCGGCTGGGAGTCGCTTGATCGACCAACGTACGTAGAACAGACCAAGACATCGGCCGAGTTCTTAGGCTGGAACTACGACACGTTGGTCGGCGATGAGGGCATGTTCACGAGACTGCTTTCCGGCGACTGGAGCGAAGACGAGTTTTTGGTTGTTGAGCCGGGAGAAACTGTGGAGCCGAGCTACGGCGACGGTGTCGTCAGGGCCTGTCCGGCCGCGGCCCAGGCTGCGGGGGCGCCGACGGGTGGAGAGGCACCGGGCGGCTCAGAACCCTAAGGCCCGGGCACGTGCCCCTCGCATAAGCCGCCGGCTCTTTCTGCTAGATAGACTTGCTGCTAGATAGAGTAGACAAACCGATTGCTCGCGGCCTGCCGCTGCAATAGTAAGTCGTCTATCGTTCGCTGCAGCTCGTCTTCAATCCGTGATTCAAGCTTTTCCCAGAAGAACTGGAGCGCGTTGATACGTCGGGTCTCCGGTGCTACCTCCAGCTTCCCTTCCAGTTGCTCCAGTACGTCCGCCACGCGTATTTTTGTAGGGGCCTTTGCCAGGCTGTAGCCGCCCTGCGCTCCACGAAAACTCTCGACCAGGCCGGCCTTTTTGAGAATGACAAGGATTTGTTCGAGGTAATGCTGAGGTATGCCGTGTTTTTGAGCGATGTCTCGTATTTGAACCGAGCCGTGATGGCGACGCTCCGCGAGCTCGAGCATTGCGAGCAGGCCGTAGACTCCCTTTGCCGAAAGCGTAAACATCGTTCTCCTCCATCTAAAGCAGCTTTGTTGAGATTATGGTACTATTGTTAACCGGATCGGTCAACTACAATCGTGAATAATCTATTTCTTCACACCGCGGACTTCTACGACCTCGATGTTCGCTCGGTGGCTCGGGACGATCTGGAGTTTTATCAGACGTATGCAAAAGAGGTGGCCGGACCCAATGGCTCGGCGCGTATCCTCGAGCTTGCCTGCGGGACCGGTAGGGTGGCGATTCCACTCATTCAAGCGGGCCACAGCGTGTGTGGGCTGGACCTCTCGCCGCGTATGCTCGAGATATTTACAAACAAGCTCGAGAACCTTCCCGCGACGATGCAAAATAGAGTTGAGCTTGTATTTGGCGACATGGGTGATTTTGTGTTTCCTACTCCCTTCGATTTGGTGATAATCCCCTTCCGAGGTTTTCAGGCCCTGACGACAAAAACGGGCATCCACGGGTGCCTGCGGAGCGTGCGTGCAAGCCTTGCACCGCATGGGCTTTTTATCGTGGACGTCTTTAAGCCCATGGCGGACATCACCACGCGTTGGCGCGGTCCCGAGCGGCATGACTGGACCTATGATGATCGGGAAACCGGACGACGAATTGTTCGAACAAGCAAGCACTCACGGATCGACACGAATTCGCAAATCATCTACCCCGAACTGGTCTACCACGTTACCGACGCCGACGGCACGAGGAGGGAGTACCGAGATACGCTCTCCCTGCGGTACTGGTATCGGCACCAATTAGAGCTGGAGCTTGCCTCCCACGGCTTTTCCATCGCGCGAGAGATAGGGTACTACGACGGTAGACCGGTAGAGTACGGTCCCGACCAGATCTTTGTCTGCTCGCCTGTGTCTTCCATGCCACCGATGTGTAACACTCGATCTCATCCTGCAAAGTCACGGTAAGCGCGTCGTAGCGAGCGGGATTGGCGTCGGGTGAGCCATGCGGCCCGGCGCTCACGTTGGCTTTGCCGGTCATTGTCGTGGAGTATGGGGGCATAGAGGCGTCGTTTCCAAAGGATGCGTGAGGAGACTCGCAGGCTTCCTTCGGCAATGAGGCTTCGCAAGGCTTCGTCGATGTCTTCGTTTTCCCATTGGCCAAGGAAGCCTGCGCTTTGGAGAAAACGACCAAGCACGCTCCTGGTAAAACACCGCTGGTACTGCCGAACTGCTGCGAGAATCTCCGCTTCGCCGGTCGGCGATTTGTCGCCAAAGCCCAAGCAAACATCGCACCCCCCGCAATGCTCCACTTCGCCGCCGAGAAGTGACACAAGATACTCTCGCCTGCAGCCGGTGAGGTACGGATACGCCTCCATGGCCGCGAATCTGTCGGCAGGGCCGGACGATGCTGTAATCACCGGAACTCCCGTCGCTGCCGGCACGGTCGACGCCGAGCGCCGGTAGCCGCCGGCCTTCGGACCGCCCGCGGTGATGGTGTGCGCCGGTCCGGCCTGTGGCGTGTAGACAAGGATTGCGTCCGCAGGGCTCCGATCCCGACCGGCCCGGCCCGATTCCTGCAGGTACGCCTCTATGGAAGGCGGGGTTTCGAAGTGAATGACGGTGCGAATGTCGCTTTTGTCCACGCCCATGCCGTAGGCACATGTGGCACAGAGGATTCCGGTCTTGGAATCAAAAAACCACTCTTCGATTTGTGTCTTTTCGGGCTTGCTCAGTCCGGCATGATAGAAGTAGATGTCGCGTCGGCCGAGGCGACGACGTAGCTCGAGGGCCGTAAGCGAAGCTCCGTCACGGCTTCTGCAAAAGACAATCGCCGGTGTTCGCACGGGAAGCCCCGGCCGCCAACCGCCCGACGGATCCGGCTTGCGGTTGACTGAATCCGGCTCGTCGTCCGGTTCCGGTGCCGACGTATCATCGCCGGTTTTTTCGACGCCTTGAAAGAGCTCCACCAGCGTTGCGGCGGTGCAAATGCTCGGGACCGTGAAGTAGCGGATGTTTGTTCTGTCGGGGTTTCCCGCGATGACGTGTGGTTTGAGCCCGGCGAAAAGATGCTTGACGATGCCTGCCATGATGGGAGGCGAGGCGGTGGCGGTAAAGGCGGTGCACACCGCCGCGCCAAGTGCCTCTTTAGCTGCGCCGAGATTGAGGTAGGTGGGGCGAAACGTCTCTCCCCATTCCGAGATACAGTGCGCCTCGTCGATGACAAGGTGGTCGACACCAAGGCCCGCGATTCTCTTGGATAGGTCCTCGTTTGCCAGCGTCTCGGGGTTTGTGATGATGATTTTGGCCGTGCTGCTCTCAAGCCTGCCAAACGACTTCTGCCGTTCGGCCTTGGTCTGCCCGCCTCTGAGCATGACCGCCCCGAGGCCCTTTTTGTTGAGGCTTCGGTACTGGTCCGCCATGAGGCTCAAGAGTGGGTAGACAACAACGGTGACGCCGTCAAGGAGCACCGCGGGGAGCTGAAAACAGAGCGACTTGCCCGCGCCCGTGGGCAGCACAACGATCTGATCTCCCGGCCCGTCTTCACCGGGAGTCCCCTTGCCCTTCGCTGCCGCCACCGACTCGAGCACGTTTGTAACGACAAGACGCTGGTAGGGGTAGAGGTAGCTCAGCCCGAAGTCTTCTTTGAGGCCCGTATCAACAGGGCTCACCGGCGCAACGCCCGGTTCGACCGGGAGCGGGTGCCGTGACACTACGACCGCATGCTGTTCCACACCCTTGTACACCGGCCGCTCGGCGACTCTGCTTCAACTGCGCACAAAAAAACGCCGCCCCATGGCGCGACCGGTTCCGGCCGCGATTGTGGGTCACCGCGCGACACTACGCGTCCGCCGGGCCGCCTACGAGTCGAGCAGGCTATTGATCTCCTCATTGCGGGTCACTACGACCTGCGCTGCTGACTCCACCCGACCCGTCTGCACGTTGACAACACGGCCGAAGACTATCACCGAGTTTGCCGAGGGAAGCACGGTTCCCGTTACAATATAGTCGGCCGAAAGAATACGACCGACCTCGACCGCGGTTGCCGTGTCCACGAGTCCGGAGAGCGCCAGTTCCTGCTCCTCGAGGACGCTGTCGAGGCGCGCTCGCTCGACCAGATCGACCGATGTGTCCTGCCCGAAGGCCACGGTCACCATCTCGTCTAAGAGCGTGATAAGGGCGTTGGTCGACCCGTCTCGAACCGTGAAGCCCGAAACCGCCACAACCGGCTTCTGCTCTATGGCGAGTCCAAGAAGCATCTCGTCGAATAGATTTGAAAAGTGGCGGTCTATCGGGCGGTTAGGTGTCGGGACATCGAGCTCGGTGTCCGCCATGGCCTCTGCAACTCGCTCGTCTCCCAGTTCCAGCTCGCGGCCGAAAATGTCGATGTAGGCGTCGAGGATGCTGATCTGGTCGGCGAAGTCCTCGTTCTCCGATCGGAGAGCCGCATTTGTGAGCTCCTTTTTGAGATTGACGGTTTGGTCGAGGCTGGACTGCAGCTTGGCGCCGGCGCGTTGTTGGGCTACCTCTATCCGGCGAAGCTGGTCGTCACTGGGCTCCTCCGGCAATGCCGCCGTCATCTGCGCTACCTCGGTAAAGTCGTCTTGCACGGAGTAGTAGAGCTCGCCGATATCGATAAGTCCTTGGGCGAAGTGCAGCACGCTGCCCGACCGGAGAACCAGAGAGTCGGAGAAACCAACGACCGGGGATTCCTCGTCCACAACGGTGATGTCGACGGTTGCCGGGCCAAGGCGCGTGGGTCCGCCGGACAGAATACGATCGTAGTCCACCCTAAAATCAGCTAGATGCCGTGTGCCGGTTTCTTCCTGTGGAGGGAGGCGATAGCGCACGAGTATCGTTTCATAGTCGCCGTTGTGGAGGGTCGCGAGAGAGTACCGGATTGTGTTGCCATCGATCTGGTGGCGATACCCCCAGGTCTCGAGGATCTCCACGTCCGGCGCAAGCTCGAGTGTCATGTCCAGGTTGTGGGCCGCGGGTACCGCCATTCGGTCAAACTCGGAACCAAATATCTTTTCCATCTCTTCGCGATCGGAAATAAAGCGTGAGCTGCCGCCACCGGCTCGGGCCAGATTTACCATAAGATCAACGTCGAAGCCGACTCCCACACCAATTGTCGACAGGTAGACATCGAGCCGGCGGTAGGCGTCTGCGACCTCGAGAATGCCGGCTCTCTCTTCCTCAACGCCCTCGGCCGTTTGGTAATCAAATTCCGCCACTTCAACTCGGCTGTCTTCGCCCGTGCCCTCGATTGCCAGCTCGTAGCTGGTGATCTCGTTGCCGTTTTTGATCTCAACCGTAAACGGAAACCGATCGTGGTTTTCTTCGTTATAGCTAAAGTTCTGAACAAAGACGCGGTAGCGCCCCGACGGCGCTTGTCCCTCGGGCCAGAAGATGTTTTCAACGGGCTTGTTGGTCTCTCCCCGCACGTTCATGTCCACGTCGAGTTGCCCGTCCGTGGACGAGCGCCGACGACCGTAGTATACGGTCTCGCCCGAAGGCTCTTGGACGTAGAGATCAAGATCGTTTGTGTTGTTCCAGATAAGTGTTGCCCTAATGTCGCCGGTCTGCGCCCCCGCGCGACTGAGTCGTGAAGAGATGTCCGTGCCGTCCGACAGAAACAGGACCCGATTGGTGTAGTCGACTCGGTAGTTGCCGAGAATTTGTTCGTATCCGGCCTCGAGACCTGCCTGGATGTCGCTGCCCCCGCCGGCGGTGATCTCGTAAACCGCGTCGCGAAACGCCTCGCGAGTTTCAGATCTGCTCATTTGTGTCGAGGGGAATACAACCTCGACCTCGTCGTTGAAGGTCACGAGAGCGACGTAGTCCTGGTCTCGTACCTGTTCGAGAAAGACATCAAAGGCCTGTTTGACCCACGCTAGCTTGTCGTCCTCAGACATCGATCCACTTCGATCGATAACAAACGCAAGATTCAACGGTGGAAGGTCCGCGAAGTCGCGTTTCTGTCCCTGGATACCGATGTGGAGGATTCCTTCTCCGCCCGCGGCGGAGTATTGCCTGTTGCCGGTGTACAGATAGGCGCCGAAGTCGCCGTCCGGATTGGGGTAGTCGTAGTCCACCGAGGCAACGTAGGAGTCCACAAAAATCTCCTCCGGCGGGATCACAATGCCCTGACCCGCCAGGTATCTCCCCCGTGTGGTGCCGGCACCCGCCTCGCCCTCGCCGGCTGCGAACGCGGCCGTCCCCACACAAAGGATCGCTATGGCTAGTATTAATCGTTTCAAAATGCCCCTCCTCTGTCGCACCGGCACCGCGAAGTGTCGTAAAATGCCTTTGCGCGCCACAAGACCAAGTTTCTCACATATTGAGTCAAGTTTCTCGATCTTTTTGTCCCTGGGGGTGCTGTCCGTGCCCTCGAAGTTGTGCTGGTGTGGGATCCTCGATGAAATGCTAAGATGAGTTATGACCCACAAGACACGTTTCTCTCGTTCCCGCCCCAACATCCTTTGGTTTTCATTTGAAGACACGATGCCGGCCTACGGCTGCTACGGCGATCCGGTCGCAAGAACCCCAAATCTCGACCGTCTGGCCGCAAAGGGCAGCCTTTTTACCAACGCGTTCTCCACCGCCGGCGTCTGCGCCCCGGCCCGTAGTGCGATCATAACGGGTATGTACCCCACGAGTATGGGCACCCACCACATGAGGACGGCTCATACAAGCGAGTATACGCCCGAGTTGCCGACACCGTATTCCGCGGTCCCGCCGCACTACGTGCGCTGCTTCTCCGAGTACCTGCGGGCTGCGGGATACTACTGCACCAACAACGTCAAGACGGACTATCAGTTCGAGCCCCCCATTACAGCGTGGGACGAGCTTTCGCGGGATGCCCACTGGCGAAACCGTCCGGACCCTGAGCAGCCCTTTTTTTCGGTGTTTAATCCGACCCGCACACACGAGAGTGGTATGTGGGAGCGGCACAAAAAGGCCGCGCCGCCCGAGGGACCGGACCTGACCTTTGATCCGGCCGATGTTATTGTCCCGCCGCTCTTTCCCGACACGTCGAGAGTCAGGGAGTCATTAGCGCGGATGTACACAAACATCGAGAGGAGTGACGCCGAGCTGGGGGAACGGCTTGCGGAGCTGGAGGAGGACGGTTTGGCCGACAACACGATCGTCTTTCACTGGAGCGACCACGGCCCCCTCCCTCGTGGCAAACGCTGGACCTACGATGCAGGGATTCACGTGCCGCTTATTGTCCGCGTTCCCGGACAGGAACACACACGTACCGACCGCCTAGTTTCGACAATTGATCTCGGACCGACGGTTCTCTCCCTCTGCGGCCTACAGATCCCCGTGCACATGCAGGGCACGCCGTTCCTGGGTGATGCCGCCAAAGACGAGCGCGATTACGTATACGCCACGCGGGACCGCTACGACACCGCCTACGACATGGTTCGGGCGGTGCGCGATACACGATTCAAGTACATTCGTAACTACCACCCGGAAGCGCCGTATCTCCTGTGGGTCCCGTATCGGGACCGGCACCCGATTATGCAGGAGATGCGCCGGTGTTTCCTGGAGGGAAGTTTAAACGAGGCGCAGGAGCAGTTCTTCGCCGAGTCAAGGCCGGTGGAAGAGCTATACGACACCGTCTCGGACCCGAACGAGCTACACAATCTAGCCGACCGGGATGAGCATGCCCACGACCTCGCGCGACTGCGCGCAGCCCTCGATACCTGGCGGTCGCAGGTAGGCGACATGGGGGAAGTCGATGAGTCGGTGATGGTCAGAACGTGGTATCCAAACGGCGAGCGGCCGACGACCGCCGCTCCTATTGCGATGGTGCTCGAGCCCACCGGGGAAGTCTCGGATCCGGTTGCAGCGGGCGCGGCGATGCGCGTGACCGTTCCCGGTCGTATACAGCTCCACTCGGCAACGCAGGGCGCCTCTATCGCGTACCGCCTCGAGCCCGTGGGAGGCGGAGGGACAGGCGGAGGAACGGAGCCTCGACAGGAGGCGGAAACCGGCAACAGGGCGGCGGACCGGGGCGGGGATCGTGACGGTGGAAGTGGCGGTTCGGTCGCCGCCGAGCGTTGGGAGCTCTACACAGGTCCCGTCGCGCCGCGGTCCGGCAGGTGGCTGTTGCGGGCGAAGGCCGTCCGTATCGGATACGCGGTAAGCGAAGAGCGGAGCCTCTCCGTCGATGTTGAGTGAGTCGTTGTGTGGATTGCGTGTGCCTCCGCTCTATAGTAAAATTGTAATATAGAGGTGCAAGATGTTTGATACCATCGCCTATAAGACCATGGGCCCGGCACCGGCTGCGGGCGCCAAGACGCGTGTCTTTTTCTACGGCCTATCGTTTTGCGACCACTGTGTCGAGGGGATTGCCTTCCTCGACGAGCTCGGCATTCCGTACGCAATGACATACATCGACGCGCTCGAGCCCGACGTTCGCCGGCCGGTGTTATCCGCATTCCGACGCATCCACGGTGAGCCTGTCATCTATCCTGTACTCGAGGTGGACGGCGACCTGACGGTCGGATTCAATCGTGAGGTGTGGCGCCAACGGATCGAGACCGCGCTCGACGGTTAACCCCCGCCTATCGAAGTCTCACAGTAAGCCGAGTTGCCGGGGCTAGGTGTCCTTCCGAGGTGATACGCACTGCGGTACCGTCTCTTTCCAGCCGGGCCTCAGAGATCGTTAGCCGGTCCGAAGATCGTGATGTCCGGCATGCGCACGATGGTCCCGAGGGCGAGCACGTCGGTGCCGATTTGCTCCATCGTACTCGGCGCAAAAAAGCACACGTGGGTTGTATCGCGGCGATACCACCACTCGAGAAACTGGTTTGTTGACGGAGGGTGGAAGCGCGTTCGCACGGCGATGCGGCCGTCGGGCGCAAGAAGGTCTCGTAGGTAACGCACGGTTTGGATTGGCTCAAAAAGGTGCTCGATTACCTCGTGGAGGACGATGAGCCCGTACGTCTGCGCCTTCCACGTGTCTCCCCGTGAAAAAAACGGATCGTAGGTTTCGACAAGTGCACCGCGGCCGGCGATCAAGTCCGGGAGCACGGGGTTTGGGCCGGAGCCGAAGTCGAGTACCGCCCGTCCGGTCAGATCGTGTTCCTCGCCAGGCGAACCGCGCGGCGCGACGACGTCGATAAAGGTGTTGAGATAGGCGAGGTAGCCGGGATCTTTACGCGAGTTCTCGTGGCGGAGGTAGCGCTCTCGCTCGGCTTTGGGCGGCGGGCGGAATTGCGGAAGCAACTCCACAAAACCACACTCTTCGCACCATTTGTACACCCGTCGAGGCTCTCGGCGCGTAGGCGGCGCCTCAACAATCTCCGGAGTGCCTCGGCAGAGCCGACAGGCGACGGCTTTCTGGCCCATCTCGAGCATCGTTGGTATCTTGAACCGTATGGAGGATATATGGAATACCGACAATTCGGTCGAACGGGTGTGAAGGTGAGCCCGCTCTGCCTGGGCTGTATGATGTTCGGCGCAAAGACCGAGCCTAACGACTCATACAAGATTATCGATAGGGCGATCGATTCAGGAATCAACTTTATCGATACGGCAAACGTGTATGGCCGAGGTCGCAGCGAAGAGGTAACCGGTGAGGCGCTAAAGCGCAACGGCAAGCGAGACTGGGTCGTTCTTGCCACAAAGGTGCACGGTCGTATGGCCGACGATGACACAAACGCCATGGGCAACAGCCGACGCCACATCACAAAACAAGTCGAGGCAAGCTTAAAACGGCTACAGACGGACTATATCGATCTGTACCAAATCCATCGTCCGGATTCCAGCATTCCGATTGACGAGACGTTGCGAGCGCTGGACGACTTGGTACGTTCCGGGAAGGTTTGTTATATCGGTACGAGCACCTACGCCGCCTGGCAGCTGACGGAGGCCCTGTGGGTAGCGGACAAGTACGGTCTCACGCGCTTTGTCTCCGAACAGCCGCCGTATAATCTCCTCGACCGGCGCATCGAGCGCGAGCTTCTGCCGATGGCGCGGAGCTACGGCTATGGAACACTTCCATGGAGTCCTTTGGCGGGTGGGCTCTTGACCGGGAAATACAAGCGCGACCAAGAGCCCCCTGAGGGATCGCGGTTTGCGAGCATGGATAGTAACCCAATGCAAAAAAAACGGTACGTCGAGGCGATATTTGATGTGATTGAAGGACTCGAGCCAATCGCAAAAGAAAAGGATTGTACTCTTGCGCAACTCGCTCTGGCGTGGACGATGGACAAGCCCGGTGTCACGAGTCCTATCATTGGTCCTCGCACCATGGAGCAGCTCGAGGACAACCTCGGCGCACTGGAGGTGACAATGACGGAAGAGGACCACAATCGGATCGACAAGATCTCGCCCCCGGGCCAGGTGGTATCTGAGTTCTACGCGGCCGATTTTGGGCCGTCCGTATTTTCAGTCTTTGCATAGAGAGGTATTGATGGAACTTCCCACAAGCTCCCAACTCCCGGCGGTAGAGGGACTCGAGCCCCGTTTGGTGTTTGCCTACTTCGCGGCTATTAGCGACATACCCCGGTGCTCCAAAAAAGAGGCCGCCCTCCGCGAGTACATCGCGTCCCTGGCAACGGGTCGGGGGTATGAGCACAAGACGGACTCGGCAGGAAACCTAATTGTTCGTGTGCCCGGACGGGGTGGCCTCGATTCCGCTCCTGCCGTCGCGCTGCAAGGCCATATGGACATGGTGTGTGAGAAAAACGAGGAGACGGTCCATGACTTCGACAAGGACGGAATCAAGCTCCGTGTTGTCGACGATATGCTCATGGGGACTCATACCACTTTGGGTGCGGACAACGGCATCGCGGTAGCAATGATGCTGGCACTTCTTGATACCGAGTCCGCGCACCCGCCCCTCGAGTTGCTCTTTACCGTGGACGAGGAGAGCGGCCTTACGGGTGCGCTCAACCTGGACGCCGGGCTTATTAGTGCGCGTCGGCTTATCAATATTGACAGCGAAGACGAAGGCGTCTTTACGATCGGCTGTGCGGGAGGACGTAACACCGAGGCCGAGGTTCCGCTCGAAACACGGCCCGCTTCCGCCGGCCGTGCGTTTGAGTTGACGCTTACGGGTCTTCGCGGCGGTCACTCAGGCATTACCATCCACGAGGGACGCGCAAACGCCGTCTCGCTCGGCGGGCGCATGCTAAAGGGTATCGAGTCCTTGGATGGAATCGAGGTGGAACGGGCATGGGGGGGCGACAAGCACAACGCCATCCCGCGGGAGTTTCGGATTCGAGGTATCGCGCAGCCCGATGCCCTTCCCAAACTAAGAGACTACGCGGCCCGGTGTCGAACGGAGTTTTTGGCCGAAGTGGGAGATATCGAACCGGACCTCGCGGTGGAGTTCTCCGAGGTGGACGTGTCGCCAACCGCCCGTTCGTCCGTCCTCACGGCCACTTCCCTGCAAAAGCTGGCCGCCGTTCTGGTGGCATTGCCGCATGGTGTGATGTCGATGAGCCGCGCCGTGCCGGGCATGGTGGAGAGCTCGACCAATCTCGCATCGGCGAACGTGGAAAAGGGGAAGCTCAGGATTCTCGCTAGCCAGCGCTCGAACAAAAAGAGCCTTGTGGCGGCGGTTGCGGCAAAGATCGAAGCAGTCATTCGACTCGCCGGCGGCTCGGCAGCGGCCAAGAGCGAGTACCCCGGCTGGGCTCCCAACCCCGACTCTACGCTCCTCGAGCTTTTCAAAGGCGTCTACAGAGAGCGAACCGGCAAGGATGCCGTTGTCGACGTAGTGCATGCGGGACTCGAGTGTGGAGTCATCGGCGAGCGGATTCCCGGCATGGAGATGATCTCCTTTGGTCCCGATATTGACGGTCCACACACCCCCAAAGAGCACGTCCGCATTGCGTCGGTGGAGAACAGTTGGAATCTGCTTCTCGACGTTCTGACCCGAATGAAGTAGGCTGCGTTGCCATGAAAGGCATCGCTGAAAAGAGCAAACAAGCTTCCCGGGCTCTTGCGGGCCTTGACGAAGCAACCAAGAATCAGGCGCTCGCGGCGGTCGCTCGGGCGCTTGAAACGCAGTCCGACGCCATACTTACTGCGAACAAGGCCGACGTCGCCCAGGCCGAGGCGGAGAGCGTTCCCGGGCCCCTGGTGGACCGGCTCAAGATCGACGAGAATAAGCTCGGCAAAATCGTGGCGGGAGTACGCGCCGTGGCCGCGTTGCCGGACCCGGCCGGCCGGGTCGTCCTCCGGCGGCAACTCGATAAAGGGCTCGTCCTGGAACAAGTTACGGTGCCAATCGGCGTTCTCGGAATTGTGTTCGAGTCGCGTCCGGACGCGCTTGTTCAGATCGCCTCCTTGGCACTCAAGAGCGGAAACGCCGTTGTCATAAAAGGTGGCAGAGAGGCGGATCGTACCAACACCGCATTGGCGGGCGCTATCGTTCATGCCGCGTCCCAAAGCGGGGCTCCCGCCGGCTGGCTCGAGCTCCTGCATAGCCGAGAGGAGGTCGGTCGCCTCTTGTCCATGACCGATACGATCGATCTGATCATTCCACGTGGTTCCAAGGAGTTTGTCGCCTCCATCATGGAGAAAAGCTCCATCCCTGTTCTTGGCCACGCCGACGGGGTCTGCCACCTCTACCTCCACGAAGCCGCGGACACCACGCTTGCTCGGCGAATTAGCGTGGACGCAAAGACGCAGTACCCCGCCGTGTGCAACGCGGTAGAGACGCTATTGGTGGATCAGGTGGCCGCCGAGCGTCTGCTGCCCGATGTTGTTGCGGACCTAAAGGCGGCGGGTGTCGAGATTCGCGGTTGCGAGCGAACGCGGAGCATCGTCGAGTGTAACCCGGCGAGCGAGGAAGACTGGTTCGCCGAGTACCTCGATCTTATTCTCTCGGTAAAGGTTGTTGACGATTTTGACACGGCAGTCGAGCACATCCACCAATACGGATCCGCGCACACGGAGGCGATTGTCACCGCAGACGAGGAAGCGGCCCGGCGCTTTCAGGCAGTGGTCGATGCAAGCTCGGTCATGTGGAACTGTTCCACTCGCTTCGCGGACGGGTATCGATACGGGTTGGGCGCCGAGGTGGGCATCGCCACAGCCAAGATTCACGCGCGCGGGCCCGTTGGACTCGAGGGGCTTTGCACCACCAAGTGGTTGCTCTCCGGACACGGGGAGACGGTTACCGACTACGAGAACGGAAGCCGGAAGTTCGGCCACAAAGATATGCCGATCAATTAGTCTGATGAGCGAATCATCATCTTCGGGAGCTACGAACACCACCGATATCAAAGACCGGCCCATTCGAGCACGACTCGCGGGACTACAGCGAATCGTCGTCAAAATCGGAACAAACACTCTTGTCCGGGATGGCCGACTCGATACCGGCTACATCGCGGACATTGCCGAGCAGACCGCCGCCTTGCGAGCGGACCGGCGGGAAATGCTGCTCGTGAGTTCGGGTGCCATTGGCATGGGCGCGCGGGCGCTCGGACTCGAAGCATTGCCTACCACCGTGGAGATGCGTCAGGCCTGTGCCGCCGTCGGACAGCCGCTTTTGATGCACGAGTACTACCACGCCTTTTGCTCCCTCAACGTGCAATGCGCGCAGGTGCTTGTTACTCGCGACGTATTCGACGACAGGCGAAGCTTTCTCAACCTGCAGACGGCGGTAGAGCGGCTGATCGTCCTCGGGATCGTTCCGATCCTCAACGAAAACGACAGTGTCTCCACCGAGGAAATCGGTTCCGCTTTTGGCGACAACGATACACTCTCGGCACTTGTCGCTAGCAAAATCGATGCGGAGCTTCTGGTGATGTTGACCGACATCGACGGCTTCTATTCGGCCCCGCCCGGCAGCCCCGGCGCGACGCTCATTTCCGTTGTCGAGAAGCTTGATGATGAACATTTCGCCGCCGCCGGCACAAGCATAAGCGGCCTTGGGCGAGGCGGCATGCGGACAAAACTCGGCGCCGTCACAATAGCGGCGGACGCGGGTTGCTCCGTTGTTGTTGCAAACGGCCGCGAGCCGGGTGTTTTGGCGCGTATTCTTGCCGGCGAGGACCTCGGCACCCTTTTTCAGGCCGGCGAACGCTTAAAAAGCCGCCTCCGGTGGATCCGTAATTCTCGAGCCCACGGCACTATCCACGTGGACGCTGGTGCCGTCGTGGCGCTTCGCAACAAAAAGAGCCTATTGCCTCTTGGCATCACGTCGGTCGAGGGAAGCTTCGACGCGGGGGCGGTTGTGTTTCTCAATGACGTGGCCAAACTCGTGACCGGTTTTTCGGCCGAGGAGCTGCGAGACATCGCCGGCCGCCACTCGAGCGAGATTGCAGCACGTGTCGGAGGCGGACGCAGGGATGTGGTCGCCCGGCCGGAAGACATCGTGTTTTTGTAAGCATCCGGCGCCCCGCCGGCTTTGGCGCGTGACCAGTGTCTTCCTGGAGAACGGACTACCTGTCCCGCACTAAGCACGGGCCGCCCCCTCGGCCTGTGGCGGAAGCAACCCGCGCAAGTGGTTCGTCAATTGCGCCATGGCGTCTATCATCGCGGTTTCGCCACGTTCCAGTAGCTGCGCGTGGGGTTTGAGGTTGCCGTAGCCAAATCCCGAGAGATCCGGTTTTACCAGCACATCGGCGTGTTCTTGGGCGTCCTTGGCATTTGCCGAAAAGAGGATGTTGAAGCTGTGGAAGAGGACGCTGAACACGTTTCCGGGTTCGTTGTGTTCCACGCGGTCGCCGTTCAGGTCGATTGCCACAACAATGTCGGCGCCCATCCGGCGGACCACGCTTGCGGGCACACTGTTTGCCATGCCGCCGTCCACCAGCATCCTGCCCTCGAGCCATACGGGCTCGAAAATGCCGGGAACGCTGCAGCTTGCTCGTACGGCCGGGCCCGCCGGGCCACTATCAAGCACCACCTCCTTGCCGGTTTGAAGGTCGACGGCGACCGCCGCGAAGGGGATTGCGAAATTCTCGATGGGCGCCTCGCCGATCATTTCCTTGAGCCGTGCCTCGAGTCTGTCTGCTTTGACAAGGCCCATGCGCGGAAACACCGGCTTTACCAAGTCGCGCCACCGCGTCTCCCGGACGGTTTCGTAGATGTCCTTCCACGTGTAACCGGCGCAATGGAGGGCTCCGACGAGGCTTCCGGCGCTGGTGCCGGCGACCGCATAAATGGGGATGCTTGCGTCCGCGAGTGCTTTGAGAACACCGATGTGGGCTATCCCGCGGGCCGCGCCACCACCAAGGGCAAGGCCGACACGGGGTTCTTTTCGAGATGGCAGTTTGGGGACCATAATTTTCCATTAACTGTATCGCGTCGAAGGCGCCGAATCAAAACGGTTTTTATGCGTATTTTGCTCGGACTGAGTATTCCGGCGAAACGTGTCATCCATTTGATCGGTTTATTAAAGCGACAGACGCCGTTTACATGTCGTTCATCTGTGGTCCGTAGGTTAATACCAACTTCTATTGAGGAGGTTCGTTATGAAAAAACGAATCATGTTGTCCGTAGTACTGAGTTTGGTGATGGCCGCAGCCGTGTTCGCAGCCGGAGCCCCGGAGATCGAAGGCGAGGATGCGCCGGAGTCGGTGACTCTGACCGGCGTCTATGATGTCGATGCAACCGGCGACAAGATCTTCACCGCAGCCGGGATCACGTACGTCGTCGGGCTCCCTCCGTTTGCGGTCGACGACGAGATCCTTTCGCCGGGCGAGCGTGTGACGGTCGAGGGCTATACCGACGTTGTGACCAATCGTCTTGGACAGGAGCTCAACATTCTTCACCCCACGCAGGTTGAGATCGATGGGACCACCTATGTCCTTCCTGCCCCACGCCTCCGCCGTGCCGCGACACCCGAGGGTGAGATCGGCCCCCCGCAAGGCCGCCTTTTTGGCCTCGAGCAGATGCAACGTCGGTTGGACGAGCACATGCGCGGCCGGGACGATGGTCCGGGTTTCGGCGGACCCGGCGGGAGGGGCGGCCGCCGCTAGCCACAGGAATCCCGGTGGACTGCTGCACGCGACGCGGTCCACCGGGCATACCCGGCCGCGGACGCCCGGCCGGCGGCGCTCCGCTACCCCCGCGCCCCCTGCGGCGGCGGGACCCAACCGCCGGTTCTTGTGAATTCCGAGAGCGAAACCGATTTGTGTCGGAGCTTTCATGGCACGCATCGTGTATACTCGATCCGGGTACATCACAAGATGAGCGAACACATCCTGGTTGTGGAAGACGACCGAAAGATCGGGCGAATGATCAGCGACTATCTGTCGGCAGAGGGCTACGAGGTCACGCTATGCACCAACGGCGCAGACGGCCTGGAGAAGGCCTACGACGTGGAACCCGACGCGATTATCCTCGACATTATGCTCCCGGGGATTAACGGGATGGAAATCCTGCGCGTGCTTCGGCGAAGCCTGTCGGTCCCCATCCTGATGCTTACGGCAAAGAGTGCCGAAACTGATCGAGTTGCGGGACTCGATCAAGGAGCCGATGACTACATAGTAAAACCCTTTAGCCTAAAGGAGTTGGTTGCGCGGCTGAGGGCGCGCTTGAGGCGTGTACAAAGCGATGAGCCGTTTGAGGAGATAGTCCGTCTGCAGGATCTATCCATTGATGTCGACGGCCGTCGTGTGCGCCGCGACTCCGAGGTCTTGCCGTTGACCGAGGTCCAGTTTCAAATTCTGCTGCGTATGGCGAAGTCCCCGGGACGTGTTTTTACGCGTATGCAACTGCTCGAGAGCTTTCAGGCAGCGGCGTTTGAGGGGTACGAGCGAACCATAGACGTGCACATCAAAAACATCCGGAAGGCCATTGAGCGCGATCCACGCCACCCGCGGTACATTTCCACGGTTCGCGGCGTTGGGTACCGAGCCGAGGGCACCGCCTGAGGATGTCTGCCAAATACCGCGCCACACAAACACGCGGCGCCTCCGGCGGTTACTCACTTGCACTGAAATTGAGCCTTGTGTTCGCAGGTATCGTCCTGGTGGGTACCGCGGTCCAGGTTGCCGTCATAAACGGCATTGCCGACAGGCTGTTCCGGAGCTTTGTGCGCTCCGGCGATGTCCGGCGTGGGCTCACGATTGCCGAGGCCATTTCGGAGACCTACTCGGCAGGCGACGATTGGCACGATGTCCTGTCACGGCTGGGTTTCCTTGGTCGCGGCATGGACCGTCCGCTGTTGTCGGGCGAGCTGGTAATCGTCGACTCCGAAGGGAGGGTTGTGTTCCCGCCACGCGAGCGCGACAAGGGGCCCGCCGGAGTACCCCCGATCCCAATTCGGGCCGCCGGCCGTATGATAGGCGGGTTGTATTTCGGATCGATGCTCGACGACGGATTGACGGCCGAGGGGCTTCGCTTCCTCAATCGTGTTCGCCTGGCATCCGCGGCAACCGGCGCCGCTACGGCCGTCGTGGCGGCCATAGCGGGAGTGATTATGGCTCTCGCGTTTACGCGGCCGTTGCGTCGCCTCCAGGTAGCGGCCGGGCTTATCGCCTCGGGCAACTATCGAGTTTCCGTGCCTACCGAGCGCCGTGACGAGATTGGTGTGCTCTCCCGTCGTTTTGCGGACATGGCGTCGAACCTCGAGGCAAACGAGGCCTTCCGCCGTCAAATGGTCTCCGACGCCGCCCACGAGCTCAGGACGCCGGTCACGGTGCTATCGGGTTCGTTGGAGATGATAGCGGACGGCGTATACGATGCTTCGCCGGAGCGTCTCGCCGAGTTGAGTGATGAGGTGCGCCTCTTGTCTCGGCTGATCGACGAGCTCGGCCGGCTCTCGGAGCTCGAATCCGGCTCGGTCAATCTCTCCACTGAAGAGACGCTGCTCCCCGAGTTTTGCAAGCGTGTTGTTGCCCGGTTTTGTGGCACGCTGGGTGCCGACTCACCGAACATCGAAACGGTGATACAGGCTGAATCAACGGTGCGTGTGGATCGTGATCGTATGGCGCAGGTGGTTTACAATCTTCTCTCCAACGCGGTGCGTCACAGCCCGCCCGGCGGGGTTGTCACCGTGACGGTCCGCGCGCGGCGTTTCGAAGTCGAAGACAGAGGTCCCGGCGTTGCCCCCGCTATCCGCGATCGCATTTTTGAGCGCTTTTTTCGAGGCAGCGAGCACCGCGGACGTGACGAAGGGGATGGGCAATCACACTATGGACTTGGCCTTGCGATTGCCCAAGAAATCGTGGCGCGTCATGGCGGTCGTATTTGGGTCGAGGGGGAGGGTGGGGCGCGCTTTGTGGTGGAGCTGCCTTAGTCCCGTAGCTCGGTATTCCAGTAGGCGTCGGACACAAAGTGATCCCAGTCGCGGTACCGTCGTTGCCCGGGAGTCAGCTCCATGACCGAGCGGGGCGGCGGCCGGCGTGGTTTGCGGATCAGCCTCATACCGGCTTCGTCCGGAGTGCGACCGCCCTTTCTCGCGTTCGCGTCCACGGAGCACGTAACCAGATTGTCCCAAGTGTTCTTGCCGCCGCGCGAACGGGGCAGGACGTGATCGATGTTGAGATCCGACGGTTTTAGCCGCACACCGGTATACTGGCAGGTGTAGTTGTCCCGCTCGTAGATGTTCTTCCGGGTCAGTCGAACGTGATAGATGGGAAATTTGTCGTAGTTAATAAGACGGATGACGCGCGGTACCATCAGGTGGAGATTGGGCGTCCGCACCCAGTCAGTTTCCGGTGGGACGTCGCCGAGCTCCACACGGAGTGCGGAGACTTCCGCCCAGCTGTGAAAGTCGTAGCCGATGTAGGCTCCTTCCTCCACCGTGACCGCCTCGGCGACGGCGGAGAACAGCTTGACCATGGCGTTGCGGACGGTCGTGGTCCGTACCGGCGCGAAACCGCGATTCAAGACGAGAACTCTGCTGGAAAGGACTGCCTCGGTCATTTCGGCTTGACTGTAACGGCTAGACGGAAATAGGAAAAGCCCCTGTTGTGAGTGGTTTTAGGGCATCCGCCCGAGTGAATGCCATTGCCGAATAGGCGTTTGCTATGTTTCCCACAAGTGCCTTGGGGAATCGAGCGAGAAAATCGCCCGGACTCTCCTCGCCGGAAAGATAGGCCTGCGACTCGTCTCTGAGGCGGAGGGCGGCAGCATGCCCGAGTGATCTGTAGATAAACAACGAGAGGGGGGAATTCTTCATGTCAAAGCTCGACTCCGAAGCCCGCCCGTGCTCGAGGAGCTGGAGGATGATGGGATCGAGTTTGCGCTTCGACGCAGGAGCCGCCGGCAGATGGTCCGAGAGCCTGCTGCCCGCTTCATTGGCTCCGATTTCGCCCATGATGTAGGCCATTGGAACGTCGCCGCCCGTTATCTGAGTCATCGCGTCCAACATCGTAGTCGTAAGGAGTTTTATGCCGAGATACTCTCGGCCGACCTGAATGTTGCGCGTGGCGAGCTTCAAGAGATGGTCGTACTCGGTCTGGGAGGGGCATGACCGGTAGCAGTGGAAGATATGGGTTGGGTCGAGTTTGCGCATAAACCCTTCCATTTTCTGCAGAGCCTTTCTATAGCTTCCCACGGTGTAGACACCGGAGACGCGAAGATCGGGATTTGTTTCGGGCAGCAGCTTCCATGTGTTGTCCAAAAAACGCCCCACGTCTGCCTCGGCGAAGTTCCACACGTCCCGATTTGCAAAGACCACCGCCCACTGAACCGCCTCCACCAAGTCCAACTCGCTCAGCTCCATGGCAAAGCTCTTGTTGGTCTTTTTGACACGAAGTGCAAGGCGGTCCGCCGGTCCCAGTCCCGACTCATCGACCCCGCGAAACGGAATCGTCGCTTCGATGCAGGCTGTTGTGATGAGGAGAGTCCGGTGGCTGACGGTCCCAACAAGGAGACTGTTCATGACTAGGGCACTCAAAAACTCGTTTAGTCCGCCGAACGGCGAGAGTGTCTGGGCCTGCTTGAACCCAAAGACGGATCGCGTGCCGTGAAACGCCAGGTCGTCTGTTGGGATTCCCTTTGCAAGGCTGATCTTGCCGTCCTTTTCCCGCACGTACGGACCGACGATCTCTTTAATCTCCGGCACAAAGCCTTCATCCACATGGTGGTAGACGATGTCGTGAAACAAAGCCGCCAGCGTCACGTACGGATTGTCCGGGTCGGCAAGATCAAATATGTGCTCCGGGGTATGAAACACCCGGCCTTGAACAGTCATCGCACTGTTGACGATAAACCCGATGCGTTCGATTTTAGCAACCGGCATTTCGACATAAAGCAATTCAAAAGCGCGCTGCACAAGCCTAATGGTACGATGGACGGTGCCGCTCAATGGTGACCTCTCTAATCGAGTATCGGCGGAAATTCCGATCGCGTAAAGGCTTGGTTGCATGATAGGGCATCGGAGAGTCGATTATCCCATGCCCGCAGAGGTTCGACCCGCTTCCGTACAGCCGCGTTGCGGGCGTGGTCTCGTTTTACTCGTTTTTCACAACGGTCCCGCGGGGCGTTCACACCATCCGCGCATGTATGGGAACGGCGTGCTACGTACGCGGAGCGAAGGCGGTCCTCGAGAGCATTGAGCGACATCTCGGCATCGACGTGCAGGTTGAAGAGACCGGCTGTATGGAGACCTGTGCCGGTGGACCGATGGTTGCCTTGATTCCGACGGAAGTGTGTATGCCGGGGTAACACCTCCTGATGCGGATCAGATTGCCCGCGAGCACCTCGTGGGCGGGCGACCGGTTGACCGCCTCTTATCTCAAGGCAGGATCGACGCCGGACAAAGCAAAGTCGTCTTGCGGAATTGCGGTCAGGTCGACCCAAAGAGCATCGAAGACTATATTGCCGTAGGCGGATACTCCGGGCTCGCCTCGGCCCTGCAGCTGCGCGCTACGCGGTCGTGAAGCTCAGCCTGTAGCTCCCGGCCGCCAAGCCGTCGGCGACCGCTTTTTTGGCGTCGTCGTCGGCCGGTCTGTAGCCCGCGACCGTCACCGTCGCTGTAGCGCCGAGTGGCACTTCCACGTGGAGCGTTAGTTTATCGCCGTCCTTTTCCCAGCCTGAGGAGGCCACGCCTCGTACCGTGTCCACACGGCAGGAGGTCCAGTCCAAGCCGTCGACGGGTTGCGGGGCAAACTCGATCTTTCTCCAACCGGGAGCTGCGCAGCGCAGGCCTGCCGGCCCGCGGTAGAACCACGCGTCGATGCTGCCGAGCATGATGTGATTGTGGCTGTTCATGCCTTGGCCGGTCAGCATCTCCCATCGTTCCCAGAGCGTCGTTGCGCCTTCGCGTAGCATGTACTTCCAGCCCGGGTAGCTCGATTGGGTAGCGATGCGAAACGCAAGGTCGGCACGACCGAGGTCCGTGAGCACGTCAAACAGATAGCGGGTGCCCACGATGCCCGTGTCCAGGTGATCGTCGGCTTGGTGCCGTATTGCGTGGAGAAGACGATCCACGACGTGCTCCCGCTTGTCGGCGGGTACCATATTCAGCGCAAGGGGCAGGAGGTTTGAGGTCTGCCCCGGCGTGGTATCCCGCGGACTCATTTTGTTGATCTCGTACCCATACTCCTTCAGAAACTCCGCGTTAAACGCCGCAAGGATCTCCTCCGCTTCGGCAGTCCGCCGCGTTGTATCCTCGCGTTTGCCCAATACCGCCGCAATCCGTGCCAGTAGCACCGTGTCGTGGTAGAAGTACCAGGTTGCAACAAGCTCCATCGGCGTCTTTTTGGGCAGAATGCTGCCGGGTGGGCACCAGTCGCCGTACTTGCCCAGGTCACGGAGGATGCCGCCGACCGCCCGAGTCCGGAGGAAATCAACGTATTGTGAGATACCCTCGTAATGCTCGGTCAGGACATCAGAATCGCCGTAGTACCAGTACAGGTGCCAGGCGATTTCCGGGTAGGCGGTGCCCCACGCGGGGTCCGCGGGATAGAGCTCCCAGTAGGGCGGTACAACGTCGGATACCGAGCCGTCCTCCCGCTGGGCGTCTGCTATGTCTCGCAGGTATTTTCGGTAAAAGCGCATCATGTCGAAGTTGAGGATTGCCTCCTCCACGGTAAGCTGCGCGTCGCCCAGCCACCCTTGCCGTTCGTCACGCTGAGGGCAGTCGGTTGGAATGCTCATGAGGTTCGAGAGCTGGCCCCACACCGTGTTCCGGTGGATGGCGTTGATCGTCTTATCGGAGCACGATACCGTGCCGACGCGCGGCACGTCGGTGTGAACAAAATGTGCCTTGAGTGTGTCCACAGTCGGGATCCCGGGGTAGCCCGTCACCTCCGCATAGCGAAAGCCGTGGTAAGTAAACCGCGGGGTGTATAGGGCGTCTCTGCCGTCGGTGACGTAGATATCCTCCGCCGGCGCCGCACGGTTTGTGGTTGGGTCGAGGCTGCCGTCCTCGTCAATAAGCTCCGCGTGGCGCACCCGAATTGTTATGCCGGGCTCGCATGCCGGAACTGTCAGGCTTGTGACTCCGCTTATGTTCTGACCAAAGTCAAAGACAAAGGTACCCGGCGCGGGTCTTATGACCGACACTGCCGAGAGCGTTTCCGTCGAACGGATCGGATCCATTGTCATGGGAGAAAGAGGCGGTCCGTCAACAACCTTCGGATTAATCCACCGACCGGCGGTCGATGTGTCGAAACCCGCTTGATCCCAGCCGGGCATCTCTTTTTGAGCGTTGTACGTCTCGCCCGTGTAGATTCCATTCTTCTCGATGGGACCATCGGAGCAGGACCAAGACTCGTCGCTCTCCACGACCACGAGCTCACCGGATGCGAAGTACGTCGCAAGGTAGGCTCGAAGCCGCGGTTGGCCGTAGCCGTAGGATTCTACGTAACGGCCGTTGCCCAGCACCACGCCGAGTACGTTTTCGCCGAGCGCCAGGGTATCCACGTCAAGCGAGATGTAGGTCGCTACCTCGCTGTAATGAGTCTGCGGCGGGTCGAGGTGATGGTCGCCGAGCTTGACGCCGTTTAACATGGCGTCAAAGGCCCCAAGGCCGCAGACAAACAGGCGCGCCTCCTCCGGTCGCTTGTCTACCGTAAACGACTTGCGGAAGTACGATGCGTGGTACTCGACGAGGGCACTGCCTCGGTGTGTCGGCGTCTCGTAGTTGGCAAGATTCGGCATGGATATCCAGCGTCCGGGGCCGTCGTCCTTCCAGCGTCCGGCGACAAAGGTCGTTTCCGCGCTGTACCGGGCCTCATGGCCGCCGGCCGCATTGCCTGCGCCGGTGGAGCCGCCTGCCGCTGCAGCCGTGGCACCACCGCCACGGGCCTCGGTAGCTACCGTTAGCAAAAGCTTCGCGACGTATCGTCGCCCGCCGACCAAACCGGCCGGCTTCGCCTTGAAGCGTGCCGCGGAGAGTGCGTCGGCGCCAAGGTCTCCGCTTGAATAGACGGGATCCGCCGATTCACCGGCGTGCAAAAAGATGTCGAGCGACCCCTCCGTTGCCACTGCTCCCCTGGCCGGGTTGCGTAGTTTCCACGTAAACAGAGTGTCTCCGTACAGTTGGTCCGCTCGGGCGGCATAGTCACAAAAAAGCTCAAGCTCATTCACTGCTTTCTCCTCGTACCGATAGGGCTTGTTGGCTGATGGCGGCTTTCGCCGGCCGGCCCCGGCCCAAGCGGGTTGTTATAAAGAAACTATACAGGCGATATTCCACCCAGGTGTTGAGCGGAAATACAGCTTTTGGTGAGCAAAAGCGACAGACCTGGGGCAACGATGTGAATAGCTACCGGCGGTGCGTCTTGCGATAGTTGCCGGGAGTTGTGCCGTAGTGCCTGTCAAAGAGCCGGTAGAAAAAACCGACATCGTTGTAGCCCACCGAGCTTGATATCGCTCGCACCGACATGTCGGCCTCCAACAACAGGTGGGCGGCCTTTTCGATTCGCCGCCTCTGCAAAAACGACATCGGTCGCTCACCCCGCTCGGATGCAAACCGTCGCGCGAGGGTTCGTGGGTGGATACCCAACCGCTTTGCGGCTCCCGACACACTTGTCGTTTCCGGCACGTCGGCAAGTGCCGCCACAAGGGGATCCGACCAGGGCTTTGCGTGTCCCTCATAGAGTCGCATGATCCTGTGAATCAGCACCGTGAGGTAGCCAACGAGGATCGAGCGGTAGCCGTTTGTTTTGGCCGAGTACTCGCCCCACATCTGCTCGAATATCGCGCCGACGTCGTGGCCCGCTTTGCCTCGGAGCCGTTTTTCCTCCTCACGACGGTAGGTGCCGGCTACCACATAGCATCGACGAAACGCCCGTACCAGATCCTGCCTGTCGTCGCTTTCCACCGAGGCAAGCGTGTGCGGCGCCACCATGCAGTTGATCAGCCACAAATCGTAGCCGCGGTCGGCGAGAAAGCGGTGGGATGTGTGTTCGTTGACCACCGCGATGTCGCCCGCCACCACCGCCTCACAATTGCCGTCTGCGAAGTGCACGCCACGTCCGGCGAGGACGTAGGTTACCTCCACAAAATCATGGGTGTGGAGCGGGCAGCCGGTAACTCCGTGGTTGACCTTGTTGAGGACAACGGGTTCAGGCCCGTAGTTAGCGATGTATAGACGAGTGGGCGACCCAATCTCTCGGTCGGCAGTCACGTAAACGGAATAATACCAGGTCCACGCACGGATGTTGAATGCAGCTCGACGCCGTTGTAGGCTTAGTGTCGGCTATGCCAAAGACCAAACCTCGGTTCAAAACGTTCTGGCCACTATACCTTCTCCTGACCATCACGCTCTTTGCCGGCGGGCTGTTCTCCGACATGTTTGAGCGATTTGCGCTCACGAATTTCGGCGACTTGTCGCAGGCACTGCAGGAGAATAGCGAGTTGATAGGGTCGATTCCCGGTCCGGGGTCGCTTGGCCGAATGGACGAGGAGACGAGGGAGGATTTCCTCGACCGGGAGGAGTTCCGGGAGCTCGGCCGCTCGGTGGCGGGGGGCTCCGGACCTCGTGCCCGGGACGGCGTCCGGCTTCCCGCTCTTTGGCTGGTTCAAATCGCGGCTGTTGTGATCTGGCTTCTGCCCGTGTACAAGCACCTTCTTTCAGGCCGACGGGATGTTCCGAGCCGTGTACAACGCCGCACGATAAACCTGTCGCTTCTTATCCTCCTGTTGCCGTGGATTGTCGCGGTCGTGGACCTCGTGGTTGCCGCGCTCGCGGCGGTATTCTCTAAGGGGAGCTTTGTGTTCGACGTTAGAGTGCACGGCGTGTCCGTGCTTATCTACGGTAGCCTGGTGAGCCACCTCAACGTTAGCGTCACCCAGAGGTACATCACCGATCGGATGGCCTCGGCCGTTTTTACGGACGCAACACGCTACAAGCTCAAAAAAGGCTTCTCCGTAAGCCTCGCGGCGCGGGTTAGTCTCTTAATCGTGTCCGTGGCGCTTATCCCACTCTTGCTCAACGTCTACATTCCGCTGACTTACAACGCCTGGCTTATTGACGAAATTCTATCAGGCCGTTCCATCGATTGGTTTGCCTTGGCGCAGGTCCTCGGCCCGATCTTGACCGTTGTTATGGTCAACGCGTTTTTTGTGCTCGCGCAGATTGTGTCATTGATCTCATTCAAAAAGAGCATCCAGAAGCCGGTGAACACGTTGATTCAGCGGATGAGGGATGTTGCCGTGGGGGACCTTTCAACCCGCTCCTCAGTCTACTCAGCAGATGAAATCGGCGCGCTTAAGGGACACTTCAACCTTATGGTCGAGGGACTCGCCGAACGGGAGCGAATCCGCGAGACCTTCGGGCGGTACGTGTCGATGGAAATTGCCGAGAAGATTATTCAATCCGGGAACGTCGACCTTGGCGGAGAGGAAATCGAAACCACGGTGATGTTTGCGGATATCCGCGGGTTTACCGGCATTAGCGAGAGACTCGGGGCGAAAGATCTCGTGTCCTTCCTCAACGCCTACTTCGCCCACATGGTTGAGCCGATATTGGACAATAGGGGCGTGGTGAACAAGTTTATCGGGGATGCGGTCATGGCCGTGTTTTCGCCGGTGTTCGCGGTCGATAATCACGCCGAGGCCGCCGTGCACGCAAGCCTTGGCATGCGCTCGGCGCTTGCCGAGTTCAATCGATTCGCCCAATATCCGGAAACTCACCACGGCGTGGGGATCCACACCGGAACCCTCGTCGCGGGCACCGTCGGCACCCAGGCGCGCCGGGAGTACACCGTCATCGGCGACACGGTAAACGTAGCCTCGCGGATCGAGGGGCACACCAAGGTGGCGAAAACGGATTTGCTTGTTAGCGAGGATTGTCGGGCAGCGATCGACGAAACCGCCCATCGCGACTGGGCCTTTGGTGCAGTCGAGCCGGTAATGCTTCGCGGAAAGTCGATTCCGATGACGCTCTTTACCGTGGGAACCACATCGTGACGGGCGTGCCGGGCCGGCTACGGCAGGCTTCCGTTGGCCGTGTTGTACGACCCATGAAGCACCTTCTCACGAACCACTCGCCCGGGCTCTTTTCTCTCGCGCTGTTCTTTATCGGCGCCGCGCTTTTTGCCGACACGGCGGCTCCCGGCGCACACGGCCCTGGGGCTGCTTCCGGACGGGATTCCGACGTCGGCGAGGGGCCCTCCGCCACGACAGGGGTCATGCTGCGTTTCGCCCCTCCGTCCCGGCTAACCATCAGCCGCCGCGCCGACTACTCCACCTACGAAAACGGTCGATATCAGGGGCTTGCTTCTCAGGAGGTGGTCATCGACCTCGAGCCGGCCGCGAACACTCTCGTAGGTCGCGCCATCGTCTTTGAGCAGCGGCGGCTTGGCGGTACCGGCCTTCGCAGGGTGGATGACTCGGCAACGATTCGCCTGGTGCCGGACGGTCGTGAGGTCTCGCGGTTGGCCGGTGATCTGCCTGTCGCCGTTGTCTCCGCGCCGCTTGTTATGGCCGAGGGGGTGGTCCAACCCGGCGACTCCTGGTCCACGCGCCGGCCCGTAGCCTTCGCGCCGTTTGGCGAAGCGACAACGACAATCCCCGTCGGCGTGGACTACACCTATCGCGGCGTCGAGGAGTACGAAGGAAGTCCGGTTCATCGGGTGGATGCGGTCTACGGTTTGCGATTCCCCACCTCCGATGAACCTTTTGAGCCGGGTCCACTTGGGAGAATATCCGGCGGCCACGAGGTCACGATCCTTTTCCACGAGTCCGGCCTCTATCCGGTGTTCCTCAGAGATGTGTTCTACGAGTCATTTGTGACGCACGACGGCCTTCAAGAGGAGCACCGGGGTTTTGTGGTTGCCTGGTACCGCTTGAAGACATCTCACGCCTCCGCTGTGGACCTCTCTGATCAACCCGACGTGACGGTCGACGAAGAGGGCCCGGCGCTCCGTGTTCGCGTCGGGGCTCTCCGTTTTTACCCGGATGAGGCGCGATTGCTTCCTGAGTCTAGGGAGCGTGTTGAAACGATTGCCGAGCGTCTTCGCGATACGAACCCAGAGCGATACTTGGTTGTAGGCCACACCGCGGACGTCGGCAATCCCAAAGGGCAGCAGACCCTGTCGGAGGAGCGGGCTCAGGCCGTGGCTGAGATTCTCCAAGCGACGGGTGTTCCCCGTGACGTGATAGCGTACGAAGGAAAAGGCGCCACGGAGCCGGTAGCGGACAACACAAGCGAGTCCGGTCGTGCGGCAAATCGTCGCGTCGAGATATACGTGTTCCGGCGGTGAGAGGGCAATGTCACGAACCGTGATGCTCGAAGTCACGCACGTGCATACGTTGGCGCGTATTAGACCCTCTCGACTGTCATGTTGTTGATCTGCAGGCTCTTCTTCACCTGATCGACCTATCCCCCGCCAATAACGGTACAACGCCAAGGGAACGTACCGTCGTGTCCTCGTTCGAGCTGTGGCTGATCTTCGACGACCACAAGCGCAGTCTACAGTGGCCGTATCACCCACTGCTCCGAGTACGCCCCGACGAACCCACTGCGGTACGTGTACTGCTGCTGTCCAAGCGAAGCGGCCCTTTTTTTGATCAAATACTATACAACAAACAGCCAATAGACGAAAAAAAACTCTTGAGTGTCTAGTTATCAATGGCTTATGATTGTGTCGACTCGAGGTGTCCTGGTGCTCGAAATCATCGACGATCGTTATCGGTACTCCCTACATACTGTTCTTTGTTCTGTGTTGTTGATTGCAGTCCCGGCAACAATCGTTCTCGCGATCATCGAGCTGGTGGCCTCGTTTGCGGCCTACCGACTCGTCTTGTTCGGCGTCCTGGTGCTGGGGGAACTGGCCTGTCTATTCCTTCTCCAGAAACGTGGTGTGGAGGCTGCGGGGGGCGCGGGGTTCGTCTTGATGGTTTGTACTGCACTTGTCTTGGCCCTCCTCGGTTCCCCGCTTGACATCGGCTACTACCACGTGCTGCTCATCGCTACAACAATCTCAGGCTGGTTGGGGCGCCGGTGTTTTGTTATGGGTGTGGCCGTCTTGGCCGTGGTTGTGGTGACGGTGGATCTGCTTGTCGGCTATCACGGCATCATCTCGCCGGGAGTGGCAGTTTCGCCGGGAGTGGCAGAGGAGTTGCAGCCGGCGGCCTACCTCCGGGGGCTTTTTTTCTTGGGGCTTGCCGCGGCGCATGGCCTGACCTTTGCTTTTGTGTTGCGCAGACTGAAAAACGAGCGTATGCGTCTGCTCAGGGAACTGGACGCACGGGAGCTACGTCTGCGGGAGGCGAGGCACCGAACAATCAACGGGTATAACCAGCTCGCCGCCATCTTAGAACTAGAACTGCGACGGCCCCCCGCAGATCAGCACGACGCCTTGCGGAGTGTCGCCAACCGAGTGCATGCCCTTGGACGCGCCGCGGCGGCCATAGACTCCACAAATCCTCGTGGTGAGCTGGACCTTTGTCGTTACCTGGCGGAACTGGTTCAGACAATCACCGACGGCATCGGGCGTCCCGAGGTCACGGTGACGGTGGATATCAAAGGAAGGCAGTTGCTTCCAGGCAAGCAGGCTGCCGCCGTTGGCCTTGTTGTAAACGAAGCTCTCACAAACAGCTACAAGCACGCCTTCGCCGACGGAAGGGCGGGAACCATATTGGTCGAGGGGCGCCGGGATGGAGCGGTCTTTACGGTTTGTATACAAGACGACGGAGAGAGCAAAACTTCACCACGGCACGTGGGAGGCGCCGGGATGGGGCTGGACCTCATGCGTGCTCTGGCAACGGAGTTTTGCGGGACGGTGAGGTTCGAGTGTCGGGACCGTGGCGCTGAGCTCACAATCACGATCCCCACCGACGCTCCGGCCGCCGCCGGCACATGCGGGTCGCTTGTCGGCATGGGCGACGGACACCTGTCGCTTTAGAGGGAAACGGGGGCGCCTCGGACCATGGATTCCTCGGTTGCAAGGACCATTCGCAACGACAGGATTCCTTCTTTGGTCCCCGCAACAGGCTTTGCCCCCTCGCCGTGTCTTTTTATCTCCCGCAGCAACTCGACATCGGCGCCAAAATGAGAGCTCTCGAAGTGAGGACCTCTGACGTCGTGTAACTCGGTTTTGGCTCCGTAGTCCCGAACCACATCGATCCGACCGGTCCCACGCTCGAGGCGCACGCGCCCCGAGGCGCCCACCAACTCGATCGTCTCCTCATCGTCCGCGCTCGGTCCAAAGATGTTCCAGAAGAGCGAGGCCTTGATACCGTTTTTGTACCGAACCGTAACCAAGGCATGGTCGATAATGTCGACATCAGGAGAGAACACACAGTTGTCGATCTGGGCATCCTCGGTTGTCGCCTGTCGCCAGCTCGGCCTGGAGAAAATACCGACATCCTGCTTGCGGTAGTCCGGGTCGAGCCGATAAACCGTGCCGATTTCCGAAACGCTTGGGCTTGGGAGCGCCCTAAACGGACAAACGCGGTCGCACTCCCGGCAACGCGCGGGAGCGGTGGGATCCGGGGCGAATACGTCGGACCTGCCGCCGTCGGCATACAGGGATTCCGGTCGCGAGTCCGCGATCCAGTTTAGTGCATCAAAATAGTGAGATACTTTATCATTTAGCGCGCCGCCGGATCGCCGTTGGTCCCTGTGCCATCGTTGCAAATAGCGAGCGTACGGAATGACCGAGCGTAGAAGAATCGTCTGCAGATTGCCGATGGTTCCCTCGCGCAGGAGGTCCACGAGCCGGCGCCACGAGTGCTCGTACCGGCGTGTGAAGCCCATGATAAGCCGTTGCGGAGAGTCCTGCTCAGCTTGCACGATGGCCTCGGCATCCTCGATCGTGGTGGCCATCGGCTTGTCCAAGTAGACGTGCTTGCCTGCCTGAATCGCCTCTACGGCCGGTTCACGGTGGGCGGACGTGAAGTTTGTGACAAAAACGGTATCAACATCGGTCCGATGGATCGCCGCATGAAAGTCGGTCTCGAGGTCGATGTTTGCGTCAATCCCGTGTTGCCTATACAGCGAGAGCAAGTAGTCTCGGCCTTCCGCGGCCCGATGTTGGTTGGTATCGCAGAGGACCCGCACAACCAGGCCGGTTTCCGCAGCCATTTCGGCCGTTCGGGCGCCTAACACGTATACACCCCGCTCTCCGGCGCCGATTATCGCTACGTTTTTTTGTTTTTCCGGTCGTGCCATTTGTATCGCTGCTCCATCTCCGACCTCACAGTAATCGCTATTGCAATCGTTTGCAAGACAGGGCTCGGACCTCCGGCACGCATTGGGGGGCCACAACGGCGCCTCGGTAACGGCTTTTGCCACGTCGTGAGTGTCTGAGGCCTTCCACGGGCCTGTTTAGGCCGACTATATCCGCACACGCGGCTGGGTGCGGGCGTCTTTGTGACCGCTTTGTGGCTTCTTTCCGATCGTTGACAGCAGGAAGACCGGGTGCTACAGTACTGCTTTGCAAACGTATGCAACGGCGACTAACAATCAGAGACATTGCCCGGATCGCCGGCGTAAGCGCATCGACGGTGTCACGGAGCCTCAACGATAGTCCTCTGGTCGCTGAGTCAACCAAGGCTCGAATCCGGGAGATCGCCGATGAAGGCAATTTCTCGTTCAATCATACCGCCAGGAGTTTGGTTCTTCGCCGGACCGGCAACCTGGGACTGATCTGTCCCGACTCATTTGATGAGTACCAGTACTCCCTGCACTTAACCCTGCTTATTAACACGATTCGACGGTTGGCTGAACAGGCGGACCTCGACCTAATCGTGAAGTTCAGAGTAGACGCCCAGAACCGCAACAGCATCAATCACCTCCTTACGAGCCGCAAAGTGGACGCCCTGATAATCATCTCTCCGGACATCTTGCCGGATGAGGTGAGTTTGATACGGAGCCACGGCATACCCTATGTGTTTGTTCAGGCCATTCCGCCCCATGTCGACCTTACGACTGAAAACTACGTTTTTGCGGACCACGTGGCGGGCGGGCTTATTGCAACGGACCACCTAATTCGCCTCGGCCACAGACGTATACTGTGTTTCTCCGTGGACACCCACGAGCGATCGTTTGCCGAACGTTCCGAAGGATATCGGACGGCGCTCAAACAGTATAACCTTGATACCGACAACGATTTGCTTGTGATCGGCGATGGGACGTTCGCCTTCGGGTACGAGTACGTGGTTCGCAACGCACGATTATTCCGGGAAATGGGGATCACCGCTCTATTTTCGCAAACCGACATCATGGCTCTGGGCGCGATCGAGGGCCTCTGGGACCTTAATCTGACCGTGCCCACCGACGTCGCCGTGGTAGCCTACGACGACATCGGCTTTGGCAAGGATTTTCGGCCTCGATTAACCACCGTACACCAGCCCCGCGACCGCCTCGCCGTTGCCGCGTGCAATCGCCTGATCGAGCTCCTCGACGTGGCGGAAGGCAGCGCAGCGTCGCGTCTGCTCCAGGACCGGGTGCAGCCGTACCTGGTGGTTCGTGAATCGTGTGGCGCGGAATCGTCTTCCCTTCAACGTAGGGCACCGGAGCCGTAGGGCACCGGAGCCGTAGGGCACCGGAGCCGTAGACCGGTGTACCGATATGCCGATCGGCGAAACCGCAGACGGATCGGCACCATCGATGATACAAACGATTGCAGAGTTTCTGCCGGTGAAGACGGCATTGGCAACAAAATATCGCTTTTTAGAGATAATGGACGGCAGTCGATTACGATATTCTTCACTATTGCGAGTTGACAGCCTTCTAAGAGCGGTGGTAGACTGCATCCATTGCAAACGTATGCAAAGACGTCCCCATGGGTCGCCTTTGCCGTTTATCGCTTTCTTTAAGGAGGAAGGTATGACAATAAAGAAGTTGTTTTTTACCCTTGCCATTGTGCTTCTGGGCGTTGGCGCGGTGTTTGCCACCGGGCAAACGGAGGATGCCGGGCCGGTGGAGATTGAGGTCTTCCAGTCCAAGACCGTTATTGCCGACCAGTTCGAGGCTATGGCCGCAGAGTTCGAGGAGGCTAATCCCGATATTTCGGTCACGGTAGAGACGGTCGGCGGGAGCGCGGACTGGCAAACGATATTAAAGGGTAGATTTACCGCCGACGAAGGCCCGGATGTATTCAACATCGAGGGGCCGGCTCAGTATGAGCTGTGGAGTGAGAACATCGCGGACCTTTCGGACGAACCGTTTGTGGATACCGCGATGGCGTCGGCCCTCCGACCTCTGAACATCAACGGCAACCAATACGGCATGCCGGTGAATTTCGAGGGCTATGGCTACATCTATAACAAGGATATCTTTGCGGATGCGGGCATCACGGAACTTCCGACGACACGGACCGAGCTTCGTGCAGCAGCCCAGCAGCTCGAAGATGCGGGATACACCGCGTTTGGTACCGGCTACGGCACCTGGTGGGTCATCGGCCTCCACATGCTAAACGTCGCTTTTGCTCAGCAGGATGATCCGGGTGCGTTTATAGAGGGGCTTTCCGATGGAAGCGAGTCCATGGCGGACAACAAGATCTTTCAGGATCTGCAGGGGCTTGTCGATCTTACGGTTGAGTTCGGCGAAGATAATCCGCTTGCTACGGACCACAACCAGCAGGTCCAGCTCTTGGCAAACGGCGACGTTGCAATGATTCAGCAGGGCGTCTGGAAGGAACCCGCGCTCTACTCGGCAAATCCGGACCTGAACATCGGCCTGATTCCTCTTCTCATCAACGATGATCCCCAGATGGACCGAATACCGCTTGGTGTTCCCTGGTACTTTGTCGTGAATTCACAGGCATCGGAGGCAAGGCAGGAAGCGGCCAAAAAATTCATCGACTTTATGGCCAACAGCGAGACGGGCCGCCGCTACGCGGTGGAAGAGTTTGGCTACATTCCAGCTTTCCAAGGTGTCTCAACCAGCGGCCTCGGAGGCGTCGGTCAGGGGATTCTCGAGTTCGCGGGCGATGACAAGACCATTCCGTGGGTCTTTGGTCAGTGGCCCGACGGCTTTGCCCAGCAAGACGCCTTTCAGAATCTGCAGGCCTACGTAGGAGGGCAGCAGACCTGGCAGGAAACGCTTGAAGCCCTTGATGAGGCTTGGCGAGACCGCGCCGAATAGACTAAACAGGGAGAATTGGGGACCGGCTTGTTGATAGTCGGTCCCTTTTTTTGGTGCGCGCGTTGGTGCGGACCCGGCAGCGTTTGGGGGGCGGTAGCGCTTTAATGGACGTAAAAAAGCTTCGAGCCATCCGGGACGATTTGGTTTTTATCGGCCCCGGTTTCCTATTTTTTCTGGGGATCGTGTTGATCTCCTTTGTTCTGGGCATCTACTACTCGTTTACCGAGTGGAACGGGGTTGATGCGGAGGCTGTGTGGATCGGCTTCGACAACTATGCCGAGATATTCCGCGGTGACGATCAGGCGAGTGTGTCCGCGTCCTTTACCGCGCGCTTTACGTTTGTCTCGGTTGTCTTGGCAAACGGCATTGCGTTTATACTCGCCCTTGCGCTCACCCGGGCTCTCAAGTCGGCCCAGGTGTTGCGTACCATCATTTTCCTCCCAAACATCATAGGCGGCATCATCCTCGGGTTTATATGGCGCTTTATTTTTGTAAATAGCTTTTCAACACTCGGGGATATCACAGGAATCGGCTTTTTTAGTCTACCGTGGCTCGGAAACGCGCAAACCGGTTTCTGGGGGTCGGTAATTGTTTTTGTCTGGCAACGTACCGGCTATCTTATGGTGATTTACATTGCCGCCATCATCAGTATCGACGACAATCTTATCGAAGCTGCACGTATCGACGGTGCAAGCGGATTCCAGGTCTTGCGCCGCATAATCATTCCGCTGACGGTTCCGGCGATAACCGTCTGTGTGTTTTTGGCATTGTCGTGGACCACAAAGATGTTCGACGTGATCTACGCCCTTACGCAGGGTGGACCCTACGGATCGACGGAGACCTTTGCCATGAACATCTACTACGAGGCGTTCTCCTCGAACAATTACGGACTCGGTTCCGCCAAGGCGATTCTGTTTTTTGTTGTCGTCGGTGTCATATCCACCGCCCAGGTGTTACTGACAAAGCGGTGGGAGGTTGAAGGATGAGCTCGGAGCGCTATTCTCCTCGACTTTTTGTACTCGAAGTCGTTGTCATTCTGATGGCGATAGTCTTTCTTTCGCCGTTTTACTTTGTGCTCGTCAACTCGGTCAAACCGTTTGGTGAGATCCTTCGGAACGCCGCGGCACTACCACAAGATATAACCCTCTCCAACTACGCGAATGCATGGCAGCAGGTGCGTTTTCCAACCGTCTTTTTCAACTCGCTTATCGTCACGTCGTTTAGCATCGGGGGGATGGTGCTCTTAGGTGCGATGGCCGCTTGGCGAATGGTTCGCCGACCCCATAGCGTCAGCAAGTTTATCTTTGTGCTCTTTGTGGCGGCAATGGTCATTCCCTTTCAATCTGTGATGATTCCGATGGTCAAAGTCGCCAAGGTCCTTGGCCTTATCAACTCCCTTCCCGGCGTTGTTATCATTTACTTTGGATTTGGGATGCCCTTGACTGTTTTTCTGCTTCACGGATTTGTAAAAGGGGTTCCAAAAGAGCTGGAGGAATCGGCCTATATCGACGGGTGCACGACAATGCAGAGCTTCTTTCGGATCGTGTTTCCCCTGCTACGTGTGATGATCGTGACGGTTGTGATCCTTCAGACACTCTGGATTTGGAATGACTTTCTGTTGCCGGCGCTTATTCTCTTTAGCAGTCGTCTGCATACCATTCCACTTGGGATCTTCCGTTTCTTTGGTCAACACATGGACAGATGGGACGCGGCGCTTGCCACGCTGACGATGGGAATGGCACCGATCATTGTCTTTTTCTTGTTCCTTCAGAGGTACGTAATCAAGGGTGTTACGGCCGGCTCGGTGAAGGGATAGGCCCATCAACGACTTCCGCTATCCGTCTATCGAGGCACCTCGGTCCGTAACAATACGTTCGAGCCGGTTGGAGCCCCCGGCGGACGGTCAAGTGTTGGTACGGTCGACCTGTTCCGGCGTAAGCGCCGGCACCGAGTTGGCGGTGTACCGTGGCACGCTTGGCAACCTCCACACAAAGAGATGGGGCTACTGGAATGAGTACCCGATACGGCCGGGTTACGAGCTTGTCGGCTCGGTATCGGCATGCGGGTCGGCTGTAACGGGTATTCGGATGGGCGACCGCGTGGCTTGCCACGCGCCCCACGGTACTATAGCCCTTGTCCAGGCATCTGATTGCGTCGTTGTCCCGGACGGTCTCTCGGACGAGGAGGCGACGTTTGCGATGTTGGGCGCCACGACGGCCCACGGCATTCGCCGGGCGAGAATTGGCTACGGAGACACCGTGGCGATCCTGGGTCTGGGGGTGGTCGGATTTCTCGCGGCCGATCACGCGTTGCACGCCGGCGCCGCGGATGTAATTGTCTGTGACCCCAAGGCGTGGAAGCGCGAGTTGGCCCGGCTCCGTGGCTTCGAAGACCCGTTGGATCCGGCAGACTCGACCTTCGATGAGGAGATAGCCGAGCGAACGCAGGGGCGTGGTGCGGACGTGGTGGTTGAAGCCTCCGGTTCGCCGGCCGCCGTAGATGCCGCACTGCGGACGGTTGCCGTCGGGGGCCGTGTTTTGCTTCAGGGAACTATCAATAAACCGGTTCAAATTCATTTCAGCGACTATGCCATGCACAAGGAAGTCACGATTGTGTGTACCTGGGGAAAGGGGAGTGGTGCCGGTTCGGGCGTCCGATGGACCCGGCAAGAGAACCACACGCTCGCGATGAGGTTACTCGAGGCAGGCGTGCTTCGCACCACAGGGCTCGTAAGCCATCGGTTCTCGTTTGCCCGAGTTGCCGATATGTACCGCGAAATCGATGAGGGGGAGTTGGATTATCTCCAGATTATTCTCACCTATTGACGGGTCTGGAGCGAGTGTTGACGAACCGCCGGCCGGCCCCAGCAAGCGGCATACATCGGCAAGCGGCCGGGCGCGCATTCCGGTTGGTGTCGGGATCATCGGAGTCGGACGGCGGGGACTCGAGCTGGCGCGTGTGCTTGTGGAGCACGGGGAGCGTGCCGGCATTCGCTTGGTGGCGCTTCACAATCGTACCCGGTCTCGGGCCGAGGCGGCCGTCGAGGAGTTGTCGCCGTCGGCCGCGACAGGCACCAAAGCCTCTGCGCCGGAAGTCGGAACACCTCGGGCAAATCCGTCGCGGGTCCCGATTAGAGTCTATGACTCGCCTGAAGAATTGATAGACGATCCGACCGTTGGTCTTGTGATGGTGTGCACACCGCAGTATGCGCATCGGGAGCCGGCGTGCCTTACCTTACGTGCGGGCAAGTTCCTGAGTCTGGACAAGCCGATTGCCCATACGGTCACGGATGCGGTGGCTATTGCTCGGGCCGAGCAGGCTGCTGCTCGACTCATGATTATGAGTTTTACACGACGGTTCGAGGCGCCGTGGCGGAAGGCCTGGGACCTGATCCACCGAGAACATGCTATCGGTCCCGTCCGGATGATCCTGGCGAGAAACGTCATTCCGTACCACATTTACTTCCACACGTGGCATCGGAGGCTCGAGTGGTCGGGCGGAGCCCTCGCGGACAAGATGTCGCACATGTTCGACGTGTTTTTGTGGTTTGCCCGTGCCGACCCGCTTCGCCTACACGCTTTTGGCGGCCAGGCCGTCTTTTCTCCGGATGCTGATGCGCCGGAGAGATGCAGTGCGTGCGACCGGAGGTGCCCCTACAGAGCCGCGGACGGTCCCAACACCAGGCGCGAGTCGGACTCGCGACCGGACGATATGTATAGGAGCGCGCCGTCGGCGACCGACTTCGGCCGACGTCGGTCCGACGGTAGCTCGCGGGACGACACTGATCGAGCCACGTTGGACGCGATCAGGCGCCGGACCGATACCTGTGTGTGGCTTCCCGGCGCGGACATCAACGACCACGGCGTGGTATCCATCGAGATGGAAGGGGGCATCAAGGCGAGTCTTTTTTGGGCCTTGTTTGGTCCGGATGCCGATGACCAAGAGACGGTAGAGGTGGTGGGGGAAGCCGGCCGGATCATTTTGACGCGGCAGACCGGTGCGATCGACCTCGTGAGTGAGCACGGCGCGCGTCATCGCATAATCGACGCCCGAGGTGACCGTGCTGGTACGTCTCACTTCGGAGCGGACATTAACTACATACATGTGCTTGGAAGATACGCGCGTGGTGAGAAGCCTATCGTTTCCGGCCGCGACGGACTGCGCGTGGCACGTATGGTGGAGGCGGCCCACCGATCCATCCGGGAACACGGTCGACTCATCGAGCTGCGCGAGATCGAAGATATTACTACCATCAAAGAGTGAGACGGAGGAGATACATCGTGAAGGAACCAGGAAACTACATCGATCTCTACGGAGACCTGCACAACCACTGCAATATCTCGTACGCCCACGGCGGTCTGGTGGACGCATTGGAGAACGCGCTGTTGCGCCTGGACTTTGTTTCCATCACGGGCCACGCGGACTGGCCCGACATGGACACAAATGACCCGCGGATCGCCCATATCGTCGACTTCCATCAAAAGGGTTTTAAGAAACTCAAACGCGGCTGGGACGCTTACCTTTCTACGATGGCAGCGTATGCAGATCGTATTCACACCTTTCCAGGCTACGAGATTCACTCGAACGAGCACGGTGACTATACAATTGTCGGTAGAGACAAGGATCTCGAAATGGTTTTGGCCGAGTCACCGGACGAGTTGCGCAGTCTGTTTCGTTCCCGCGTTACGCGGGGCCCGAATGGTGCGCCGCCGGTCTTGATGTTACCACATCACATCGGCTACCGACGGGGCGCCCGCGGCGTGAACTGGGAGAGTTTCTCGCCTGAGTTTTCTCCTGTTGTGGAGGTCTACTCGATGCACGGCCTGAACGACGCGGACGACTCGGACAAGCCTGCTCTTCACTCGATGGGGCCGCGTCAGAGCTACGGCACGATGGTTCACGGTTTGGACCGGGGTGAGTGGTTCGGCGTTGTCGGGAACAGCGACCATCACAGCGGCCATCCCGGCAGCTACGGTCACGGCATGACCGGCGTGTGGGCGTCGGATCGCAGCCGCGAGGGCATCTGGCAAGCGACGTTTGCCCGCCGCACTTGGGCCATGACCGGCGACCGAGTTCGTTTGTGGCTTTCACTTGCCGGCGCGGAGATGGGTGGCGAGGCAGCTCTTAACGGTGCCGGCTCCGGTCAGCCGATTGGGTACATAGCCGTGGATGCCTCGGCTGCGATCGACTACGTGGAGCTTGTGAACAACGGCCGGCGCTCCAATCTCTGGTGGCGCACCGACCCCGCGCCGGCGGACGGCATGCTACCGCCGGTGCTCTCCGTCGACATCGCCGCCGATGAAGCCATCTTTGAGCTCGAGCTCGGGTGGGGCGAACGCGGAAAGCCGGCTGAGTGGGAGGTAGCCATCTCTATGGAGGGAGGGGAGATCGTAGAGCATATACCGCGATTTCGCGGGCCCGAGGTCGTTTCTCCCCTAGACAAGTCGGGGGAGGAGATGCCCACGCACAACTCGCACATCGAGTCCCGGTCCACCGGTCGTGTTCAGCTGAGGACCATGACGTGGGGCAATATGACAAACTCGACGCCTTCTACGCAGGGTTACGCTCTGCGCGTGAGCCGGCCCGAAACGGCGGCACTTACCGTGCGGATGAACGGCGTTACAGAACGACAAACGCTAAAGGAGTTACTTGCCGGATCCATAAGCGGCAACCTCGGCCCCATCGATTCACCCGCGTACCGCATGAGCGCCGTACTACCGGAATCCTACCGGCGATGTGTGGCCGTTATGCCCGCTGATGTCGAGCCGGGATATGCCTACGCACGGGTCCGGCTTAAAAACGGTCATTGGGCAATCTCGTCGCCGATTCGGATCGTGGGATAGCCGCGGTCCTTGGGGAGCGTCGTTACGCGGCGGGCCGCGAGGGGCTTAGGCGTCGGGCGTCGCGGGGCCTGCACCGGGCGGCTTTTTATCACGCGGTTCGTTCGAGTCCACGGTATTCGCTTTGTCTAGTATAAAAAACAGCAATAACGCCCCCGGGTCGATGTGGGCATCGCCGCGGGCCGCAAGCCACTCCTGTACCGCGGAGGTTCGGTTACCCGTTGCCGCCACGACTGTTTCTCCCGCCTCGCCTCGAATGTAGGTTGGGTGCCCGTTTGCGTAGAGCTCCTCGTAGAATTCGTCTTCGATGCCGCACAGCCGTGCGCAGCTAATAAGTACTTCATCCACAACTGCCGCCGGTAGGTTCTCCACGTGAGCCGCGTCGAGAAGTAGCGGCACGTCGCGGACGTCCCGGACGTCGCCGACGTCGCCGATCAATGCAATCGCCTTACTCCCGTGCAGTATCAAGGCGGGCTCGGTCGCCTCCCGAAGCAAGTCTCGGGCGGCGTTGTAGCTTGTTTTGTCCCTGAGTCGGACCAGGTTGACCATTGCGCGTCCCACGAGCAGCGGATCCGGTGAGTCGAGACACGATCGGAGCCGTGGCACGGCCGCGCGAATGCCGTGTTCGCCCAGAATGTCGGCGGCCAACGCGGCGGTGGTAAACGGGCCCTTGTCGAGCTGCTCGGCGACCACCCGCCGCGATTCGGCGTCCATCCTGATCCGCCGGAGAGCTCTGAGGGCCGCCATCCGAACCTCGAGCCGCGGTGAGTCGAGGTAGCGGCGTATCCGCGCCTGCGACAAGTGAGACTTGGTGCGCCGCAGCCGCGCGACGTCGTCCAGATCCGCCTGAGCTGTGCGCCGACCGTCCAGCCGGTTTAGGGTGTAGAGGGCCCAGAGGTCTCGTGGCGTTAGAAACAAGCCGAGTACCTCCGGAACCCGCCAGTCTTTGACACGACGCAGGCGAGCGATGACAACAATACAGCCAACGATTACAGCGAGGATTATGCGGAAGTACCACCGGTATCCTTCCATGCCGTCCACCGTGGTCTGAAGTGCTCCCAACAGGCTTGCGCCGACAACGGAGCCGGCAATCCCGGCGGTTGCGCCTCCGACGATCTCGGAAAAGAGGGTGGTAGAAAGACGGTTTTTGCTATTGGAAACCGAAAGCAGATAGTGACCGAGGCCGACAAAAATGCCGATTCGGCAAAAACCGGAGACCACAAAGGTGGCGCCCGTGAGCACTGGATTGTAGGTCTCGGGCGCCAGCGCCCAGTAGGCGGCGACCGCGGCAAATCCACACGCATAAATAATAAGAAGTGGCCGCGGACCCACATGATCGGAAATCTCCCGATTGAAAAGCGACGAGAGGACGCCGCCCGTTGCGACGAGCAAGGTAAAAAGAAGCGCCTCGTGATCGGGGACGCCGTAACCACCCTTGGTTGTGATTGTGGCAAAGGGAATCACCAAAACAATCGCACTGATACCTGCGCCGAATGCCCATACCGTCCGGCGGAGTTTGGTGTCTGAAAAAAGCTCCGAGGCGGCCCGTTTAATCGGGACCTTCGCAATCTCACTTGATGTCCCTGTTTCCGGAATCGTGGAGATAACGTACGCCCCGGCGAATCCAACCGCGGCGCCGACACCGATAATAACCTGGTATACCCAAACCGCGTCAAAGTTCTGCATTACCAACACCGCGAGGCTCATGGATGCCAGATTGACAACGGAAAACCGCGCAAAGTTGCCATATACGTATCGGCCGCGTTCGTCGGGAGTGGTGATTTCGCCCACCACCGGGCGACCGTTGATTGCTCCAAGGCTTCGGAAAAGCGCAAAGCCAAAGGCGCCCATCATCACCGTACCGGTCGCCGCCCACTGTCCCAGAGATGCCGCGAAGGGCGCTGCTACCAGCAACAGGACCGATACATATCGCAGGGCCCAGCTGAGCGCCCAGGCCTTTGTGAGCCCAAATCGCGCGACAAGCTTACGACCGAGGACCATAAACGGCATGGATAGGTGCACAAAAGAGGCGAGCACCGCTGCCGCCGAATCGGACATGCCGTTGCGAAGCCCGTAGAGCACAAGCACGTTGTCCATCAAAAACGCGACCGGCACTCCGTTTAGCACCATAAAGAGTCGATGTCGTTGTTTTCCGGTGCGGCGTTGTTCCTCTGAGAGCGGCATAGCCTATCTCCTCGTCTCGAATCCCGGGCGACGGCTCTTAGGCAGAGTGTCCCGCACGAGCTCGTAGGAATGGCCTATAAGCCACTCGATCTTGTCCGGCGAGACGTCGCAGCCACAGGCCACGGTGTTCCAGTGCTCTTTGTTCATGTGGTAGCCGGGAGTGATGCCGGCAAATGCCTCCCGCAAACCCCGGGCCAACTCGGGATTACACTTTAGATTGATACGCAGCGGTTCCGAGTTGATTCCCATAAGCGCAAACATCTTCCCGCCGACCCGAAAAACGGCGGTCTCCGCGTCGAAGGGGAAGTCGTAGGTTGTACCGGGATAAAAAAGGCACAGCCCTTTGAGTTTTTCTACCGTCATACGCACCACCATTATGCCGGTTTTTTCCACGTTTCGGACCTCCAAACGACCAGCAAACGACCAGCAAAAAGGGGTGACCGACGTTTTTTGTGTTGCCGGTCAAGAACCTTTAACGTTGTGACAGTTCAAAACGGCTGCGCGAAAAGTTCTTGCAGGTCCTGATGTGTCGTCGTATCCTCGGGGCTCATGGCACACATCGGAATAATCGGGGGGAGCGGGCTCGACGACCCCGACATCTTGAAAAACGCCCGTGATAAAGAGATTTCGACGGAGTACGGGACGCCGTCCTCTGCGATAAAACAAGGCACAATCGGCGGGGTTCACGTTAGCTTGCTCGCCCGCCACGGTCGGCGGCACACAATCCCGCCGTCACAGGTTAACTATCGAGCGAACATCGACGCACTGCGTACGGCGGGTGTGACGCATATTTTGGCCACTACGGCGGTTGGATCTCTTCGGGAAGAGATCCAACCGGGGCATCTTGCGGTGCTCGATCAGTTCATCGACTTTACTCGATTTCGGAAAGTGAGTTTCCACGAGAGCTTTGCGCCGGACAATCCGGTCCATGTTTCCACGGCCGATCCCTTTGATGCCGCGCTGCGGGCGCTTCTCTGTGACCTCTGCGGCGAGTTGGGACTTGCCTATCACAAGCGGGCAACGGTTGTGACAATCGAAGGACCCAGGTTTTCCACCCGTGCCGAATCCCACATGTTCCGCGCATGGGGAGCCGACGTTATCAATATGTCGGTTGCCCCGGAGTGCGCTTTAGCCAACGAGGCGGGCATTCCCTACGCCGCCGTCGCAATGTCCACGGACTACGATTGTTGGAAAGAGGACAAAGAGCCTGTCTCTTGGGAGGAGGTCTATCGGATCTTCAAGGCGAATGCGGACAAGGTTACCAAGCTCCTGGCCGCGGTGGTTCCGCTAATCGGCGCATCGGCCGGAGTTCCATCGTCATGAGGGTAAACGGCATCCACCGGAAAACCGTCTGGTATAAAGACGGCGCTCTCAAGCTGGTTAACCAGCCGCTGTTGCCCGCGACCTTCGAAGTCTTGAGCATTACCGACTACCTTGAGGCGGCGGCGGCAATCAGGACCATGGTGGTGCGCGGCGCCCCTGCCATCGGCGCGACCGCGGCCTACACGATGGCGCTGGCGGCGACGGCCGGCGTCGACATGCAAAAGGCCGCGGGAGTCGTAAAAAAGACCCGCCCCACGGCGCAGGACTTGTTCTACGCGGTCGATCGAGTGCTTGCGGCGGTTGCCGGAGGTGCGGATGCCGCCGCTGAGGCTGACGAGATCGCGCGTGAGTACGTTACCGCGTGTGAGGCCATCGGTGAGAACGGCGCGGACCTCATAAAGTCCGGCATGCGGCTCAATACGCACTGCAACGCCGGCTGGCTGGCAACCGTTGATTGGGGAACGGCCACCGCTCCGATGTACAAGGCAAAACGACGTGGCGTTGATTTTTCGGTTTTGGTGGACGAGACGCGTCCCCGTTGCCAAGGATCGCGCATCACCGCCTTCGAGCTCGGCCACGAAGGAATCGATCACGCCGTGATCGCGGACAACGCGACCGGCTACTACATGTGGCTTGGCGAGATCGACATGGTGATAGTCGGCACCGACCGCGTCGCGGCCAACGGCGATGTCGCGAACAAGATCGGAACATACTCGAGCGCCGTGGTCGCCAAGGAAAACGGCATCCCTTTCTACGTCGCCGCACCGCTTGCCACTATCGACCGCGACTGTCCCGACGGCAGGTCGATTCCGATCGAGGAACGCTCGGCCGAGGAGGTTGCCTGTATGTTTGGTGCTGATGCTTCAGACGGTACCCGGCGTACCGTGCGCATCGCACCCGAGTCGAGTCCGGTCAAAAACCCCGCCTTTGATGTGACGCCGGCGGAATTGGTAACCGGCATCATCACCGAGAAGGGAATCTTCCCACCGGAGCGGATCCTCGATGCCTTCTCATAATGCCGCTGCGGCCGGCTCCGCCGAGGAAGGGTACGTCAAGTTTTCTCTCGACCAGATCACCGACGATGCCGGCATCCCGAAACCGCTCTTTGCCGATCTCGAGCACTGGCGGAGCAAGCTTCGCGAGATGGGTTGCATAGGCATGACGCCCCAAGGAATCGGCTTTGGGAACCTGTCGGTCCGGGCGCCGGCCGACAGTGGCCGTGCACGTGCCGGTGGCGGTTCGGCTTCGCAGTTCTTTATTACCGGCTCGGCCACCGGTGGTATGGTGTCGCTTGCGACAAGCGACTATGCGCTTGTGATCGACTACGATTTGCCTGCCAACCGTCTTTCGTGCCGTGGGCTTACCAAAGCGTCATCGGAGTCCATGAGCCACGCGGCAGTTTACGGAGCGCGACCGGATGTCCACGCGGTCTGTCACATCCACCACGCCGGCCTCTGGGGCCGCTATCGCGGGGTGTTGCCAACAACCGGTGCGGGAATACAAAACGGCACGCCTGAGATGGCGATGGCCCTCGCGAGCTTGGCGCAGAGCCTGCCGCGCCCCGCCGGTGGTGACTCCGGCGCGAGTCCGGACCAGGTGACCGGCCGCGCGGCGGCCGACACATCCGGGCGGCCTGCCAACGTCATCGTCATGGGCGGCCACGAAGAGGGGCTTATCGCCTTTGGCGAGAGCCTCGAGGCAGCATGCCGGCCGTTTTTGGAGTTGCTGGGCCGGGTCCCGTAACTCGGCGCCGGACCGCTGATTTGTTCCTGAGCCTCCAAGACGATATGATCGACCCATGTCGGTAGCCTTGAGCTTTGCGATCATCGTGATCGGGGCGTGGACGCTGAGTCGGGTCGCCCGCGCGGCCGGATTGCCGGCGATTCTGGGAATGCTCGTATTCGGTGTGCTGTACGGCGCGCTCTCGGGACCGTTCCTTCCCCCGATCGCCGGGGAGATCGACGCTATGTCGGGCTTCCTCACCACCACGGCGCTTATCGTAATCCTCCTCCGGGCGGGGCTTGGCATCCGGATGCGAGGGCTGCGCGCGATCGGCGGGTCGGCGATTCGAATCGCCTTTATCCCGTGCATCCTCGAAACGGTGTTCGCGTCGGGCGCGTTTGTCGTGGTGTTCGGATTCGATCCACTCACCGCGATCATCGGAGCGTCGATACTCGCCGCGGTCTCGCCCGCGGTTGTGGTCCCGTCGATGCTCGAGCTCAAGGAGCGCGGCATAGGCACGGAAAAAGAAGTTCCGACGCTCGTGCTCGCCGGCGCGAGCATCGACGACGTCGTCGCCATCACGATCTTTACAAGTGCGCTCGGACTCTTCACCGCCGGCACGGGTAGTCCCCCGTCCGCGGGCGCGGGTGTCGCGCGAGCGGTTGTTAACTTGCCCGTATCGATCGTCACGGGAGTCGCCGTGGGAGTTATCATCGGATTACTCCTCTCGTGGTTCCTGAGTCGCCATTACCAACGTATCCGGGCGACGGAGAAGGCGCTGCTTTTGGTCATGGTGAGCCTGTTGATTGTCGAGCTCGGCACGGTCGCACCGGTGGCGTCGCTGCTCGCGGTCATGACGGTGGGTTTTATCCTCCTCGAGCGCGCCGAGCATGTGGCGCACGAGATGGCGAGCAAGCTCTCCAAGCTGTGGGTGCCGGCGGAGATCGTGCTCTTTGTGCTGATAGGGCTCGCGGTCGATCTCCCGACCGCGGCACGAGCCGGCCTGCCGGGTCTGGGCGTGATCGGCGTCGGCCTCGTCGGGCGGAGCATTGGGGTCCTCGCTTCCGTGCTTCCGGACCGTCGGCTGAACGCGAAGGAGCGGCTGTTTGCACTCATCGCGTACACGCCGAAGGCAACCGTCCAGGCTGCGCTCGGCGCGATCCCGCTTGCCGCCGGACTACCTGCGGGGGCCGAGATTCTCGCGGTGTCGGTTCTTGCGATCATCGTGACAGCGCCGCTCGGGCTGCTGCTGATCCGCGGGCTCGGGCCGCGCCTGCTCGGCTATGACAGCGCGCCGTAGTGCTCTATCTGCCAATAAGAAGGAATTGTCGCTGTCCGAGGGACGGTGAGGACCTACACGATAACGCCACCTGTGTCCTGTGTCCTGTGTCCTGTGTCCGGGTACGGTGTCCGGGTACGGTGTTGTGCGCTGATACGTCTATCCGCCTGGTCGACAAATCCTCATAGAGTAACAACACACTTTGGTGTATACTCGTTACTATGCGACGGCTTGTTTTTCTCCTGGTGATTGTATCGATGGGAAGCGGCCTCTTCGCGCAATCCGGGCCCGTAGGTTCGGAGCCTCGAACGGCACTAATCGTCGGGAACTCACGCTACGAATACTTTGGATCACTGGCCAATCCCGCAAATGACGCTCGGGACGTTGGTCGCGCGCTGGAAAACCTCGGTTTTGACGTAACAACGCTCCTCGACGCTACGGAGCGGGACATGATCCGCGCCGTCCGCGACTTTGGCGACGCGCTCACGGCAAACCAGGGCATTGGGCTCTTTTTCTACGCGGGTCACGGCATTGAGGCGAAGGGCAAAAACTACCTCATCCCCGTGGATGCCGATATTCGTGCCGAAGACGAGGTAGCCTATTCTTCTATCGAGCTGGACCTCGTCCTCTCCAAGATGGAAACGGCCCGCAATCCCACCAACATCATTATTCTCGATGCGTGCCGGGACAATCCACTTCCGGCCTCGGTGCGAAGCACCGGAAGTCGGGGCCTCACGGTTGTGGAAGCTCCCACTGGTTCACTTATCGTCTATGCAACGCAGCCGGGAAACACCGCCGCCGACGGCAGCGGACGAAACAGCCCCTTTACGGAGTCGTTCCTCGCACACGTGGACAGTCCTGACACGGACATCGAGCTGATGTTTCGAAACGTGCGGAGCGGTGTGATGCAATCCACCGCCAACCAGCAGGTACCGTGGACCAACTCGTCCCTCACGCGCTCGGTTATTCTCAACCCAGGCCGGTCAACGATCCCCGGCGACGGCACCACCGGCCGCGAAGGAACCGTCGACTCGAACGGGACCGGCGACCGCACGGGCGGACCTACCGTCACGGTCACGCCGGAGAGGCGGCCGCGAATGACCGTCGTTGCCGAGTACGGGACCGTTGTCGTCGACACGCTTTCCGCCGGTGACATTTTCCTTAACGGCGAGTTTCTCGGAAGCATTGCCGCCAACACCCGGGCCACACTCTCTGACGTTGAAGCCGGCAGTCACGTGCTCGAGGTTCGCTACGAAGACGAGGTCGAGGCGCGCGAGGTGGAGCTGGCAGGGGGCGAAACGGTCGCGGTGCGATTTACGTGGGCGGAGTCGGCGGTGGCCACGAGCGACGGCCGAGACGGAACCCGCATGGCCGAGAGTCCGGTCGCGACCAATCGAGCCGAGACACGGGACGATGATACGACGCTGGCGATAGGTTCCTCACTTCGATCATCGCTGGATTCTTCTGACGAAGGGTACGCTGGTCGCGGCCGCGTCGAGTGGCGCAGCCTTCTACTGGGTGCCGGCGAGGCGGCTTCCGTGGCCCTGTCGTCCGACGAGTTCGATACGTTTCTTGTGATTCGCTACCCCGATGGGCGAGAAGTCACCAACGACGACGCCGACGGCACCAACTCGCAAGTGTCCGTTGTTGCCGAGCAACAGACGGTGTTTGAAGTCGGCGCGACGTCGTACGCCGACGCAGCCTACGGAGACTACCGGCTCGAGGTGCGCCGCACCACGGTTGAAACGCTTACGCCCGGTAGAGTGGTGACGGGCAGCTACAACGGCGAGACGGTCATGTACACGCTTCAGGGAAGATGGGGTGATCGCTTTGCGATCTCACTCTCCTCGGGCGATTTCGACACCATCCTCGAGATCGATGGTCCCGGCAGTCAAATCCTTTACAACGACGATCACGGAGGCGGCCTAAACTCGTTCCTCGAGCTCGAATTTGACCAGTCCGGCTCGGCCCTTGTTTCCGTCCGCGGCTACAACACCGGCCGGTACAGCCTAGAAGTTCGCACTGCCGGCGGGATCGCCGATCGTGGAGCTCCGGCGGCCACCGCGCCCCTGTTGGAGGCCGGTGACTCGGTCTCCGGCGAGATTACGGCTCTGTCGCCGAGTTCCGACGCAGGCTCGTACGAGCCGTTCCGGTTCGAGGCGACCTCCGGCGATAGGATGGTTGTTACCCAAAGGTCCGACGAGTTTGACAGCTACCTGCGTATTCTCGCGCCAAATGGCGATGTCTACGAAGACGACGACGGTGCCGGAAACCTTGACTCGCAGGTTGAGTTCACCGCGCCCACGACAGGCTTGTACGAAGTGCGTGTGGGCAGTTACTTTGGCGGGAGCGTCGGTCGGTTTACATTAACTGTCGAGGGGTCGTTGGGCGGCGGCCGCTCTCCAGGAGCCGACGCCGGTCGACGGGCTGATTCAGGCGCTTCCTCCGGCGGAGTCATCTACTCGCAGAGAGGGTCTCTTACGTCCTCCGATCTTGTTGCGGACGACGGGTCGTACTATGAGGTGCTCGAATTCGAGGTTCCTTCCTCGGGCAGCGTGGTGATTGATGTCCGGTCGAGCGATTTTGACGCCTATGCGATTCTTTTTGATGGAGACGGCAACGATCTCGAGGCCGACGACGACAGTGGCGGCGGCACCAATCCCCGCATAGAGCGGCGCCTCACGCGCGGCTGGTATAGCCTTATCGTCAACTCGTTCTTCGAGGGAGAAACCGGCAGCTACGAGGTTTTGGTTTCCGAGGCGGACTAACGTTTTGTATCAGCAGATAACCGACCCAACCGCGTAACCTGCGGTTGCGCGTAGCTGAGCCGGAGACCTGACTTGTCGAGCGGCCGGCGCGGTTAGCCGCCGATCCGGATGAGTCCGGCCATTCCGGGAACATAGTTACGGCCCCTTGACGGCACGTTCCGTTCTGATTATATATATAGAAAAATATATATAAGAGGTGAACGAATTGCGCGATTTGCTGATCATAGGGGGTGTCGCGGCGGGCGCAACCGCCGCCGCCCGCGCCAGACGACTTAACGGAGACATCAATATTACCCTGCTCGAAGCCGGAGAGGACGTGTCCTTTGCCAACTGCGGGCTTCCGTACTACATCGGCGGCGACGTCGCGTATCGGTCATCGTTGCTCCTGGCAAGCCCGAGCACCTTTTTTGACCAGTACCGCGTAGATGTCCACGTCAACACGGAGGCCGTTCGGCTCGACCGCGAAAAGAAGATGGTGGTCGCAAAAAACAGAAAAACCGGCGAAGAAAGTGAGTTTCGCTACGACACTCTTATCCTCGCACAAGGGGGAAAGCCGATTGTTCCACCTTTGCCGGGCGTGGAGAGAGACCATGTTTTCCAGCTTTGGACCCTCGCGGACATGGACGCAATAGACTTGTTTATAAACGAGAGGAGCCCGGAGACCGCAGTGGTCGTAGGCGGCGGCTTTATCGGCTTGGAAATGGTTGAGGCGTTGGCAAAGCGTGGTCTCAAGGTAGAGTTGGTGGAGCGCCTGCCCCACGTTATGCCCAACTTAGAAGCAGAGTTTGCCGGTTTTTTGACAAAGGAGCTCCTTGACTACGGGGTGAAGGTGCACACCGGTGTGGCACTGCAGACGATTGGTGACGGTGACGTCGTTTTGGACGATGGGCAGTGCCTGAACGCGGACATGGTGATTGTGTCGGTGGGGGTCAAGCCGACACTTACGCTTGCCAAGGAGGCCGGGTTGGCCACCGGACCTATGGGCGGACTCAAAGTCGACAACAGTCTTCGCACCACGGATCCTGCGATTTTCGCCGCGGGCGACATGGTGGAAGTAGCGCACGGGGTTAGCGGCGCCGCATCTCGTATACCGCTTGCCGGACCCGCCAATCGGCAGGGACGCATCGCGGCGGAGAATGCATTAGGTGGAGAGAAAAAGTATCAGGGAACGCTCGGGACGTCGGTAGTTAAGGTCTTTGGGGCGGTTACAGCGTCCACCGGCCTCAGTCTCGAGGCGGCTCGAGAGGCGGGTATCGCCGCGGACGCCGTCGTGGTGCACAAAGTCAGTCACACCGCCTACTATCCGGGATCCGAAAACGTCGGCCTGATGCTGGTGTATTCTACTGAGGACCACAAGGTCCTGGGGGCCCAGGCCTGTGGACGGGTCGGCGTTGAGAAGCGGATCGACGTGGTTGCCACGGCCATCGCGGGCGGCCTGACGGTGGATAATCTCGAGGAACTCGATCTCGCCTACGCACCTCCCTTTAATAGCCCAAACGGACCGGTAAACATGGCGGCATTTACGGCGATGAACAAGATTAACGGCTTTAGTCCCTCGATTCCGGCCATGGACGTCGACGACTATGTGCAATCCAGCCGCCCTGCGGTAATCGACCTGCGCGACCCCCTCTCCTTTCACCGCGCCAATATCGAGGGGAGCAACAACATAAGCCACAACGAGCTTCGCGATGCCCTTGGCGAGCTGCGAAAGGATATGAGCTATCTTCTTATCAGCGAAGACGGGCAAAAAGGACATGTGGCACTGCGTATGCTCAAAAACGCCGGCATTAAAAAGGTTCACAATCTTTCCGGTGGCTATCTTTCCCTGGAGCGTCATGCGCGCGCTGTAGGCTACAAAACGATTCGGGTCGGATTATTCAAGGTCGATGAGAGATCCGTGGACGACCTCGAAGCCGAAAAAAGTAGTGCCGGGCACGAAGCCGGCGCCCCCGGCAACGAGGAAATTGTCGAAGACTCACAGGAGAGACTTGTTATCGACGTGCGCACACCGATGGAGTATGAGATGGGCGCCTACCCCGGAGCGGTCAACATTCCGTTGGACGACCTTATGGATCGGGTCGACGAGGTCGGCGACAAAGACCGCGAGATCATCGTCTACTGTGCTTCCGGGGCGCGGTCGTCATACGCCCGTCGGCTGCTCGACCGGCTGGGCTACACAAACGTGACAAACGGTGGCGGGCTCCACGACGTGCAGGCCTTGAATCCATAGACCGGCGGACCTGTCCCCTTCGCCTATGGGCTCTGTCCGCGTCACACCATCAGGGGTCTTTCTGATAGTATCGACCAATGGCAAAGACCGTCGACGACAAAAAAATCATCTTCTCCATGCATCGTGTGTCGCGCACGCGCGGCACCAAGGAAGTCCTCAAAGACATAACACTCGGCTTTTACTACGGCGCCAAAATCGGCGTCATCGGCCTCAACGGCTCGGGTAAGTCGACGCTGCTTGGTATCATGGCGGGAACAAACGAGGAGTACACCGGCGATATTGCCCGCGCACCAGGGTACTCAGTGGGTATGCTGGAGCAGGAGCCCGAGCTCACGGCCGGCGCCATGGTCATCGACGTTGTTAAGGAGGGGGCCCAGGAGATCGTCGACATGCTGGCGGAGTTTGACCGTATCAGCGAGGCATACGGCGACCCCGATGCCGACTACGACAAGCTCGGCGAGCAGCAGGCAAAGCTTCAGGAGCAGCTCGACGCGGTAGACGCCTGGAACCTCGACAGTCGACTCGAGCTTGCCATGGACGCACTGCGCTGTCCGCCTAGCGATGCCAACGTCGATGTGCTCTCCGGCGGTGAGCGCCGGCGCGTCGCCCTGTGCCGGCTTTTGTTGCGGCAACCGGACATTCTGCTCCTGGACGAGCCCACAAACCATCTGGACGCGGAAACGGTAGCGTGGCTGGAGAGGCACCTACGTGAGTATGCGGGCACGGTCATCGCCGTTACCCACGACCGCTATTTTCTCGATAACGTGGCCGGCTGGATACTCGAGCTCGATCGGGGCGAGGGAATTCCGTGGAAGGGAAACTACTCGGGCTGGCTCGAGCAAAAACAAGCGCGTCTGGCCCAGGAAGAGAAGGGCGAGTCGACGCGCCAAAAGACACTGCAGCGAGAGCTGGAATGGATCAAGATGACGCCAAAGGCACGTCACGCGAAGTCCAAATCCCGCATCAACGATTACGAGAAGCTGCTCGCCGACGGCGGACGGGAGAGAGTTCGCGAAACCAAGTTGAGCATGCCCCCAGGACCGCGCCTGGGGAACATAGTCGTGGAGGCCGATGGCGTGACCAAGGCCTACGGCGAGAGACTCCTTTTCCACAACGTCTCGTTTGTCGTTCCGCCGGGCGCCGTCGTCGGCATTGTTGGTCCCAACGGTGCCGGCAAGACCACGCTGTTCCGGATGATCGTGGGCGAAGAGTCTCCGGATGAGGGCAGACTCCGTCTGGGCGAAACCGTACAGTACGCCTACGTGGACCAGAGCCGTGCGGACCTCGAGCGTGGTAAAACGGTATGGGAGCATATCTCGGGTGGTCACGAGACCATTAAGCTTGGCGAGAATCGAGAAGTACACTCACGAGCCTACTGCAGCTGGTTCAACTTCCAGGGCGGCGACCAACAAAAACGCGTTGGCGACCTATCCGGCGGCGAGCGAAATCGGTTGCATCTGGCGCTTGTGATCAAGGAGCCGTCGAACTTGCTGCTCCTCGATGAGCCCACCAACGACCTGGACGTCAACACGCTGCGCTCTCTCGAGGAGGCGGTCGAAGAGTATGCCGGCTCCGCGATGGTGATCAGCCACGATCGCTGGTTCTTGGACCGTATCTGTACTCACCTTATTGCCTTTGAAGAGGACGGGGTGTTTTGGTACGACGGAACGTGGAGCGAGTACGCGGAGTACCGAAAGCAAAAATACGGTTCCGCCGTCGACCGCCCGCATCGGTATGTTCACCGCAACCTGACGCGCTAACAAGAGCGCTTGCGCCTATGACCGCTTATGGCGAAGGATTCTTCTTTTCATCAAATACGCGGGCACAATCATACAGATAATTGCCGAGTAAGCGATGATTTTCTGTCCTGTTGCCTGAAGGATAAGCCCTTCCGCGGTTTCGTAGAGGTGATCTTGAAAGAGAAGCACCAGATAGGCTGCCAGGAGCAGGGCAAATACACCAAAGACTACGGCGATTCGATTGTCGGCAGCCGGTGTTGTAAGTGTGGCCACCAGGTGTAACAACACGGCGATGAGAAACGCTATAAAAGCTGCATTCACGAAAATCCCGTGGACACCGAGTGTCAGGTTGGCCGGCGTCCAGGCGATGCCGATGAACGCAATCCCCGAGAGCGTGCCGAACCCGGCGCCGGCCACTCCGGTGAGGCGTGCTACTCGAGACCCGGCGTAGGCGAGTCCGGCGGCCGTAAAGTAGCTGATAAGTCCCAGGCCCGCGACGGAAAGCGCAATAACAAACAGCACCGTGGAAGGCATGTTTGGAGTGCCGTCGAAAGTCACCGTCATGCCGAGCTCACTCAGAAAGTTGCGGAAAAACGAGTACCCATCGCCGCCGCCGGCGCGGGGAGTGCCCGAAAAGAGAAGCATGGCCACAAAGGTAAGTACAATAAACTGTGTGCCGGCGACAATACTAAAGGCAAAGGGCCTGGCAGAAACGGGTCTCAAGACCCGCGGTCCATCGGTAGCTCCACCGGCGTGTTGTTGTTTTCGGCGGACTGGTTGATGGCAAGCACTATCTCCTGGTCTACAAGGGCCTGGCGTGCGCCGTAACTGGTTGGATTGCCGGTGTTGATAGCATCCACGAGGCTTCTAATACACGCCGCTACACCAATCTCATCATCGTGCCATTCCGGATTAAAGCCATCTTCGGCGCCCCCGAATGGGTTATGCCATTCAACGACCGGCAGTTCAGGATCTGCAGTCAGCGCCCGGATCAGCCGCAAGGCGCCGCCGTCACAGCGCTCGAGCTCCCGCTGGATAGTGATCTTTTGTGGTCCATACACATCCGGACCGATGGTCGTAAGCTCACACAGCGGCTCGTTGAAGGTGCCGTACATAACTCCCATGCCCCGCTCGCCGTAGAATCGACTGCCACGCCACCAGCGGAGCCCACTGTCGTAGCCAACGTTTGTCCAGTGGAAGATGCCGAGGCGGCCGTCGTCGAACTCTACCATTCCGTGCTGTTGGCGCTCGGTCCGTTCCGCGGTGGTGCGAGAGTTCATGCCGTAGTGGGACGCCAAAGGGTAGTCGTGGACCGAGCCCACAACACGGACGGGCTTTGCATCGAACCCGAGGTAGCTCCGCATGACACTCACACCGTGATAGCCGTGGCCCACAAAGTCGTTAAACGAGGAGTAGATACGCCCGAATACGCCGGCCCTGATAAGCTCGAGCTTGATTTGCTCCAACGGCCGCCTGTGAAACTGCTCCGCGACTTCGACGTGGAGCCCCTTGTCCGTGGCGATTTTTGTTATCTCATCCGCCTCGCTCAAGTCGTGAGCGATCGGCGTCTCGGTTAGGATGTGAAACCCGTTAGATACAGCCTCGATGCCGACCTTGCCGTTCGCGCCGTAGCTTACGGACACTATACCGGCAACCGCCCCTGTTTCTTCGCGGAGTTTGCCCATGTCGGTAAAAGCCGGAACGCCCAACCGGGAGGCAACCTGTTCAGCGGACTCACGGGTTCGGCTCCAGACGCCTACCAAACAAACGTCTTCCATCCACTTGAGCAGTCGCTGATACAAGTACAGTGTGCGTCGCCCGGCGCCGATAAACGCAATTCGAATCGGATCAAGCATTGTGGCCGTCCTTCGGCGAGTCATCGCCCTCGGCGTAAACGGAATCGTCCTCCGTATCACGGCTCACGGCGGACTCCAAGGCCGCTACTATGCTCTCATTTCCACCGAGGATGCTGTTTAATAACAAGACACTTTCCGTGATCTCCCTGTTCCCGATCGTCTGCTCTTCGGTCGCCTGCCGTATGGAGGTAAAGCTGGCGATCAACTCCTCGGTCGAGTCTTTCATGGTATGGCCCCGCTCCTTTAGAAGGCGCGTCGTCTCCCGTATGCTCTCGCTCGATTCGACAAGGCTCGAGATGGCCGAGATGATTTCGTGAGTGCCCGCATCCTGTTCCTGGGCGGCACTTGTTATCTCGCGTATGAGGTTTGAGGTCTTGTCCACGTCCGCGGTAATCTGGTCGAGGGCGGCTCCCGCTTCCTCGGATAGGTGCACCCCGTTTTCCACCAGGTTCACCATCTCTTTTATGTGCGCCGCGATCTCCTTTGCGCTCGAGGAGCTTGTTGCCGCGAGGGACCTAACCTCCTCCGCAACAACCGCAAACCCCTTTCCGGCGTCGCCGGCGTGGGCGGCTTCGATAGCGGCGTTCATTGCAAGAAGATTTGTTTGTGCCGAGATTTTCGAGATCACGGTGACCATTTTGTTGATTTTTTCTGAGAACTCCTGGATTGCCCGGATGGCGTTGACGGCGTTGTTTACAGCTTGGGCTCCGTCACCCGCGGCCCTCTCCAAGTTGACAGCCAATTCCTGGGCCGACTGGGTGGAACGGCTCACCGACGCGATGCTCTCCGCCATCTCGTGCATTGCGCTCGAGGTTTCCTCGACAAACGACGCCTGTGAATCGACGGCGTTGGTGATTGTATCCAGGGACGAGATAACCTCACCGAGGTGCTCGCCGGTTTTATTGGCGACCTCCTGGCGGCTCCCGGCGTTTGTGCTGATCTCTTCGATAGACGCCATGCTTTCTTCCGCGGATGCTGATGTGCGGTTCACCACATCTCTCAATTCACTGCTGCTCTTGGAGACGCCTCGTCCGGCGACGCGGATTTTTTGGAGGAGCCGATTCTGCTCTTCGATCATCGAGTTCAGCGCCGCGGTTAGCTCGCCGGTTTCGTCAAAAGCGGTGATCTCCACGAGCTGGAAGGCGCCGGCTCCGCGAGTCACGAGATCCCGGATCTTGTCGCGGAGTCTTTTTATCTGGCGTACTTGCGATCGCGAGGCAATAAACTGCACAAAAAACGCGATAAGCACCAGGTCGAAAAAGTTGCCCAAAAAGACAACCGCGGGCCTGGTCGTGTCCCCCGTGCCCTGATCGTATGGAAAGGGGGGATTTTCCGGAACCAGAGTGTTAGAAGTTTGCTCGAATCCACTTGCGTAGGCGTGCCGCGCCGCCGCCAGGCTGATTTCCCCGACCACAACCTGTTCGAGAAGCCGGCCGTAAAGCTGTTCCTTCCGGGCGAGAAGAACTCCGACTTCCGTAACGCTTGTTACCGCGTAGATTGTCATAAAAACGCTCAATAGAATCGCCCGGAGACGCATCGACGGCTCTCGCTCGCCTTTCCCGCTGCCAAGTGCGTGGATTGCCAGGACCGCCCGTGGGCGCCGGAGTATCATGTCGTTGATACTTATCTGCACAAACGAAAAAAGTCCCGCACTTGCCAGGTAGAAGAGCAGCGAGATCAGGCCGTTGGACGAAAAAACAAACTCCGCACCGGCCGTCGTGAGAGTACCGACCAAAAAGCCGGCAAGGTAGCCAACGATATTTAGAACGATAAACACCACCGGAAGGCGAACCAAGACCCGGCGCGCGGCGGCCGCCCCTTGCTCTGGGAGCGTTTCCCCGGCCGCCCTGGCTCTAACGGCCAGATCGAGAGGACGCAAGTAAAAAACGACAAGGGCGCCCATGACTACCGTAAACGGCAGCACGTTCACAAAGGTAAAAAACGCGATCTGCATTAACGAGCGAGCGGGGTCCACAAAGCCGAAGATCGTTGCCGCTGCGACGAGTTGGCCGATGCTCTGTAGTGTCATTGTGACGGTGACAACAACGACAAGGTTGAGTGCCACCTTGAGCCTGAAGCGTGGGTAGTCCATGTGTTGCTCCAATTGTTTGATCACCACGCCTCGAACTCGAGACGCTCCGCAAAGTCGTTGTAGCGCACAAGCTCCGCGGTGAACGTCAGCTCGTCTCCCGACCGCAGCGACTTGATCTCTCCCTCCTGATCTCGGGGGAAAGCGATCTCCACCGCAGGTCCGGACTCTAACTTGCCGACGACACTGCGGCCGCCGTAGACGCGTTCGGAGGCGTCCGGATCCGACGTCCACACCACCCGCTCTACCGTAAGCTTCCCCGAGTACCGGCGCCCTTCGAGTGCCGCGAGCACCGACTCCCGGTCCGCCCGAGACGCGGTCGCCACCGACGCCAAGTCCGCAGGGGTAAGGGGCTCCTGGTCGGCCGGTTCCGGTGTTGAAGCCTGCTCCACCGGCGACTCGTTCGTCGTCGCGGGGGCCGCGGTCTCAACGCCGCCGGCCGGGTGCGCCGGCTCTTCGGCCGCCACCGGCTCTTCGGCGACCACCGATGTGCGCTCGGTGCTGCTGGGTGCGTCAACGGCGGCCGCCTCACGCGCCGGGGCTTTGGCCGTCATCGGCGTCGCCTGGGTCTCCGGCTCGGTTGACGGCGCAGGTGACGGCGCAGGTGAGTCAGCGACCTGCTCGTCGCGGGCGTCTTGGACGGCGTCCTGGCACTTCGATACCGTCAAAGCATCGTCAATGCGGACTGCCGCTCGCGCCACGGAATCCAAGTGACCTTTTATTGTGACCGAGTTTGTGATTGTGCCGGAAATGACCAGGCGAGCTCGGCCCTTCTCGATCCGTCCGTTGTGTTGTGTCACAAAGTCCATTACTGCATCGAGAACACCCTTGTCGCTCAGAAAGCCGCGTATGCCCTCGACATCCGTTCCGCGGATTCGAAGTTGACTGTCGGCATATTCCTCTCCGAGCTCGATGTCTTGGCCACCAAAAAACTTGGAGATTCGATCACCGACATTCTCCGATGAAAGCACCATCCCTTCCGGCATCGGATTTCTGAAATTCGCGTGGAAGCACGTGTAAACGGTTCGGTTTTTTCCGGAGCCGCGGACCTCCCGCTCCACGGAGACCTGTACGCCGTCGTGGGTTCCTTGGACGTACAGATCGCGGTTAGGCCCCTGGGGCAGAAACTGCATGCCGTTGGCGGCGGCGAACGCTGCCCAGGCCTGTTTCACTCGCTTCTCGTTGGCCGTGCTCGCCACGATCGCAAAACCGACAAATAGTATCGCAAAAAAGATAAACGAGAATTCCATCGACTTCTCCTATCCCGACATGTATGCGTGGGGTCCTTGATCGATATGCATTTTTAGCGCATCCAGCACCTTACTCCAAGCACGCTCAAAATAGCCAACAACCTCGGGCCATTGGCCTCCCTCGCCGAAGCCGACGTGGGTTATCCGGACACGCGTCGTATGGCCGGGCAGACCGGCTTCCTCAAACTCAACAACGACTCTTGTGCGGAAGAAACGCTCCTTTGGCATGCTCGGCGGAGCATTCCACGTAAACGACAACAGTCGCGGCTCCAGATAGCTGAGAACTCTGCAGCCCTCCGATCCCCGCGAACCCCACGGGGACTCGGGGTCAAAGTGGAGCTCGTACGTTCCTCCAACTCGTAGCTCAACAATCGCCTTTGGTACGAGAAACGATTCTAACCCTTCGCTCGTGGTCCACAGTCTCCAGACTGCTTCTCGTTTTTCCGGAACCGTGGCTTCACGGATAATCTGCGCCGCCGACCACCGACGGTTCTTCGTCCATGATCTCGGCCGCCCGTTTCTCGTCATCCACATCGACAACGACAAGACCAAAGAGACCCGGCGCCGGACGCGCGAGCAGCATTGTCCCGTCGTGCATCAGATTGACAAGCCACTGGTAGTGCTCCCGCTTGACGGCCACTTCTTGTTCCGTGGGACTGTCCGGCCAGTCGGGTCGGGTGCCGTGTAGCTACGCGATACATGCCATGGAGCCCTCCTCTGGTCCGGAGTTTCGAACTCCGGCAATCTCGTAGTCAATAGAATACTTTACCTCCACTCCTCTTGAACCATGGCACATCTTACCACAACCGTCAGGTTCTGCGTGCTTCTGAAGGGGAGCGTGGCGATCCTGATCCGGCCGTACGGCATGTGTTCCTCGCCGACGCGACAATTCAATCCGTATTCGCCGTTTCCGCGATGTCGGCCGGAAGCCTATCCACGGTGGTTTGTAGTGCCTCCGGAAGTTCGGGAAGAGAGTCGACCGCGCAGTTTGCTTCCACCTGCTCCACGGACTTTGCGCCGGGTATTACCACCGACACTTCGGGCCGTACAAGGGCAAACGCGACGGCCGCTTGAGCCAGGCTTGTGTACGGGGCCTCGACCGCCTCCGCCAGTTTGGCGGCCTCGGAAAGCAGACGCCGGCGCCGCCGTTCACCCCAACGTCTTCGATGTCCCTCTTCGGGGAGGTCTTGGTCGGGCTTGTACTTGCCGCTCAGAAAGCCGCTCTCGAGCACCGTCCGCGCGATTATTGCCACACCGGCCCTCTTCGCCGCCGGCATAATCGCCTCGTGACCACGCCGAAACATGCTGTAGATGATTTGCAGCGCGTCCATTTGGCCGGTGTCGATGTAGCGTCGTGCAAGCTCGATTACCTTCGGCGTCACGTCCGGACCGCTGACGGAGGCTCCGATCGCCCGTGCCTTTCCCTCGTCCTTGAGACGCAGAAATATTCCGATGACCCTTTTTGTGAGCTCCGGGTCGTCAGGCGGGCTGTGAATCAAGTATAGGTCGACATAATCGGTCCGCAGGTTGCGCAGGGAGGTCTCCAACTCCTCCCTGATGCCCGGCAGCTCGTCTTCCGTGGCCGTCTTGCCGGTCTTGGTGCTCAGGTAGATCGCCTCACGGTTCGCCTGGAACAGCGTCGACGAGCCTATGAGCGACTCGCTGGTTCCGTAGTTACGGGCCGTGTCGATGAGGGTGCCGCCGAGCTCGATGTAGCGATCCACCACTGCCACCCCGGTCTCGGCAGCGACATAGCCGTAACTGCCGGACGACGCCCGTCGTCCCGTCTCATGCTGCCCTATCGGCCATGCGCCGAGCCCGATCTGAGTAACCTCTCGCCTCGTTCTTCCGAATGCCCGTGTCGTCATTGTCCAAAAGGTAGCGAGGTTGTGTTAGGATCGCAACATGTCAACAGAACCAAGATCCTCCCGTCGCCCCAATCTTATCTACATTCTTGCCGACGACATGGGCTACGGTGATGTGTCCGCACTCAATCCTGACTCCAAAATTCACACCACGGCGATCGATCGAATTGCACAAACCGGCATGTGTTTTACCGACGCCCACGCAAGCTCGGCCGTGTGCACGCCGTCGCGATACAGCATCCTAACAGGCCGTTACGCGTGGCGGTCGAGGCTCAAGCATGGCGTGACGTTTGGGTATTCGCGACACCTTATCGAAGACGATCGCACCACCGTCGCGGAGTACCTGCGGCGCCTCGGGTACACAACGGCCTGCGTCGGCAAGTGGCACTTGGGATTGGATTGGCATGACGGTTCCGGCAAAGCGACCGAAGACCCGGAGGCCGTTGATTTTTCCAAGCCGATTGCCGCCGGGCCCACAACCTTTGGCTTTGATCGCTTTTTTGGGATCAGCGCTTCGTTGGATATGCCGCCCTACGTATACATCGACGGTGAGGAGGTCACCGCGCTCCCTAGTCGCGACAGCGAGTCACCCACGCTCAAAGAGCTGTGGCGAAAAGGTCCCACCGCACCTGACTTCTACCACATCGACGTCTTGCCGACGTTGACGCGAAAGGCCGAAGAATTTGTGGCCTCCGCCGCTGCATCCGGCCGGCCGTATTTCCTTTACTTTCCGCTGCCGGCGCCCCACACGCCGATCCTGCCCACCGCCGATTTTCGCGGGAAAAGCGGGCTCAACACCTACGGAGACTTCTGTTTGCAGGTGGACGCCGTCGTGGGGCGTATCCTCGATGCCGTCGAGGCCACCGGATATGCCGACGATACGATTGTTATATTCACCAGCGACAACGGTTGCTCCCCTCGGGTCGACTTTCCCGAGCTCAAAGGCATGGGCCACAACCCGAGTTATGAGTTTCGCGGTCACAAGGCCGATATCTACGACGGAGGCCATCGGATTCCGTTTGTCGTTTTATGGCCGAACACGATTCTCGCCGGATCAACGTCCGACCAGATTGTCTGCCTGAGTGATCTATTCGCCACGATGGTGGAAATAACCGGCGGTGCGCGACGCCACGATGACGCGGAGGACTCGGTATCCAATCTTTCCATTTGGGCGGGGTCCGCGGGTACGCAGGCCGAATCACCGGTTCGGGAGGCTATCGTGCATCATTCGATCAACGGCTCGTTCTCCGTCCGGCGCGGCCGGTGGAAGCTGGAGCTGTGCCCGGGCTCCGGTGGATGGAGCGAGCCCAAACCCGGAGAGGAGCCACCGGACTCGCCACCGGTGCAACTCTACGACATGGATACCGATGTTGGTGAGCGAGAAAATGTGCAGAACGAGTATCCGCAAATTGTGGTTGAGCTAACCGCCCTGCTCACGGACTACCTTCGCCGTGGTCGCTCGACACACGGCGCCCCACAAAAAAACGAGAACGCCGACGAATGGCCCGGACTGAGCTGGGACGGCGCACAGGCCGCCGCCGGCGAGGGCCTGATCCGCGGCGGCGCGGCCGGGAGTAAACCTCGTGATCCTTCGCTCCTCCGGCCCGGCGACTCGGCGTGATTCGGCCTGGGATTCTTGCGGTCCCCTTGGCTTGTGGCATCGGTGCGCTTCTGCTCTATGACACGATGGTCCAACCGAGCAAGCGTGTGACCCACAGTGGTGGACCTGAGATGAGCACGTTGCGACCTTGTAGGAGAGGAAAGCCATAGAAGTGCATCGTGGACCAAAAACATGTCCTGCGTCGATGCACAGGAGGAGTGCACATGAAAGTAATCGTAACGGGAGGAAGTGGACGCGCCGGTCGGCATGTTGTGGCCGCTCTTGGTAAGGTCGGTCACGAGGTGACAAACGTAGACCGTGACAAGGCGGCGGCCGGCGTTTGTACAATCGCAATCGACCTCGAGGATGCAGGCGCTGTGTACGACGTCATGGCCGAAGTAAGGCCCGAGGGCGTTTGCCACCTCGCCGCGAATCCGTCTCCGGCCGGCTTCGGGCGAACCGACATCTTTCGCGGCAACACGATGATAACTTACAACGTGATGCAGGCCGCCGGGGATTTTGCCGTGCGCCGGTTTATCAATGCGGGAAGTGAGATGGCAACCGGTTGGCTCACAACCGACAATCTGCCGCCGCGCCTGCCGTTTACCGAGGAAGATGTAACGCCGAGCGCAAACGCCTATGCACTAAGCAAGCTCATGTCCGAGGTGATTGCCGATTCCCTCTCCGTACGATATCCCGACATGGCAATGTGCACGCTGCGCATCAACAACGTGATTCCTCCCGAGGAGCAGGACAAGATGCTCCGTCCGAGGCGGGAAAGGTTTCCGGGACCCGGTAGTGCTAATTTCTGGAGCTATATCGATGCCCGTGACGTCGGCACCGCGTTTTGCGCCGCTTTAGAGGGCGAGTCGTCCGGCCATGAGGTTTTTTTGATTGCCGCGGCGGACACTTGTATCGAAGTGCCGATCCAAGAGGCCATTAAGACCCGTTACGGCGTCGAGGGCAACTTCGCGCCCGACCACCCGCCGTTTCAATCACTCTTCGACTGCTCGAAAATCAAACGCCTTTTCGGCTGGGAGCCCGCGCACAGCTGGCGCGACGCGTAAAGGGAGCTCGAGGCGCAAAGGATGCTCGAGGCGCAAAGGAGCCGCTACGAGCGCCGCCTTTTAGACAATCGTGGCGCCGGGCGGGGTTTGTCTCTGAGCGAAGCCATCATGTCCCGGACAGCAAAAGTCAGAAGCTTGATATCCGTAGCTCTCTGCTCGTTTGTCTCCGGCAATCAACAGGCAATGTCACGAACCTTGATGCGCGAAATCACGCAAGTGCATACTGTGGCGAGTATTGGACCCTCTCGACTGTCAGACTGTCGATCTGCAGGCTCTTCCTCACCGCCTGCCCGCAGTGGGTGCGATCGACGGCGACCGGGTCGTTGATGCGGAAGCGCTTGAACAGGTTGTGTGACAACAGGTAGACCCACAGCCGCTCCATGCTGTGATTAACGTTGCGCGCGAAGCGTACCGTCTCGCGGACATGCTCGGCGAGGTCCTTTCGAAACTCGCGGTCCATGTAGTTGACCGGGAACAGCGGGTTGGAGGTGGTCCGCGGTGCCCGGGAGTCGACGCGCCGGTGGATGAGCCGTCCGTCGTGGCGGGCGTCCGCTGCGTCGCAGCGTGAGATAGTAGCAAGAGAACACAAACTGCGAGCGCGCGCCGACGAGGAAGTGCATGTTGTTCGGGTAGTACTGACTGACGGCAAAACTCTCGAACGCGACGGTGGCAATCCGGGTTCGGAGAGAACGGGGGCTTCACTTCCGTCTACTCGCAAGAACTTGCTTTTGCCTTTTTCTTAGAGCATCAAGGTTCGTGACAGTTCAGAAGGTCCGCGATAGTTCAGTCACGTTGACACCGTACAAGTGCCCAATTATCATGAGCCACGCCATACTGGCGGGGGAGTGGCAACCATCGAACTTGAGCGTAAACCCAGCCAGCTCCGCAAAGTGCTACTTTTTGCGGGCATTAGCATTGTATCTCTGGGGCTGGTATTTGCCTTGACATACAACAAGCAAACGGTCGAGGCTCTCCAGCAGCTTGATCCGATCTATCTGCTGTTGTTGGCGGGGGTTTGGCTAACGGCCATCACCTTCGACTCTTTGAGTTTTTACTTCTACACCCGCGGTACGGACGAGCACTTGTCGTTTTGGTCTTCCTACAAATCCGCTACGCTCCGCATATTTTTCAACATCATTACGCCGTTTAGCTTTGGCGGGCAGCCCTTTGTGATCTTTTCATTACAAAAGCGGGGCGTCCCAACCGGAAAGGCATCTTCGGTGGTGTTCACAAAGCTTATCATCGTTTCCATCTTTGTCCTTGTGGGTGCGATCATCGCCTTTTTTATCTTCCCGGAGGATATCGGCGGCATTCCTGCCGTAAACACCATTTTTCTGTTGAGCCTGGCACTGCAGGTCGGATTTATCATGTTCCTTATCCTAAGCATGTTTTACCCACACGCGATAATCCGGATCCTGCAAAAGCTGGGGGCAGTTTTTTCGAGAATACATCTCATCAAAGACCCTCACCTATTTAGCAAGCGTGTGCTGATCGAGGCGAACGTCGCTCGGCGCAGTTTCCGGAAGTACTTCCGACAGCATCTGGTCAGTTTTATCATCGGTACTCTGGCGATCGGGTTTATGTACGTCGCGGAAGCATCAATGCTCTACGTTGTGTTCAGGGGCCTTGGAGTTTATCTCCGCTACATCGATGCCGTGGCGCTTGGCGCTCTCTTGGTTTTTATCATCTCGTTTATGCCGACCCCCGGAAACGCCGGCCTTGGAGAAGCGCTCTTTGTACTGGTGTTCTCGGGGTCGGCTCCGAGCTATGTCCTTGGTATCGCGGTCATTCTCTGGCGCTTTTTCTACAACTATATAAGCGCGGGACTCGGCGCCCTTTTTAGCTCTCAGCAGTTCACCGGAATCTTCCAACGCAAGAGTGTCGCGCCAAAAAACAACGAGTCGTTACCCAATGACGCATAGGGAACATGCCGACCACTCCCCCGGTGGTCGGATTAAGCTTCTCATGACGATGGTGGAGGTTGGCTCCGGCCACAAGACGCCGGCCGTGGCCGTTGCTGAAGCCATCAGGCATGACTTTCCCGACATGTACCAGATCGACATAGTGGATTTTGCGGCGCAAGTCGGAGCAAAAACACAAGATGAACAGATCAAAGAGAGCTGGGATATTGCGCTTCGATTCCCGTTCGTCGCACGGCTGATGTACGCCCTGAGTCGGGTGTTCCACCCCGTGTCGCAAGTGTTCACACGGCTCTTTTTGCGTGAGTTTATTAAACGCGCGATCCGATTTATTGCCGACTACAAACCCGACATTGTCTTTTCCACGTATACGTTTTGTACCACTGCGGCGGTCGTGGCCAGGAACAGCCTGGGGCTCAAATTCCCGATCATCGTGTACGTGGTTGACCCCTTCGACGGATACAATCTCTGGGCGGAGCGCCGTGCGGACTACTTTTTGGTTGCCTCCGAAGAATCCAAAGATCGTCTGATCAGTTTTGGGATCGACGAAACCAAGATCTGGATTCTCGATTTCCCCGTGAGCAGGAAGTTTCAGCAGATCACGCGGTCGCGAGAGGAGATTGCCCAGGACTATCCGCTCAAGCCGAATCGCCCGACGCTCCTTATCACCTCGGGTGGTTTTGGCGTCGGTAAGGTCAGCAAGTACGGTGTAGAGATCTACCGTCGTGGGTTGCCGGTCAATCTGCTATTTGTCTGCGGCCGGAACGAAGATCTTCGGCGGGAGCTTATCCAACTTGTAGAGGACGAGTCGAGTGATACCGTATTGGTACCCCTTGGATACGTTACGAACATGAACGAGCTACAGTACCTCGCGGACATGGTCGTCGGTAAAGCCGGTGCTTCTACCGCATTTGAGTCGCTTATCATGGGCAACCCGGTCTTGTTTACCGAATGGGTTGCGCAGAATGACAAGCACATCGTCGATCACTTCTGCCGGAACGAGTACGGTTGGTACGCCAAGACAAAGCGCGAGTTCTTCGAGATCCTCGAGCGGATTCTCGAGAGTGACGAGCTCGAGCGATATACCGAGTACGTGCGCAGGCGTGATTTCAACACGGGGGTGAGCGACGTTTCGCTGTTTATTGATACCATTGCCAAAAGCGGTGATCCGGACTAACGTCGTCGCTATCCTCAGCGCGCGTCGAGGAAGTCGAGATCTAACCGGTAGACCAGTATCTCCGGGGGCTTTTTCGGCATTACGGCAAGGGATGCAAAGACATGCTTAGGAAGTCCTGCCGCGGGTAGGTAGTCGGTCAAATCGACAATACGAATGCCGCCGATGCCGGGAAAGCTCGTTGTTGGCCCGAGGGCGGAAAAGGATCGCAAAGCGGGCAGCACCTCTCCCCCGACACACTTGATCACCGCTTCCTTGCGGGTCCACAGCGCAAAAAACGACTCGTGGAACCCAGCCCCCTTTTCGGTCGCGTTTCTCCCGGACGGCACGGTCCGTCCGCTCGGACCCGTATGTGTGCTCCCTATGCACTCCGGCGGCGCGTCTTCGAAGCCGGATAGAAAGTCGACCTCCAGCGGGTGAAAGAAGTCTTGGACGATCCGTTCCGCCCCGGGCATAGGCCGCAACGCTTCGATGTCCACGCCTACCGAAACGTCCATGTTCGCGTGCTTGTTTTCCCCATCGGCCTCCGCTTCAGCCAGCGCGACCAAGCCCAGGTCTCCACAGTGTGAGAGGTTAAACTCCACGGGGGACGCGTTTGTGGCCTCCGGACCCACGACGGCACGGGACCCAACCCGACCGCCGCGCACGCGTGATAACACCGGCTTGCCGCTGTTTGTCCGCACAATTGTCAGATCACCCGGGGGAAGGGATAGCTTTTGTCCGAGTATCAACCGCAGTGCGCCGCGAAAGGCAATAAAACGGTGGCGGCCGGCGGCAACCGCGTATGTCTCGGCCTCGTGGCGTTCGGTGGTGGAAAGAAAACTGCAAAGCGTTGCAAAAGCGTTTTTGCGGAGTCGGCTGAGGTCCATCCCGTAGAGCGATACGTGGAGAGCCACTGCCGGGTTGCTACTCGTCGAGGATGACAACTTCGCCGGCGGTTACGCAGGAGACCTTGTCGCCTATCATGACCTGGCCGATCATCTGCGCGAGAAACCCGTCGAATGCAATCGCCTGGGCCAGGAGGCGGACCTGGTCGCCCGGGCGTACAGGTTCAAGGTAGTACGCGCCCAAGACCCTCGTGGCGCGCATGGCCACAGGCTCGGCGTCCGCCGGTATGTCGGTACCGCCGGTTTTTACAAAGTGGTAGAGACAAAGCCCAAGCTGCCCAACCATCTCTATTTCGAACGAGCCTGGATACAGGGGATAGTCCGGAAAGTGGCCGCTGAAGACCGGGTCCGTGGGATCCAGGTCCCGGCGCCCTTCAATACAACCGGAGGCAACGTCGAGGCCGATGACCTTGTCTACAAAAAGAAGCGGCGGGCGGTGGGGGATAATGCGCTTGATAGCCTCCACATCGTGCGCAATAGGTGGAAGAGCATCAAAAAGCGACCGCTTTCGCAGCCGCCTCAGACGTTTGTCTACTTCGACGACGTCCAACGGGTCCGCCTCGGCGAAGGTGCCCTGCGGCCCGAGGGTCGTGTCATTCGGTGGACCGCCGGCTGCCGTGGAGCCGTTGGCCCCGTCCTGTGAGCGCCCGCTGCTCACGCGGACCTGAGCCCCTTCACGATCACGTCTTCAACGATGTTCAAAACTCGATCCATGTCGTCCTTGATAAGCTGGGAGCTCACCGAGATTCGGAATCGACGTGCATGGGCCGGAACGGCCGGATAGTCGATCGGTTGCAGGAACAGGCCACGCTTTTGCATTTCCGCGGCGAAGGTAAAGAGCTTCTCCCCGGAGTTGCCGACGATTATCGGGATGACCTGGGAGTTGGAGTCTCCCATGTTGATGTTGAGGGCGTCAAAGCCCGACTTTAAGTACCTGGTGTTTTCCCAGAGCTTGTCCCGCAACGAAGAATCTCGTGTGGCAACTTCGAGGCTCTTGATCATTGCCGCGACAACCGGAGGCGAGGGAGCGCACGAGAAGTTCCAAGCCGACGCATATCCCTTTAGGTAGCGGATGATTCGGGCGTTCGAGCAGATAAAGCCGCCGACCCCACCGAAGGACTTACTCAATGTGCCGTAGCTCATGCCGATCCGGTCTTCCATATGAAAGTGCTCGGCCACGCCACGCCCATTCTCGCCGAACATTAGTGTAGAATGCGCTTCGTCGATGTATATCGGCGCGTTGTACGCCTCGCACCGCTCAACGATCTCAGGAAGGAGCGCCATGTCCCCGTCCATGGAGTAGACGCCCTCGACCACGACAAGCGTTCGCTTCCCCTTTGCCTTTTCGAGCACTTGCTCGAGACTGTCGGGATTGTTGTGGTCGAAAAACATCATTTTGGCGCCCGAAAGGGTGCCGCCGTCGACAAGGCTCTTGTGTGACTTTTCGTCGAAAATGATCACGTCGCCCTTGCGCATCATTCCCTGCAGTGCCCCGAGGTTTCCGCCGTAGCCGCTGGAAAAGACCAGTGCGTCTTCCTTTTGCTTGAACTCGGCGAGCTTCTTGGCGAAGGTCACGTGAAGATCCAGCGTGCCCGAGACGAGGGGCGCGCCCGAGGAGCTCAGGCCGTACTTGAGGGCCGCTTCTCGGGCCGCCTCGATAACCTCAGGATGGGTCGACAGACCGAGATAGTTGTACGACGTGAGATTGATAATCGTGCGCCGCTGGTTGTCGATGTTGCTGAGGATTTCCGTTTCCGCCCGGGGAGCGGCAAGCAGCTGCTGCTCGAAGAAGGTAAAGCTTCTTTTGACAAGAGGATGCTCCATCCACTCGTCGAAGTCTGCGGGCGGCAGCATGGGATTGGGACTATCGTTGTAGTGAAAATCCGCAAGGCTGTAATTGAGTATTTGCTGGTCGGATGCCTGCTGTGTGGCCATAAGCCTCCGTTGCTATTCCTTTTCCACGTAGTCAATGAACTTGTCGGCAAGCTGTTCTATGGTTTCGATGTCTGCAAGTTCGGACCGTGGAATCTTGATGCTGAGCTCGCGCATGGAGGTGGATACGACCTCAATCATGTCGAGACTGTTGGCTCCGTATTCTTTCATCGACTTGGACGGGTCGATATCGTCCATCTCCACGTCGTCGAGATTGTCGACGATGTTCTGTTTGATGACCTGCATTACTTCGTCTTTTGTCATCTTGTTCTCCTATGCTGCTTGTCTATTTTTGTACAACGACGAACGTCGTGTAAGTTACTCTTTGAATTGTTGATCGTCCAAGTACCGCATCATAAGGTTGTCGATAAGCGGAAGACCCTTGTCGACGGTAATTAGCTGACCGTTCATGCCGTCCAAAAGTCCACTGGCGACTGCGAAGATCGCGTTTGCACACTCCTCAGGACTTAGAATCATCTCCGGTGTAGCTCCGTGAGACAATGCGTAGTCAAAGAATTTTTCGCCGAAAATATCGGCGAACGATTCGGTTTTTACGGTGCCGAACCGAATAACGTTAACCCTGCCGCCTTCTTTAAATAGGTGGACCGAAAGATACTTACCAAAAAACTCGAGGAGTGCCTTGGAGGCGGCAACAAAATCGTAGCCACGGTAGTAGTGGTCCGGACCATCGCTGGAAACACCAATTACGTGTTTAGGATAGGCGCCAAAGGCTCTTTGTATCGCCACTGTATAGTCTATCATCGGCCACGTGCTGTACTCAAGGGTTTTGAAAAGACTGCGCTTTTTGTATGCCTTGAGGTCCGGGGTTGTTGCCGCAAAGCCGACATTTGAAACAAATACGTCAACCGTTTTAGCGACTTTTCCAATCTCCGCCATAACGGCGTTGGTATCTTCTTCTACCGACACGTCGGCCTGCACAAGAATCGGTTCGGGGCCTCCCGTGGCGGCATATTCTGCCGTGAGGGCGTTCATGTCGGCGCTGCCCCACTTGTAGGTAAGGACCGTCCGTGCGCCGGCCTGGGCAAAAAGGAGACCGGTCGCCCGCCCTATGCCCTTTGTGCCGCCGGTGATAAGGACGGTTTTGTCCGAAAAGTCCATCTGAATCACGAGTTGCCCCCTGTTTGATGCCGGCCCTGTTGCGGTCGGTTGTGCCGCGCACAGATACGGCGGCGTCTGTTGGTTTGTGCCTATTGGCCGTAGAAGTCGTCGATGATCTCCCGTGTCTCAGGAAAGCCAAAACTCAAACGATGCATCATGTCTTCTTGAAGGCGCGCCTCGATCAGCTTCTTCTTTTTGTTCGCGCTGAGAGCGTATTTCAAAAGATGCACCGATTTAATGTTCCGCTCCGCGATCTGAAGCGCCACATCCCGCGCTCGCTTGGAAACCTCGGACTTCGGAACAATATAGTTGATGTTGGTGCCCTTTTGCTCGAGCTCGCTCCCTTTAAAGCGCCGGCCGGTGAACATCATCTCCGCAGCAATGTAGGGTCCGACGAGGTCCTGGAGCAGCACCGTTGTTCCCATGCCGGGCGTGAAGCCCATCGTCATAAACACGGCCCCGTATCGGCTCTCACGCGCGGCAATAACAATGTCACAACACAGGGCAATGGCGAGGCCGCCACCCATCGCATGGCCCTCCATGGCGGCAATAATCGGAAACTCGGTTGCCACTAGGCGCTCTGAGATCAAGAGGTCCTTTACTCGTATCTTGCCGTCTGCAAGGTCTATGAGTGTTTGCTTCTCGGCGCCTCCGGAAAACACGTCCGGTAGGCCCCGCACTACCACGACTGGTGGGGAGGCCTTCTCGACTTTGTCCAGCGAAGTCACAAAACTCTCGATAAACGCATCCGAGAAGATGTTTTTGTTCTCTCTGTCCACCATGTCGAGGTATGCGATGCCTCTATGGTCAAAGCTGTAGGTAGTAATGGGTTGATGTTCCACAGAGTCGGCCCCTAATCGTTGTTTTCTACCGTGCTCAGCGGTCGTGTGGGTCGAAATCTTTCAAACCACGGCGGCAGCTCACCGCCCTCGAATGCCTTGAGCGCAGATCTGACACCTTCGGCGGTAGCAAGCTCCAGCAAGGTCGATTCGGCGCGGGCCCGTATCTCGTCATGGCTCAAGCCATAGATTTCCTGGGTAAAAAGCTTCGCAGACTTGAGGGCTTCGGGAGAGCTGCGCAAGAGGCGGCGGAGCAGGGAGCGAACCCCCTTCTCTAAGCCTCCGGCCGGATAGGCCTCATCGACAAGCCCTATCCCCGCAGCCTCCAGCGCCAAGAACCGTTTTGATGAGAGAATCAGATAACGGGTCTTCTGGGGGCTGAGCCGGAGGCTAAAGAGATAAGGCAATACATTGGCGGGAATCAGACCAAAGAGTACCTCGGAAAGCTCAAAGGCCGCACTCTCCTCCGCCAGCACAATGTCGCAGGCCGCCACAAGGCCAACTCCACCGGCAATCACCTCGCCGCGCACAACCGCGACAACCGGCTTCGCCGCTAAGTAGATAGAGAGGAGTAGGCGCCCGTACCGGGAAATGGCGGTCGCCAGCGTGCGGTCATCTTCCGGGGTGTCGCTCGATGATGCCAGGCGTCCCAGATCCATGCCCAGGCAGAAGCTCGGTCCGTTGGACCTGAGGAGGACCGCCCGCACCTCCGCTGCCTCGAACGCATGTTTGAAGGCCGTCTCCAGCTCTTCGAGAAACTCAGGTGTTAGGCGGTTGCCGTCCTTGCCGTTCTTGAGCGTGACAACTCCCACACCCGAGTCGGAGTAGTACTCTACCAGGGGCATTAGGCCCTCTCGTAGGTCCGGTAGAAGTCCTTGACGTCCTTTAAGACCAGTTTTCCTGAGCCCTTGTAGTACTTGTCGTACCATCCGTCGAGGATCGAAAAGTCGGGTGTGAAATTGGGATTCTCGATCTGCCCTTCCCGGAGGTTTTCTACGAGCTCATACTCCTCAACGGTAACGGGGCGCCTTTGGTCCAGTTGCGCGTCGATGTTCATCGACTGTACCGCCTCAACGGCGCCGGGAAGGGCGATGCCGCTGTAAAACTCCCCGATTGCGCCGGAACCGTATGCAAAGAAGCCGATACGGGCGCCGGGTGCAGGGGGCGTGTCGCCGGAAAACAGGCTCGCAATGCCGGTAAAATTGCTCGCCCCATAGGTGCTGCCTACGCGGCGCGCGTACCGAAGCGCGGGGTACACCCGGTTTTCAAAGTCCGCTTTCACCTCCGGCTTTTTCCGTGGAAGCGTGATGTTGCACAGCGTCCTATGAGCCTGAAACGCCATGCCGGGGAAGGGTGTGTGATACACAAAGGCCGCGAAGTCCTTGTCAAAGTCGAGGCTTCCAGCCGACTCGGCAACAAAGGTCTTGTAGGCGCCCTCGAGACAGTCCATGTAGGTGTACAAGCTGACCTCGTTATTGCCGACCTCGGCCTGAGCGCTTGGACGAAACGTGTCGTATGCGTCTACTGTCCAGCTTCCCTTTTTGTCCGGCTCGAACTCAACGATTTTTGGGTCTTCGGAGATCACCATGGCCACTGCAAGCCCCCCCATAACAAACTCTTCTTTGAGATTGAAGTGTTTGCGCGAGAAGTCGCTGGCTATCACCAAGGCCTTTTTCCCTTTGTTCAGTCCCGCGGCGACCCAGTTTACTGCGGCGTCCAAGCCCGCCACGCCGCTGTAGCAAGCAAATTTGGCTTCGTAGTTCCTGACCTCATGGGGAAGCTCCAAGGCCTGGTGAACATTCGTGCTGATGGGCTTGCCAAAATCTACCGAACCCTCGGTGCCCACGACAAAGAAGCCGATCTCATTCCTGAGCTCGTCGGTCATAAGTGGGAGGGCGGCGTTCGCGGCCATGGTTACGGTGTCTTCCCACGGTGGATTCAGGCTCCTGGTATCGATCAGATAGTCGCCCACCACCTTTTGGGGATCCTTGCCCCGTGCGGTCGCCAGGCTCTTTTGGTCAAGGAACATACTTGTTCCGTAGAGGTTGATGCTTTCGACTCCCACTCTATTCATCGTTCCATCCTTATGTCGGTCCATGTTCGGACCATTATGTCGGTCCATGTTCGGGCCATT
>CAZFLD010000001.1:89247-149292 GCA_964519835.1 uncultured Spirochaetales bacterium
CCATTATGTCGGTCCATGTTCGGGCCATTCGGCTGAGCCGTGCACGTGAGCCTCTATGGCGCGTACGTAAGCCCGCCGGAGATTGCGATTTCCTCGCCGGCAACAAACGCCGCCGGCTCCGTCGTTAAGTAGTGTACCATACTTGCGATTTCTTCTGCTTTGCCGACCCTCCCGCCGGGGCAGTGTTCCAGCCAGTACCGCTGCAGATCGTGGGTCATGTGATCTTTTGTCATGTCCGTCGGCACGTATCCAACCGTCACGATGTTGGCCGTTATTCCCTTGCGCCCGTACTCCTTGGCTACCGACCTGGTTAGCCCCACAAGACCACTTTTTGCAGCGGCGTAGTTTGCCTGGCCGGAGGCCCCCCGTGCCGAAAGCGACGAGATATTGACGATCCGCCCAAGGCGATTTGAGATAAAGTGCATCAAAAAGCCACGGATCGTGTAGAAGGGGCCCGAGAGGTTTGCGGCGATCACCTCGTCCCACTCTTCGTTTGTCATAAAGGCCACGGCATTGTCGCGAACCATCCCCGCGTTGTTCACGAGAGCTCCGATGTCGACAAACTCGTCGATAGCCGCCTCGATGGTCTTCTCTACGGCGTCGGGGTCGCGGACGTCGAGCTGGTATGCCATGATCTTGGCCGGACCGGCGTCCGATTTGGCCGTGTGGGCCCTCTCCGCCGGCGTCGTGGCGGCCGCGACCTTGCCGTCGGCGGTGCGATGGGTCTCAGATGCCGCCTCCAGTGCGAGCCGGACCGTTTCGTCGGCCGCGGCCTTGTTGCCGGCGTAGGTAAATGCGACGCCGTATCCCTCCGCGGCGAGCTTTGTCACGATCGCGCGGCCTATCCCTCTCGAACCGCCGGTTACAAAGGCGTTCATAAAACCTTCCTAATCAAACTGCAGCAGTTAATGCCCCCGAACCCAAACGAGTTTTTGAGCATCACGTCGAATTCGTGGTCCTGAGCCTGGAGCCCCACCACATCCAAATCGATATTCGGATCCAGATTATCCAAATTTACCGTAGGATGCAGACGACCATGGCGCATCTGCATAAGCCCGCCGATGGTCTCGACAAGCGGACTGGCCCAGCACGTGTGTCCGAGCATCGACTTTGCGGCATTGAGCTTGAGCTTGTACGCGGCGCTTCCAAATGCCGCCTTCACGGCATCGATCTCCTGCACATCACCGGCCGGCGTACCGGTGGCGTGGCAGTTCACATAGCCCACCTCGTCCGGCTCAACGCCCGCGGCCTTCAAGACGTCCGACATAAGCCTGCCCTGATGTTCGGCGGCCGGCATCGGCGTGTGGTTGGCATTGGAGTTGGCTCGGACGGCCAGAATCTCGCCGTAAATCGGCGCGCCGCGCTTTAACGCGACATCCATGTCTTCAATGACCAATGCCGCCGCGCCGTGAGAATACACAAAGCCACAGCGATCCCGGTCGAAGGGCCGGGAAGCCCTCTGCGGCGCGTCCTGGTACTCGGGTTTAACCACAACGGCGTTAATTATCGCACTAGCCTGGATGTCCGGCGGGGCGACGTCGTAGGCGGCTCCCGCGACAATGGAACGTTCCGTTTCGCCCGAAAGGATGTCACGCACGCCGTCCCGCAGCGCTAAATTGCCGCTGGCGCACGCGCCGCCGAGGGTAAAGGCGGGGCCGTTTAGTCCCAGGACCTCCGTTATGGCGGCCGGAACATTTGGATCGATTGCCTCAATCCCCGCGAGGGGATCGACGTACTCCGGCTCCTCGAGAAACTGAATCGCGTTTTTGAAGATGTAGTTGCTGTTTAGATTGTGCCCGCCGAGCATAACGCCGGTCCGGTAGGGATCGATTTCGAGACCGGCCAGTCCCGCGTCGACCCATGCCTGTATGGCCGTAACAACCGCGCTCTTTGTAGAAAAGGTGAAGTTGCGAAAAAGCCTTTTGATTGCCTTGTATTGAGCTGTGTCAAACGCGTCTCGGAACCGTTCCAATGACGTGGTAAAGTCGTAGTCGCCAAGATCTCCGCCTATCTTGCATTCGACCTTCGAGAGGTCTATGGAGTTAAACCGGACAACCCCGGACTTTCCTGCAAGCAGATTCCGGTAATACTCTTCTACCGTGTCGCCAAGTGGATTAATTGTTCCCAGACCGGTAATTACTATTCTGGGGCGCTGCGTCATGGGGCGATATCTTCACCCAAGGCTCGGATTTGGTCAAGCTTGCCCGCCGGGAGGCACTTGGCCTCCCGTGTGAATGCTCGCCAGAGGCCCGAAAGGACGGTTCCGGGGCCGACTTCGTAGAAGGCGTCAAATCCGGTTTGTAATATCGCCTGCTCCTCCGCGACCCACGAAACCGGCGAGGTGATCTGTTGAATCGCACACTGCTTGGCCTCGGCTCCGGTTCGAACGGAAGCCCCTGTGACGTTTGCAAACAAGGCTTTTGTCGGGTTTTTGAACTCACAGGCTTCCACCACGTCGGAAAACTTCGCGCCTGCTTCGCTCAGAAGCGGTGTATGGAAGGGGCCGGAAACCTTGAGTCGAATGTATCTTCCGGCGCCGGCCTCGGTGAGGACCGACTCCGCGGCATCCAGCGCGGCCGCCTCGCCGGCGATAACCGTTTGTGTCGGCGAGTTGTGGTTGGCTACATACACCATGCCGTCTACTTTCGCCAAGCCGCCTTCGACATCTTCCCGGGAAAGCCCGATAACCGCCGCCATGCCCGGAGCCATGTCCGCCGCCTCCCGGCGGAGGATTTGGCCCGCCGTTTCCATCAACTCACCGCGGGCCTTTACCAGCCGGAAACAGTCGGCCACCGAAACCACTCCGGCATCAACCATCGCGGAGAACTCCCCGAGACTGTGGCCGGCCGCGCCGTCCGACTTGACACCGGCTTCGCGCTCCATTACAAGACGCGAAGCCAAATTTGCCAATGTGACGGCAGGTTGGGTACGGTCGGTGCGTTTGAGGTCCTCCTCGGTCGAATCGAACAGAAGCGATTTTAGGTCCATGGACGTCGTTTCGGAGGCCGCCTCGAACAGCTCGCGAACTTCAGCCGATGCTTCGTAGAGATCCTTCGCCATGCCCGGATACTGAGATCCTTGGCCGGGAAACAAAAAGCAAACCCGCATACTAACGTGTTACCTCCCCTCCGGTGTTGGTTAGGTCTCTGCTGTAGATTCGGTGAGTTTTGTAGTGCTCGGCACCCCAGTGCTCGAGAAAATTCCTCAGCGGGTAGTTTTGCTCGAGAATCCACGAAAACTCGGCGCCCTTTATGCCCGCGGCTTCCCCACGCGTGTACAGCTCGTACACAAAAGCCGCGTCGATACCCTTGTTCTGGTGCTCCGGCATGACGCCAAGGGCCGCGATTCGGATAATGTCGACCTTTTTTCGGCCCGCAAGAAGCTTGAAAAGCCCCGTCGGGAGGAGACGGCCGTTCATTTTGATAAAGATCTGGTTGAAATCGGGTATCGGCATGGCAAAGCCGACCGGCTTTTCGTCGATGTAGGCGATAAAGGTGAGCTCCGGCATAAGGACAAGCTTGAGGTCCTCCGCCAAATAGGCGAACTCCTCCTTTGTCCACGGTACAAATCCCCAATTGTCCGCCCACGCGACGTTCCAGATGTCCCTGACCTGGTCGATGGCTTCAAAGAGCGTTTTTTTGCTTACCGCGCGCACCTCAAAACCGTGGCGCTTACGTGCAATCTCTTGCACTCGCCTGATTTTGTCGCTCAACGGCAGCTCCGTCGTCATCGTATAGGAGTATAGATCGACTTCTTTTGCCAGGTTCTGCCCGTCCATCAACGCCGGATAGTACGGTGCATTCCAACCCATCTTGATAACCGGCGGGATCTCGAAATTGTTGATGAGCACCCCGAGGGTGTAGTTGGGCGAGAGATTGACCGGCCCAAACATCTTTGCCATCCCGTGCCCGCGCAGATAGTCCGCGGCGCTGTCTATCAATGCGCCGGCAACGTCGTGGTCGTCGATGGCCTCGAAAAAACCAAAATACCCCACCTTCTCTTTGTGATAGTCGATGTAGTTGAAGTCGATTATCGCTGCGATTCTGCCGACTATCTTGTTGTCACGGTAGGCTAGGTAGAATTCCACGTCGGCGTGCTTGTAGAACGGATCGCGGGACTTCTCAACGGCATGCTTTTCGTCCATCACAAGCGGGGGGACCCATTTGTCGTAGTATGAGTTCGCGCCGCGGTATATCTTCCACGGAAAAAGCGCAAAACTCTTGGCCTCGGCTTTCCCCGAGACCGGTCGAACTTCGATTGTGCCTGACATCGCCACCTCCAGGTTCCGCTATTGTATAGTTGCTTGAGTGGCGATGCAAACTGGAAACTTCGTGAACTGATCCAAAGTCTGTTAGTTCCAGTAACGGTGGTGTTTCTGCGGTACAGAATTGTGATGGCGCATCTTCTCGCTCGAGCCGGTTTGTCGGTCCGAGCTCCGGAAATAAGTGCGGATGCTCGAGCAACCGGACCGATGGTCCACGCCGGCCGGGGTAACGATAGTGCTTGCCTGAGGGCTTGTCGGAAGCTACATTTCTAGGCGGAACAAGAGACGGATTCTATCGAAACACGCAAGGAGCGCTACAAAGATGAAACTGAGCGATACCATTCACAACGCACTAAACGAGCAACTTGGCCGGGAGCTGCGCGCACACTTTTTGTACCGCGCCATCTCTTTCGACCTCTATGACAAAGGCTATCTGGGCTTTTCCGCTTGGATGGATCAGCATGCGAAAGAGGAGTACGGTCACGCCGAGAAAATCATCGCCTATTTGAAGCAGAAGGACGCCCGTGTGTCGCTTTCCAAGATCGATGTTAGTGGTAAGGCTTGGGAAACCGTAAAAGAGGCCGTTGAGGCTGCCCTCGGACATGAGCAATGGCTAACCGAACAGATCCACAAAGTCCACGACTTGGCAACCTCTGAGAACGACAAGACGACAACCATTCTTATGGACTGGTTTGTTGAAGAGCAAAAAGAAGAAGAGATGGTAGTCCACTCTTTGCTCAAGCGGATGGGGCTGACCGAGTTCTCGCCGGTGGGGCTTATGGTCATCGACACGGAGCTGCGGGCCCAAGTTCCCGCAGCTACCGGAGAAGAATAGGACGGTCCGGTGCGGCTCAACTCGTACATGCGGGATCCGGCCGAATTACGATAGCAGCGTTATCCTGCTGAAAATGTAGTCCAGGTTCTCCTCTTTCATCACCACTCGAAAGTAAGGGGTGGCGTGAAGTCGCCGAGCGTTGTAGGTATCGGATTTCAGATACTTCTCGCTCCGGCGGCTGTCGAACCAGTGAACGAGCGCGATCTGGCCGTGGACGATCTCCAAGCAGGTCATTCCCCGCTTTCCGACGACGGTGCCCGAGTTGAACATACACGGAACGACGAGGTTGGCGTTGTAGAGGCTTGCCACCTCCGCATGGCGGCCGTCGTGCTCCCGGATGTGGCGCAACTCCTTTTTGTAGCTCTCGATGCGCGACTCGATACCTCTCCTTTTGTTGCTTCCCGCCTTGGGGTATTTCCGACACAAGCGCTCGATCTCAAACTTGATCGTATCCACCTTAGACATGGACTCAAAAAGGGGGCGATGTGTGTGGCCGATGATCGACATGACTTTGCGTCGGCTGGCGAACTCGTATACACGCCTTTCGGTGCGGAAGCGCTTCATGCTGTTGTGAGCCACCGAGTAGTTTTTGATCTTCAACGGGTTGGCGATGTAGCGGAGACCAAACTCGACCCACCGGTTGTGGTGAACAAATGTCTTTGAGGTCTGGTGACCATGAAAGACAAAGACATCGTGGTCGCCGTATGCAAAGCGAAGTCCCTCGTGGAGCACCATCTCGTCCGGCCGGTGGCGGGTAAGATCGAAGTCGTGATTCCCAAAAATGCGATAGAATCTGCCCTCGTTCTCAAATGCCTCAAACAGGGCATAGGCGCCGGCCCAGCGCTGCATGATGTCGGGTAGCCGGAAACGCTGGAGCTCCTCTATGTCGCCATTTAGGATCAACGTGTGGCCGGCTGGAAAGTAGTGTTGGCCGAGGACGGAGATAAACATATCCGAGTTCTCGGCGAAATCATCGGTTCCCGAGCCGTTGCCGAGGTGGAGGTCGCTGAAAATAACGTATCTATCGCCGTTGGTCAGGGGACGCCGTTCGAGCCGACGGTAGAGTCGGCTCAAGTTCGCAAAGCTAAAGACCTCGCGGTTCATCCGTTCCGCGGGGACGTTGATGCTCATGGCGGTCACACTATCAGACCTTGAGCGGAGTCACCATCGGTCCGATACTCTGTTAAAGCCCCCTCAATGGTGGTAGGATTAGAATCGTGAGTGACACGTTTTCGAACAACCGAAATCCTCCTGAATACGTCACTTACGACGACAAGGCGCGGGAAGAGTTCCTGTCCCAGCACGGCAGTTTTGCTCCGGAGGAACGGGATGCATTTCACAAGATTTGCCGCAGTTGGGAGGAGCAAATCCCATTCCCTCGTATCGATGAATACCTTACGCGCGGCAGTTTAATCGAGAAGCTTCGGACGGCCCGCCTGGGCGTTGTTATTACCCAGTTCAAAGACGGCCAGAGAAAGCCAAAGGGGTTGGTGCTCTCGGAGGAAGGGGGCCTGATATTCTACAAGACACTGCTCGAGGAAGAGTACGTGGGCTTGCAGGAATCAATTGCTAACCCTTTGCCGACGGAGAAGGTGCTTTCTGATACCGACTTAGCAATCCCCGAGAGTCATATCACGGATACCTCGTTTGAGGGGCTTGTTGAGCGCGTCGGAGGTATGGCGAAAGACGTGTCCGCGATCTATCGGTTGGACCTTGGCGGCGGCGAGCGGCTTTTACTTCCGTCCAGCCGCGTAAAGTCCGCCCTCGCCTTGGCGATCGCTCGGCTGAAGTATCACTTTCAAAGCGCAAACCTGATGTCCGAGGTCGCCCGGATTCTCAATTCGAGTGTTATGGAAATCAAGTCCCAGATCGAGTCGAAGGAGATGGCTCGGTGGAAGCAGATATGTGATGCCGTCTCCGAGAACAGGGGTGACCTCGAGCAACGAAAGGGGCTGGCGGTCGACGAACACTTTTTTACCTCTGCTCAGTTCGCCCGCCGGTATATCGAGGGGCAAATTGCGCACAGCAAAAAGCAGCGTGAGCAGCAGACCGCTCAATCCGACGATATCGCAGCGATCGAGGAGAAGGTGCGGATGGCGCCGACGTTTTTTGTCGATCCGCCGACGGTGTTCTCCTGGCTTGACGAGTACGAGTCGGAGTACGGCGAGCAGTACCCGAAATTCCGGGAGGCTTTCTTCGAGGATGCAACAACCGCAAAAGAGCGGCGGTCCCTGCCGCAAGTCCTGTTGGTCGGCAATCGCTACATTCACCGCAACAATGTGTTTCCGGCGTTCAAAAACGATTTCGAAGCACTCAAGCAAACGCTCCGATCCGAGTATCTCGATGTGATGAAGAACTACCTCCGGGGAATAAAGCACGAAGGTGAGCGGGTTTTCGCGTCGGAGCAGAGTTTTGAGGAAGACATTGCCCGCAGGGTGTCCGACGCAAACGAGTTTGTGAGTGAGCTTTTGGAGAAGCCGGCGATCCTCGCGGAAGCGTTGATTCACAACGCGAAGAAAAAACGGAGCGTCAAGAGTATCGACGATTTAAAGATAGTTATGGCCGACTACTTCCAAGTCGGAACAATGAAGCTCAAAGACATAAGCTACGTATTTGGGCTCTCCATGTTGGAGCTCTTCGACACGGCATTCCGCGACTCAGCGATACTCCGGCAGATCTGGCTAAAGATCACGGGCCGCGCAGAGACACTCCGGGATGCCTTTGCCCGTCTCACGTCCCAAGTCTACGGCAACCCCAAAAACCGGCTGGGCGGGGGGAAGCAGTTTTCCAGCGACAGGCATGTTGCGGTCGAGCCAAAGGTCGCCGGGGACGGGGCGGCAGCCTCAGGCTCAGTTTCAGCTTATGGGCCACGCACCGCATCACAGAATGTTTCGACCAAGCGTGGATCGACTCGGCCCGCGCCGAACTCCCGCGAGAAGTCGACGGGCGCCAAAAAAGGAAAACGAGATAGGCCAAAGGGCAAACAGCCCGTTATCATCAAGCAGAAAAAGCCCTACAACGAGAAAGAGCGGAACGAGGCCTGGGACAACTTCAAAAAGACGCTCAGCGAATAATGTACGACTGGATTATTGTTGGGAGCGGGGTTCACGGACTGCTCCATGCGAATGTATTGTTGCGAGTGCGCGACGTTCGCCCCGAGGCCGTGTGTATTGTCGATCCACACCCACGGCCGCTGCAGCGTTGGAACCACCGCCTCGCCAACGCCGGCGCCGCATACCTTCGAAGCCCCGGTGCCCACACCTTGGAGCCCGACTTCGCCGCAATTGTTCGCTTTGCTCAAAACCGGCCGAGCTTTCCGGCACCGTTTATGGATCCGTATAGGAGGCCGTCCACGCAGCTTTTCACCGCGTACGCCGACTCGCTCCTTGCTCGGATGCCCCTCGACACCATGCTGCGGCGCGGCGTCGTGGAAGAGATCCGCCTCGAGGGCGAAACGGTGATTGCGGAGACCTCCACCGGCACGCTTCGCTCTCGTAGGCTGATCCTGGCGGTAGGCAAATCGGAGCAGCTGGAGATTCCGCAGTGGGCGGAGTCCTTGGCGGCGAGGGGTGGCGAGGTCAACCATGTGTACGACCCGCAGTTCCGCCTCAGCGCGTTCACGACGCGGGGTCGGTGTGTTGTGGTCGGCGGCGGTATCGGCGCCGCTCAGGTTGCGCTTGCACTGGCGCGGCAGGGCGCTGAAGTCGATGTGTTGTCGCGGAGGCCAATAGCCGTTTCCATGTTCGATAGTGAGCCGTGCTTTATCGGGCCAAAGTGCCTCCGGGCCTTTCGTAATACCGCCTCATCCGAGGAACGGCGGGCGATGATACAAGAGGCCCGGCGACCGGGCACCGTACCCCGGTTTGTCTACGACGAGCTTATGTCCGCCGTAGACGCAGGGCGGATTCGACTGTACATCGGAGAGGTGAGTGATACCGCAATCCAACCGGACGGTAAACCCCGGCAAATCGGGCTCTTTACCGGTAAGGAGGCGATTCGATGCGCGTCGGTTATCCTCGCCACGGGCTATCGCGATGCCGTTCCCGCCGCCGCCCTCATGGACCGATTGTCGGACCGATACGGCTTCCCGCGGACCCCCGACGGGTATCCCCTCGCGGCGCCGACTCTCGAATGGGGCGGCGGCATCTACCTGACCGGTTCCCTGGCGGAGCTCGAGCTCGGGCCGCCGGCGCCGAATATCATTGGTGCCCACAACGCCGCCCGTGCCATGTTGGGAGTGCTCAGCTGGAAGTTTGCGCGCAATACCGCGCGGTCCGACTACTGACAACCACGCCGCCCTTGCGCAGGTACCCACCTAGTAGGGCGACCTGGCCTGTGTGCCGGCGATGTGAAGCAGCGTTTTGTCGTTGGTGAGCAGGAGCAAGCCGTGAACACGAGCGCTCGCGAGCACCAGGGCATCCATCCGACTCACGGGGTAGCGGCGCTCAACAAAGGCGGCTTCGGCCGCGACGGCTTCGTCGACCGGAAGAAAGGAAAAGCGCGGCAGTGTTTCCGCCGCCCTCCCGTAGAGGGCCTTCTCAACACCAACCATGATTTCAACCCAGCTCACGGCGGAGATGTAACGGCCGGGGGTTGCATCGATGAGCTGCAACGCCTCCTGGCGGCCGTTCACCGCCTCGATAACGACGTTTGAGTCGAAGAGCGTGCCGTTCACGGGGTGAGTGTACAGGCCGACGGACGATTTCACCAGAGGTGGCACGTCGTTCTCACCCCCACCGGTGCTGCGGCGCAGCACTCCTCGGCTTGTACCAACACCCTTTGGACCGGACCACCACGAGCTTGTTGCGGGCCGGCGATGCAACCGTTAGAGTCGAGCGATGGCCGCGAGCTTTTTGTGGTACGACCTCGAAACCTTCGGTAGGCATCCGCAGTGGGATCGGATTGCTCAGTTCGCCGCCGTGCGGACCGACGGAGGCCTCGTCGAAACGGCGGAACCGGTAGTCTGCTACTGCCGATTGAGTCCGGACTATCTCCCTGACCCGGAGTCGTGCCTGGTCACGGGCATTACCCCGGACATTGTCAATGAGCGCGGCGTCACGGAGCGGGATTTTGCCGCGACTATCCATGGGCAGATGATTCAGCCCGGCACGTGTTCCGTTGGTTACAACAACATTCGATTCGACGATGAGTTTGTCCGGGCGTTGTTCTATCGCAACTTCTACGATCCCTACCGCCGCGAATACGAGAAGGGCAACTCGAGGTGGGACATCATCGATCTTCTTCGTATGTGCCGTGATCTCAGGCCGGAGGGGATCAACTGGCCAACGGATCATATGGGCAAGCCGACCTTTGCCCTCGAATCGATTGCTCACGCGAACAGCATCGACCCCGGAAGCAGCCACGATGCCCGTGCCGACGTTCGCACAACCATCGCGGTTGCCCGCCTTTTGAAGTCAGCTCAACCGAAGCTCTTTGACTACTACTTAGGTCTCCGATCGAAGGACGAGGTACGGCGCCGACTAAAGCTTCAGGCAATGGACCCGCTGCTCCACACCTCCGGAATGTTCAGCTCTCCTGCGGGCTGTACGACCTTGATAATGCCGTTGAGCATCCGCCCCGAGAACGGGAATGCGATTATTTCCTACGACTTGCGTCACGATCCCGGCGATTGGCTCGATGAGCCGATAGACGAAGTCAAACGCCGCGTGTTCAGCCGGACCGAGGAATTGGGCGAGCGCGAGCGTATTCCTTTCAAGGAGGTTCACATCAATCGATGTCCCGCCATAGCACCGCGCGACACACTTGGTGCCGATCGCGCCGCTGAGCTTGGGCTCGACATCGACGCATGCCTATTGCACGCGGAGAAGCTTCGCCGCCGGCCGGACATCATCCAAAAGATTCGACGAGTCTACGCGGACCCGCCGAAGCGCCGGTCTGAAGATCCTGAGCTGCAGATATACTCGGGGGATTTTTTCCCTGATGAGGACAGAGTCGAATTCGAGCAGATCAGGGAGAGCCGTCCCGAAGAGATAAAGGCCAACCCGCCCATGCTCTACGACGCTCGAGGTCCCGTCCTCCTTCGCCGCTACATTGCGCGAAACTTCCCCGAATCGCTTGACGAACAGGAGTGGGAACGCTGGAAGAGCCACTGCGCCTCGCGTTTGCTGACCCCTGAGCCGAAAAATGCCTTGGACTTTGATAGTTTCCGGAGGGCCATCAAGAATCGCCTGGTCCGGGTGGATACGCCGGCTCGCGACAAGGTCATTCTCAAAAAGCTGGACGAGTATGCAAGCAAGCTCGAGGCGGAAGTGCTTTTGTAGAGCGGCGTCGGTTTCCAAGAGCCCGCGGCCGGCGGAGCCGTTGCACGGAGCGGAGCCCGCCCCGGCCGCAACAGAGGGTGCCCCAAAAAAAGGGGCGACTCGACGACGGTAAGCCGCCGGGCCGCCCCAGGGGGAGTGTGTGCACGGCATTACGCCCATTACCTATGCCGTGCATTGCACCGCGCCGACTGTGGACCCGGCGCGGTGCCGACGGATCGACCTATCGGCCGAAACCGAGGATCAACTGTCTTCCGTTGCGCAGAATGCGGAATCGCGTATCGCCGTTTGCCTCGTTTAGCTCGGCGAAAAACTCGGCCACATCGGCAATTGAAGTGCCGTTTACCTCCGTGACCACGTCGCCGGCGCGCAGACCGGCTTCAGCCGCAGTGCTGCCGGGCACGACGTCCACAACAACAGGACCACGTACACTACGGCCGAGATCCAGGCGGCTCCGCACTTGGTCGGTAAGCGGCCTGACAATAAACCCCGGCCATAGCTCTTCCGCGTTTTCGCCGGCTTCAGGAGCACGGCGGCCGGTGCGAACGTCGAGCATCATCTCCGCACCGTTTCGCATGATGAGGAAATCGGCCGGCTCACCGACCTCGAGGGTTGCCACGCGCCGCACCAGCTCGCTACTTGAGTCGATTGAGGCACCATTGATCTCGAGGATCACGTCGCCGGGAAGCAGACCCGACCTGGCACCGGGGGAATTGTTCCAGATGCTCGAAATAATCGCGCCGTTGGTGGAGTCGAGACCGAGCACATCGGCCATATCTTCGCCGACGTTTCCAATCTGTACGCCGAGCCACGAATACTCCACGGAACCTTCCGCGATAAAGTCCTCGACGGCACGCTGGGCGTTGTTCACGGGAATCGCGAAGCCCAGACCGATGCTCCCGCCGGTGCCCGAGGCAATCCACGTGTTGATACCCACAACCTCGCCGTCGAGATTGACAAGAGGCCCGCCCGAATTGCCACGGTTGATGGCGGCATCGGTCTGAATGTAGTCGGTCACCCCGCTGAGATTGCTCGTTGCGCCTGCGTCGCGCCCGATTGCACTAACAATCCCCGCAGTGACCGTGGACTCGTAGCCCAAAGGATTTCCTACGGCAAAGACCCAATCGCCGACCGCCAGGTTCTCGGAGTTGCCAAGAGTTGCAAGGGGTACTTCTTCGGTCGTCTCAAAAGAGACCATGGCCAGGTCCATAAGCGAGTCACTTCCAACAAGCTCGCCGCCGAATGATCGTCCGTCATGGAGAACAACCTCGATCTCATCGGCTCTCCCGGCAACGTGGTCGTTGGTCAGGACGTACACCGTATCTCCGTCACGCGCAACTATCACGCCCGAGCCAACGCCTTCCTGGAAAAACTCGCGCGGCTCTCCGCCGTTTTCCTCATCCCTTGGCATTTGGAAAAAATCAAACGGGGTGCTGATTACCGGTTGTTGCACGCGACTAACGACGTTGACCTCAACGACAACCGGTAGGGTTGCCGCCGCCACGTCACGGAATCGCTGCTGGAAGCTGAGAGTTACGTCGTTCGCCCCCGGCAAGGGGGTGTTTCCGGATTCCAGCACGGCAGGGGTAGCCTTCCGCTCTTCCGCGCTTCCAAACGCCAGCGTGGTTCCGGCGTTGTCACGGCCGATCTGGAGTCCGCTGCCGCCGTCGTTCGACCTACCCGCGAGCTGCGAGCCGAGGTAGCCGCCGCCTATGGCCAACGCAAAGACTCCGACGATCGCGGCCATGCCTGCCGCGACTCGTTTTTGTGCTTGCTTCATGTCGGTCCCTCCATCTTTTCCTTGATCCGTCTTTTTCTGAATCCATTTTACGATTTAGGTGCCACGAACGGCTGAGCCTGCTCGCAACTCCCGGTTTCTGAGTCATAGAGTACGTCGGTAACCTTACAGAACTCTTACGCGGACATTACAGTTTGGTAAGAAAGACAGGGGAGCCGGCGGCGTGTTATGCTCACGAGTATGGACCCAAACCGCCGCACACGACTCGCTAGTATCTTAGGAATAGTCGCTGTTGTTATCGTTCTTGTGGTAACCGGGGTCGTCGCGTTTCAGAGCGCGTTTGGAGGCATGAACTCAGTTATGCAGTCGCTTGGCCGTACGATAGGGGAGGCCGTCGGCTCCTTTTCAGGCGAGTCGGAAGAGCGAGAGTTCGAAGTAGAAGGCTTCGACTCGATACGCGTTCGGGGCGGTTGGAAGCTCACCGTGCGGCAGGGCAGCGGATTTTCCACCACCGTAACAGCACCTTCCGATGCATTCGAGTATCTCGATCTAGATGTACGGAGCAACACACTCGAGATCGGCTTTGGTCGGAGCGTTGGGTGGGACAGCTTAAGCGGGCGATTTGAGGCCGTGATAACGGTGCCTGAATTGGAAGCCCTCAGGACTGAGGGCGGCGCGGACGTGCGGTTGCTCGGGATCAGTACCGACGCGTTGGAGCTTCGTTCCGACGGCGCGGCGCAGATCACGGCTGTCGAGTCCCGCGTGGTTGACTTGCGGCTGGGTGCCGACGGTGGCGTTCGTGTCGATTTTGCGCGTTCCTGGGTCACCAACGCGGACCTGGACATCGACGGGGCTGCGTCAATACGTTTACACATGGTCGGCGGAACAATCAGCGGATCGATGGACGGCGTCGGCGTCTTGCGCTATTCCGGCGAGGCGCGTCGGGAAATCGAGACCTCCGGGTTGGCGAGTGTCGAGTTTGTTGAATCGTTTAGTGACGAATAATAGAGAGTGGCGAATATTTGGAGGAAGGACTCGATATGACAGGTGAAGTAACAAAAGAGTATCTCGACGAGCTAATCGCCGACGGCAACTATCTGGGCGCAATGCTCGCGTTGCGCCGAGAACGGCGGGAGCTCGGGCAGACCCTGTACGATGAATACCTCGGTCGTATCTCGGCGGCCGTTGTTGCCGATCTCGAGATGGTCAGAAGTAGGGACAAAGTTGTCTATCTGCGGTCCGTCCTGCGGCTTGTCTTTCAGGATGTGCCCGACCTCGAGCGAATCTATCGCGATCAGCTGCGGGAGGACCGAGGGCGGCCGGACTTTTTCCGCGGCGCCATAGACGGCATCCGGTCGATTGCCGGTACCACTGAAGCCGGGAGGCGGGTTGAAGACGGCATAAACGACATCCGTCGTGGTGTCGAGCAAGGGTTCGATCGCGGCAACATCGATTCCGGCGTGAAGTCGGTCTTGGAGGTGGCGGAGAAGGGCCTCCGTGACGGACTGCAGACCCTTGCCGGGATATTCGAGGACGTTGAAGCGGTGTCGGAAGAGAGGCGATCGGCACACCGATCTGACGACGCGGAGGCCGGCGAGTATAAAACGGTTGACGATGCTGGGAAGACCGTAATCAACGTCGAAGTGGAAACCGAGACTACCAATGCCGACGACGAGGTCGACGAGAAAAAGACCGCCGGGAAAAAGCCCTCCGACGGCAAAGCAGGCTAAGCAACACGTCTCGAGAGGCGTGAGAAAAGCCCGTCGGGTATAAGCCGGTACAAAAAAAGCGACAGACGATTGGAAAAGCCGGGCACGTGCACCACGTTTGCGCGCCCCAAGCAGCGTAGGCTGGATGTTACCACCTCGTCGGCCTCCATCCACCGGAGAAGTCCCGTGCTCGTTCGGTTGATACGATCGTCCTTCATCCGGTCGTGGAAGTCCGTCCTGGTCAGGCCGGGGCAGAGGGCCTGAAGTGCGACGCCCTTTGCAGCTACCTCCGCGGACAGAGCCTGGGTAAACCGCACGATGTACGATTTGGTGGCGCAATAAGTACTGCTGCCGGGCAGTGGGATCTGAGCCGCGAGCGATGCCACGTTGATAATAACGCCACGCCCTTGGCTAAGCATGTGGGGAAGCGCCGCGTGAGTGAGCTCTGTTGTTGCATCCACATGAACGGCAATCATCGTGCGATGGTTTTCCGCTGTCTGGTCCATAAAGCGGCCCGGCAATCCAAAACCGGCGTTGTTTACAAGAACGTCCGGGGACGGATCCTTCGCGAAACGGTCGCAGACGGTTTTTCTTCCATCCGGCGTCGACAGGTCTGCGGCCAACACCTCGATGGCGACGCCGGCTTCCGCGTGCAGTGTATCGGCAAGGTCGAGAAGGCGTTGTTTGTTCCTTGCGGAGAGCAGAAGACTGTAGCCGTCGTGTGCCAGCCGTTCGGCAAAGGCCCTTCCGATGCCGCTTGTCGCTCCTGTAATCGCGGCGTTCATGGATTGTTTGTTACCTTCGTCCTGGTGGGTGGTCTTTTTTGTAGCAAGGGGTTGTTCCTCCTTAGAAGCCCTTTGCAACCAGGGTTTTTGACCTCCTTTTGCCCTGGAAGCACCTTTTCGTCGGGGCGCCCGGTACTTCGCTACCGTGGCGCCCGTTTTTTTAAGGCCCGCACCATAGCGGAGCGCAGCCACTCTTCACGGGTCCGACAAGCGGTGGCGCCACCCGCGGCCGAGAAACCGGCAGCGGCGCACCCTACCCGGTAGTACCGCCCGGCCCGCGTCTATACTCCGTATAGGATAGCCGCCCCGTAGGTGAAGCCGCCCCCGAACGCGGTAATCCCGATGGACTCGGGCGGCTTGCCCGTGTCCAGGATTTCCTCCAAGCACAGGGGAATGGTGCTGGACGACGTATTACCGTGGTTTGTGATGTTTGAGTACATCTTGGACGCCGGGACCTTCAGGCGTTGCCGGATGGCGTTTATGATGCGCTGGTTCGCCTGGTGTGGCACGATAAGCCCCAAGTCCTCGGTGGCGATGCCGGCTTCGGTGCACACCGCCTCCATTGAGTCCATCATGTCGCGAACCGCTTCCACAAAGACCTTCGGCCCGTCCATAAATATCTTGCCGTCCTTTGGAACGCGCAGGATTGTGCCGTCCTCGCTGGTGGCGCCGATGATCGGCCGACCCAGTTGCAGAGTGGCGCGGCCCGCGGGACCTCGGCCCTCGGAGACACCGTCGCCGGCGATAAGCGTGGCGGTTGCCGCGTCACCAAAAATGGGTGCCGTCTGTGGATCTGCAGTATCGACTTGCGGGCTCAAGACCTCTGAGGTTACCAGAAGAATACGATGGTTCGGTCTTGATTGGAGATAGTCGTACGCGATTTGAAGCGCGTAGATGTAGCCGGTGCAGGCGGCGTTGATGTCGTAGGCGGCCGGACGTCCGGAGGTGTCACCTGCCACGGCGTGGTAGATCATGTTTGCCATGGACGGAGTATGGGCCAGGGGCGTTTCCGTGGTGCAAATGACCAAATCCACCTGGTCGGGTTTTAGCTTGAGGCTGGTCAAAAGGTCCGAGGCGGCCCTGGTGCCCAAGGTCACCACGGTCTCGCCTTCCGCGGCCCACGGGCGGCTCTCTATGCCGGTACGCTTTACAATGTCCTCGGGAGTCCAATCGGGACACATCTCGGAGATCTCTGTGTTGGACACTCGTCGGCTTCCGAGCACGCTCCTGACGCCTACGATGGACACCTTGGTCCCCGCGGAGGACCGACCACGGTTCTTTTCCGCCGTAACGGCTCTCTCCAGGCGCAAATCGCTGATAATCGGCTCGCCGGGCTCTTCCCGGGTGATAGGCTTGATGCGCACAGCGTGGTGGTCATCGGCTTCGAAGCGGGCGATTGGTGTCCCCACTCTGACGACGTCGCCTTCCGGCACGAGCAACTCGGCCACTACTCCGGACTCCGAGGCGTTGAGCTCGATTGCGGCCTTGTCGGCCTCCAAGGTGGCAACCGGGTCGCCGGTTTTGACTTCGTGGCCCGGCTTGATGTGCCATTCAATGACGGTAATGGACTCATCCGAGGGACTAGAGCCGATGGCGTCGATCGTGCGCTCGCCGGCTGCTGCATCCTTGCGCCAAGCAATGGTGCCGTCGAGCATCTCGACGGCGGTTTCGACTATACGCTTGTAGGATGGTAGGACCTCGAGCTGGTTGCCGAAGTTACACGGCACGTACGTATCGCCCCGCGTCACGCGCCGCGATTTTACGGGCACCCGGGACCGCTCGGAAACAGTTGCGACGACCTCGGCACCAAAGCCCGCGGTGTGGGTGTCCTCGTGAGTCACAAGAATGCGCCCCGTTTTTTCCGCTGATGCCACCACTGCGTCGATATCCCACGGGACAAGGCTGCGGAGGTCGATAATCTCGGTCTCTACTCCCTCGGCCTCCAGGGTCTTCGCAGCCTTTACACAAAGGGGAACGGTGTTTCCCCAGCCAACCATCGTGAGGTGGTTGCCGGTTTGCACGGTGCGTGCCCTTCCAATCGGTACGAGCTGCCGGGAAACGTCTGAGCTCGTGGCGTTTTCTCTGTCGTTTAGGCAGTTTTTGGGGTAGAAAAAGAGCGTAGGTCGTTCCGAACGGAACGCCGCCTGCAAAAGGCCCGCCGCATCACCGGCGGTCGAGGGCATAAACACATCCACACCGGGGGTGTGGGCCGCTACGGCCTCGAGAGTACTTGCGTGGAAGGGACCAAGGCCCGGTCGGTAGCCGCCGCAGGTGATCATCACGATGACCGGCGCCTGCCAACCGCCGTCGGTACGCCAGTACATGCTTCCTAGCTCCGACCAAATCTGATTAAAGGCTATGGGTAGGAAGTCGGCGAACTGCAAAAACGCAACGGGCCGTCTGCCAGCCAACGCCATGCCGACGGACACGCCGACGATGGTTGATTCGGCAAGCGGGCTGTTGACGATTCGTCCCGGGTACGTGTCCGAGAGGCCCTTGGTGATGCCAAAGACGTCGCCCTTGGGATCTTCGATGTCCTCACCAAAAAGCGCCACCCGATCATCCGCTGCGAGGCGCTCGTTCAAGACCTCCCGGATTGCTTCGAGCATGGTAAGCGATTTGCCGGACCCGCCGCGGTACTCCGCCTTGGAGTCCTTGAGCTCGGCCGGCAGCGGCCGTATGGCGTCGAACACCGGCTTTGGCTCGCCGGCACGTTGAACCTCTTCGGCGGTTGACTTGAGGTCGGCGCGTATCTCCACCGCTACGGATTCGAGCTCCGAGGGCTCTGCGCCGAGCTCAACAAGTGCCCTGTTTAGATGGATAATCGGGTCACCGGTCTTGCCGACGGCTTCAATCTCCTCGGCGGTGCGGTAGACCCGCTGGTCGTCGGCGTTGGTGTGGTTGGAGAGCCTGTCGACCTCAAAAACAATTATGGCGGGGGCCCGATCACGGCGCATTCCGGAGACAACTTCGCCAAACGTGTCGAAGCAGGCGTCGGGGAATCGGCCGTCGAGGTAACGAATTGGTATGCCGTAGAACTCATCCGCCTTCCCTGACGGGCGCGAGTAAAACGTTCGGCCGCCCGTATGCGTCGAAATCGCAAAGGCGTTGTCCTGGATCAAAAACAGCACCGGCAGATTGTCGCGGACGGTGTGGGCAATCGCCTCGAGCACCTCTCCCTGCTGTGTCATGCCGTCGCCGAGGGAACACAAGACAATCGGCTTGCCGTGTTGGTCCCTGACCACCTCGGCAACTCCGGCCGCCTGCAAGGCGCTGTTTCCTACCGGGCCGACGAGACTCAAGACATTGAGGTCCGGCGCGCTCATGTGGGCATTCATCTGCCGGCCACGTGAGTGAGACCCGTCTTTGTTAAAAAGACTTAGAAAAAACATCCGAGGGGACATGCCCCTTGCCAACATTAGCGCCTTGTCCCTGTAGTGGCAGTGAAGCCAATCCTCAGGCTTGAGATGAGGAATTAGCATTGCCGAGCCTTCGTGGCCGGCTCCTGATACATGAAAAAAGGCTTCCCCGCGCTGGGTATAGTCTTGCTCGATAAGATCGATCTCCCGCGCAGCTACCATATATCGATATAGGGATTCGAGCGTCGTGGTTGTTTCGCTTGTTTTGTGCACTCGCGCACGCTCCTTACAAACTGTTTGCCGCCTCAAACTATACCATCGTTTGATATTGAAGTCGACGAAGCCCTCCACTATCTTAGGGCACACAGACGAAGGAGCAACATATGAGCCACATCAAGGATCCGTTTCAAACGGTCCGTTCGCTTAGTGTAAACGGCCGGGACTATGCATACCACAGCCTGGACGCCCTGGCGGAGTCGGGCTTCCCCAATGTTCGTCGCTTTCCTCTCTCGATGAGGATTCTCCTGGAGTCGGTTCTCAGGAACTGCGACGGAACCGTTGTCACGGAAGATCATGTCAAGGAGCTTGCCGCCTACGATCCCGCCTCACCGGGTAATATCGAGACCCCGTTTCAGCCTGCCCGCGTTCTTCTGCAGGACTTTACCGGCGTGCCGTGCGTGGTCGACTTGGCGGCAATGCGAAGCGCAATGGCACGTATGGGAGGCGAACCCAAGACGATTAACCCCAAGCTCAAGGTAGATCTTGTTATCGACCATAGTGTTCAAGTGGATGTGTTTAACTCACCGGACGCCCTCAAGCAAAACGCCGAAATCGAGTTCCGAAGGAACCGCGAGCGTTACGAGTTCCTGCGCTGGGGACAGCGCGCCCTCGAGAACTTTTCCGTAGTGCCGCCGGCAAGTGGCATTTGCCACCAGGTAAATCTCGAGTATTTGGGTAAGGTCGTGCAGATCGATGAGTCCGGCGACAAGCCCATTGCGTATGCCGACTCCCTGGTGGGCACCGATTCGCACACGCCGATGATAAACGGCCTCGGCGTACTCGGCTGGGGCGTTGGCGGCATAGAGGCGGAGGCGGCCATGCTCGGCCGGCCGATTTTTATGCTCGCGCCGGCAGTGGTAGGTGTGCGCCTCTCCGGAAGCCCGCGGCCGGGGACCACCGCAACCGACCTGGTGCTCACGGTAACCGAGATGCTCCGGAAACACGGCGTCGTGGGTAAGTTTGTCGAGTTCTTCGGCGCCGGCCTGGCCTCGATGACGGTGCCCGACCGCGCCACCATCTCAAACATGGCGCCAGAATACGGCGCAACCATCGGCTACTTTCCCGTGGATCAGCAGACACTCGATTATCTGTACGCCACCGGCCGCCCCGAAAATCTCATCGCGTTGGTCGAGGCCTTTGCCAAGGCCCAGGGCATCTACCGTGCGGACGCCGCCGATTCCACCACAGCAGCGCCACAGTACGAGATGGCGCTGGAGCTCGACCTCTCTACAGTCGAGCCGAGCGTGGCCGGCCCAAAGCGGCCCCAGGATCGAATCTCCCTCGCCAATCTCAAAGATGAGTGGGCAAAGGTGTTGCGAGCACCGGTGAAGGATCGCGGCTTTGCCGTGAGCGAGGCGGATACCACCACCAAAGCGACGGTAAGTCTCAAAAACGGCGAAGTTTTCGACTTGACCCACGGCGATGTGGCGATCGCCGCCATTACGAGTTGCACCAACACCAGTAATCCCTCGGTGCTCTTGGGGGCCGGAATTCTGGCCAAAAAGGCGGTTGAACGGGGCCTGACAAAAAAGCCGGCCGTCAAGACGAGCTTTGCTCCAGGTTCGTTGGTGGTGACCGAGTATCTCATTCGGGCCGGTCTTATGGAGTACCTGGAAAAACTCGGCTTCTACCTCGTTGGTTACGGGTGTACTACGTGTATTGGAAACAGCGGTCCGCTTCCCGAAGAAATTGCTCGGGCCATCACCGACAACAGCATCGTTGCCGCGGGCGTGCTCTCCGGTAACCGGAACTTCGAGGGTCGTATTAATCCCCACACACAGGCGAATTTCTTGGCATCGCCGCCCCTTGTTGTTGCCTATGCCTTGGCCGGTACCGTTGACATCGACCTTACCAAGGATCCGATCGGCCGGGACAACAACGGGAAGCCGGTCTATCTCGCCGACGTTTGGCCCACGCGCGCGGAGCTCGACCAATACGTCAAAACGGCGCTCGATCGTGATGCGTTTATCGAGAGCTACTCCGGGCTCGAGGAGTCTAATCCTGAGTGGAACAAGATCGAGCTGTCGGGCAGCGACCTATATCCGTGGAGTGACAAAAGCTCCTATGTTCAGGAGCCGCCGTTTTTTGTCGGCATGAGCAAAGAGGTCGCGGAGATAAGACCGATTGAGGCCGCCCGTGTGCTTGTTGTTGCGGGCGATAGTACCACTACCGACCACATCAGCCCCGCCGGGCCCATCGATCCCGACAGCCCGGCCGGCCGCTACCTGCAGGAACGAGGAATCGCCGTGACGGACTTCAACTCCTACGGAAGCCGTCGGGGCAACGACCGCGTTATGGTCCGCGGCACCTTTGCGAACATTCGATTCCGGAACCAGCTTACACCGGAGACGGAGGGGAGCTCGACAATCTACCATCCCACCGGTGAAAAAACCTCGATCTTCGATGCGGCAATGCGCTACAAGGACGAGGGTACGCCGGTTATCGTCTTGGCGGGGAAGGACTACGGGATGGGATCGAGCCGTGACTGGGCCGCCAAGGGCGTGTCGCTCCTTGGTGTTCGCGCCGTAATCGCGGAGAGTTACGAACGGATCCACCGGAGCAACCTCGTGGGCATGGGAGTCTTGCCCCTGCAGTTCGAGGAAGGCCAAAGCCGTGAGACGCTGGGGCTAACGGGAAAAGAGACCTTTTTGATCAATGTGGACGAGGCGCTTACTCCGAAACAACTAGTGGGTGTTGTGGCGGTTGATGAGGCGGACAAAAAGACCGAGTTCAAGGCCCTGTGTCGGGTCGACAGTCCGGTGGAGGTCGACTACTACAAAAACGGCGGAATCCTGCACGCCGTGCTCAGGCGCTTTGCCGCGGAGAGCAGGGCGTAGAGCGCCGCCGGTGTCCTTCCGTGGCGCTCTACGCCGTTCGTTCGCCCTCAGACCGCGCCTATTTTTGCGTTTGCCGGTACCGCTGGTGCCGGCGCATCGCTTCCAGGAAGGTTGCGATAACGTCCACAAGCTCTCGGCAGTACTCGATACTAATCTCAAAGCGCCGAGTCTCGGGGTCTATGCCGTCCACGATGCCGTGGACGCTAAAGTCATAGTGGCGGTAGCTCAACTTGGCGTGGAGCGTACCGGCAACCGTAGGCCGGGTATCCGCGGGCGGCTCGAAGATAAGCCGGTCCGCCGCGATAGCGTAGATACCCAGACGACAGGGCTCGAGGCCCGCGCCGTGGACCTCGGCTACGGGACTCAGGCCGAGAAGCTCCCGGAATCCGGGCGCGGCGAGCTTCATAAATCGGCCTTTGATGCCCGCGAAGAGCCCTTTTAGGCGGTCACCGTCACGCTCGTAATTCAAAAACATCTCTTCGTAGGCCGATGCTTCCGACCGAACACTCAGCTCAAAGACTCCGACTCCCTTGCGATTGGTAAGCTCGCCGACGCGCGTTAGATCGCCTCGAATGAGCATGGCCGACTGTTCCGATGTGTAGGAGGTGGCACAGGTAAGCGTCAACGTGACATGTTGGTCTTTAAAGCCGGCGAAAAAGTGAATCTCCTCGCTCGACAAGGCGCCAAGCAGCGTAACCCGGCTGTTTGCAAGGCGATAGGGAACGACCATCAGGCGGTAGTCTTTGAGAGTAAGGTAGGTTTGTGAGCGAGAGACACGCATCCGATGCATCACGTAGGGGGTGACCTGGATAGCGGATTTTGAATCGTCCTGGTTCACCTTGTTCCTGTCTTTGTCCGCGGGACCGTGCGACTGGAGTCGCTTGCCACTCGATCTGTTCACCGGGCCGGCCATGGCGCTCCCTTCTGCTCGAACGGGCGATCAACAATATCGTCCCATACAATCCCGTCGCCTTTGCGCACATCCCGTTGCAGCTTTACTCCGACAATTGCCTCCGCGTACTCGGGGTGCAGCCCGGGACGAAGGTTTTTCTCGCTGCGTACCACAACGACGTCCGAAGCTTCGATCCTGTTTCCCGCCGCGAGGTCGCGAACGGCGTGAATGCTCCGGTTTGTTCGCCCGTAGTTCTGAGCCTCGGCCTCGGGCAACTGCTTTGTGCCCGTGCCGCGAATAGCGGTCACGCGGTCTTTGCCGAGCATATCGACAACGGCCGCCCGCCGGTCTGTTGCATCTTCAACCAGCCGAACCGCCTCCACCATCCGCGCAAAGCCACCCGGGTCCAGGGCCACCGGATCATCAAGTCCACCTCCGCCTTGATCAAGAGTGAGGTGTTTCTCAATCATGATCGCCCCTTCCGCTGCCGCTACGGCCGGTACCGCGGTGGGGTGAAGACTGTGGTCACTCACGCCGACAGGCACTCCCAACAACAAAGATAAAGGCGAGATCACGGCCAGATTGTAGGCAGACTCCGGCGCCGGGTATACCGTGACACAGTGCAACAGCGTTATAGCCCCGCGTCCAAGCACCCCCAACGCAGATTCAATATCCCCAAGTCTGGATACGCCTGATGAGATTATAATTGACCTTGATTGGTCATGCAAAAAGATTCGTTTAATATTTTTTAGCAAAGGAATGTGATTCAGCTCCGGTGAGGCGACTTTGAGGCGCCGTACGCCGAGAGACGCGATGTCCAAAAGGGATTTGGCCCCAAAGACCGAGCACAGGAACTCGATACCGATTTCGTCGCAGTATTCCGCTATTGCCTCGAAAAAGGACACATCTTTTTCGAGGCTGCGAAATCGGGAGTGGAGCGGCACACTGCCACTCGGAAGGGCGACCTCGCCGGTGGCCGGGTGAACGATCTCGTCTGCAATAACGTGCTGGAACTTGACAACATCGGCACCCGCGTCGCGCGCCGCCTTACACAGCGCAAAGGCGGTGTCACGGCTACCACCGTGGGCGGTACCGGCCTCGGCGACGATGGTTACCGGGGTCATGGGTCGGAGCCGATCGCCTCAAAGCCAAGGTACGGCACAAGCATCTCGGGCATGCGGACGGAGCCATCCGGTTGTTGGTAGTTTTCGAGAATCGACACAATCGCTCGGCTTACCGCTACGGCGGTGCCGTTGAGCATGTGAAGGGGAGCTACCTTTCCATCTGGGGCGCGATACCGCACCGAGAGACGTCGTGCTTGGTAGTCCGTACAGTTCGACGCACTCGTGACCTCGCCGTAGCTTCCATTCTCACCGCGGCCCGGCATCCATGCTTCGATGTCGAACTTGCGATACGCCGGCCCGCCGAGGTCGCCGGTGCAGGTGTCGACGATCCTATACGCGATCCCCAAGCCCCCGTACACCTCTTCTTCTAAAGCGAGAATCTCCTCGAGCATTGTTTCCGATGCCTCGGGCTCGACAAAGGCAAACAGCTCGACTTTGGTAAACTGGTGGACCCGATACAAGCCCCGAGAGTATTGCCCGGCGGCGCCGGCCTCCCGGCGGAAGCAGTGGGAAAGGCCTGCCATCTTAATCGGAAGTCTTTGGGCGTCCAAGATGCTGTCCGCGTGGTAGGCCCCGAGGGTAATCTCCGCCGTGCCGATCAGACACGTGTCGGTGTCCTCCACTCCGTAGATATTCGACTCCGCGCCCCGAGGGTTGAATCCTATGCCTTCGATGATCTCCGTCCTTGCTATGTCCGGCGTGATATGGGGCAAAAAGCCGTGTTTCTGGGCGATGTCCATAGCGTAGCGGATCAAAGCGAGCTCGAGATACACCGCCTTGCCGCGGAGATAGTAATACTTGGCACCGGAGACCTTTGCAGCCGTCTCGAAGTCGATGATGCCGAGCGCTTCCGCGAGCTCGACGTGGTCTTTGGGTTCAAAATCAAACGTCGGCGGCCGGCCCACCCGGCGAATCTCTACGTTGTCCGATTCTTCTCTGCCCACGGGGGCATCGGGATGGCTTATGTTCGGGATGAGCTTTGCCGTCGCGTCGAGCTCCGCCTCGGTTTCGCTCAAGCGGGTTTCCAAAGAGGCTAGTTGTTCTTTTAGCTCGCGGCCTTCAGCAATCAGCGTAGTGCGATGCTGCTGCTCTATCGTACCCTTCATCTGCTTGGCGTTTTTGTTGCGGTGCTGTCTGAGGCTTTCGATCTGCTGGAGCATCGTATTGCGGGAGTCGTACAGCGCGGCCACGCGGGATACATCCACGCTTACATTGCGGTTATTGCAGTTCCTTTGGACGGCGTCTACGTTGTCGCGAATGAATCTAAGATCGAGCATTGTGCAATATTAGCCACTACCCGAGGCGCTTTCAACCAGCTCTTTCTCGAGTTCGGCCGCCCGTCCGGCGGCACGCATGACCGCTTCCACAACGGTCCCGGTAAAGCCGCGCTCCTCGAGTACGGTAAGCCCCTCGATGGTGGTTCCCGCAGGCGAAGCCACGCGTGAGGCATAGTCGCTTGGGTGGATACCGGTCCTCCGGAGGGCCGTGGCGGCTCCTTCTACCACATCCAAGGCCATGCCGAGGGCCTGTGGATAGGCAATCCCGGCCCGGGTCCCGCCGAGGGCCAACCCGTGAATAAAGGAAAAGACAAAGGCGATTCCGGAGCCCGATATACCCGTCACCGCCGGAATGTTGCTTTCCGGGACCACCGTGACCGACCCCAAGGAGGCGGCAACCTCCTGTGCCGCTTCCCGCAGTGCCTCCCCGGCTTCTTCGGCAAACGAGAGTCCGACGGCGGCCTTCCCAAAGGCGCCGGCAAGATTCGGCATGATCCGCGCTACTTGGCTTGTGTAGCAGACCTGGGATATTAGGGTGATCGGCACCCCGGCCATAACCGAAATGACAGGCCGATCGCGAAAAAGAAGTCCGAACACCGCCGCCATTGCCAGGAAGTCCTGGGGTTTTACGGCCAAGATGGTCGTTGCATTCTCGATGGCGGCTTGTTCCGGCGACACGGCTACTTGGTGGCCGGCCTTGGCGGCTCCCGCGACACGATCGGGATCTTTCTCCACAACCGTGGTCTCCGCACCGGCGGCGCGAATCCCGTCCGCAATAACAGATCCCATGTTGCCGTAGCCTACAATAATCGCCTTGGTAGTCATGGAGCGTATTCTACGCCGCGCGAAACGGACTGGTCCAGGTGAGGCGGTACCAAGAGTGCTGCCGGAGCGCCCCCCAAACTCGCGGGAGCGACACCTACACCATTCCAGGAAACCCGCGCCGCCTTAGTGCCTCGTAGACAACAATGGCGACGGTGTTCGAGAGGTTGAGCGACCGCCTCTCCGGGAGCATAGGAATCCGCACACAACGATCCGGGTGTTGGTCCCGGATCCATGGAGGAAGGCCGGTGCTCTCCTTTCCGAACACGACGTGGACGCCGGCCGGATAAGCAGCGTCGGTGTACGGACGGACGGCGTGTTTGGTCGTGAATACACACAAGTCGGGGTCCGTCGATGCCAAGTACGACTCCAGGGACTTATGCTCGGTCAATGTGAGGTGAGGCCAGTAGTCGAGGCCCGCACGCTTTACGTATCTGTCGCTGAGGGAAAAGCCCAAGGGGTGAACAAGGTGAAGGTGAGCGCCGACAACGGCACAGGTGCGGGCGACGTTGCCGGCGTTTTGTGGAATCTCCGGCTCGACGAGAACAACGTGCACCGGGACGGTGCCCGGGTCGCCCTGGGCGAGACGGGATGGTCCTACCTCCACGTCGCTGTCCAGGACAGACGGCGTTTCCTTGTCCGAGCCGTTCACGATTACGTAACGGCGGAGAGTGCCTTCTCGTAGTCCGGCTCTTGGGCAATCTCCGGAACGAGCTCGGTGTAAACAACGGTGTTGTTCTCATCAAGAACAACAACGGCGCGTCCCAAGACTCCCGCCATCGGGCCGTCGGCAATCTCGATGCCGTAGTCCTTGCCAAAGCTCTTGTCGCGAAGCATCGAAAGGGCTTCAACATTCTTGATGCCCTCGACCTCACAGAACCGAGCCTGCGCGAAGGGCAGGTCCGCGCTTATGGTGAGAACCGCGGTGTTGTTGAGCTTAGATGCCTCTTTGTTGAAACGACGGGCGCTGGCAGCGCACACACCGGTATCGAGGCTGGGAACGATGTTAAGGATCTTTTTTTTGCCGGCGTACGTGTCCAGGCCGACGTCGGAAAGGTCCGACTTTGTCAGACGAAAATCGGGAGCGGGGCTGCCGTTTGCCGGCAACTCGCCGGTAGTATGGATTGGTGTTCCCTTGAGAGTTATCTGGGCCATATTATCCTCCTCGTGTGGATTTAACGATGTTTACCGTAAAAGTAACCATCGCGATCGCCACCGGCTACTCCGCCACCGGCTACTCCGCCACCGGCTACTCCGCCACCGGCTACTCCGCCACCGGCTACTGTGCTACCGCGCAGCCTCCACGGCGTCCAAGCGGTTCTTGTCTTCGCTGATGGTCATCACGGCCGGCACGGCGCGTATACTTTTTAGTATCCGCTTGAAATCATCGCGGCGATCCATCTCGAGGGTGAAGTAGGCCTCGATGTTCCCGTTGGAGCCGTCGGCAATTCTGCCCTCGATGAGATGGCCCTTGAGCTTTCTGACCGCACCCTCGATTTCGCTGAATAGGTCGAAGGACTTATGGGCGACGACGTGAAACCGCCGGGTTTCGCGTGGCGAGACGGTCTCCCATTCAACCTCGATGCGGCGTTCTTGGAACTCGGGGATAAAACGTAGGTTGGGACAGTCCATCCGATGCACAACGATTCCGCGGCCCCTCGATACGTACCCGATAATCTCATCGCCGGTTGTTGGTTCGCAGCACTGGGCAAAGCGAATCATCATATTGCGCTCGTTGCCGATGCGGACGCCGACGCGAGTTGGGTCGGCCCTGGAAGTCGACGGCGTATAGTCCTTGGCCGCCGGTTCGGCCTCGACATTGTTTGGCTGCTTGCCCGTTGCAGCCTTAGTGCCGCGCTCTCTGCGGGCCACGATGCTGCGGTCGATAAAAAGGTCTTCGTCGTGTTTGTTGAGCCAAGCGCGGATTTTCGACCGGGCTCTGGTTGTTCGAACTTGCCTAAGCCAGTTGAGGTGGGGGTGGGCGCTTGGGGAGGTGAGGATTTCTATGACCTGGGTGTTTTTGAGAGGATCCTTTAGCGCGACGATATGGCCGTCGGCCTTCGCCCCCATCGTGTGGTGGCCAACCTCCGTATGGATGTGATATGCAAAGTCTATCGCCGTGGCGCCCCGCGGAAGTTCGATGGCGTCACCCTTGGGCGTGAACACGTAGATCGAGTCCTCGAGGAGCTCTCGCTTGATCTCATCCAGAAACTCGCTCGAGGTAATCCGCACATTCCCCAGGCTCTTTACCTGCTTCATGATGGTGTAGTCGTGTTTGCCTTTGGAGGCGCCGTCCAAACCCTTTTTATAGAGCCAGTGAGCGGCAATGCCGTACTCGGCGGTTTGGTGCATCTCGTGGGTGCGGATCTGAATCTCGGTAAGCTTGCCGTCGTAGCCCATGACCGTCGTGTGGAGGCTCTGGTAGCGGTTTGACTTGGGCATGGCGACGTAGTCTTTGAATCGCCCCTCGATGGGCATCCAGAGCTTGTGCACAATGCCGAGAAGTGTGTAGCACTCGGTGGCAGTTCCGCAGATGACACGAATTCCCAAGAAATCGAAGATCTCCTCGATCTGTTTGTTGCGCCGGCGCATCTTCTCGTAGATAGAGTAGTAGTGTTTGGCGCGGGTCTCTACCTCAATGTCGATGTTCTCGGCGCGAGCCGCCGCTTTGATTGCCTGTTCGACCTTGTTGAGGTACTCTCCCCGCTCTTCCTGCTGGTCCTTGATGTAACCAGCGATCTGTTTAAAGGCGTTTGGGTTGACATGACAAAGCGATAGGTTCTCGAGCTCGTCCTTCATCCACGAGATACCGAGGCGACCGGCAAGAGGCGCGTAGATGTCGAGGGTTTCCTGAGCAATCTCTCGGCGCCGCAACTCCCTCTTGTGCTCTAAAGTGCGCATGTTGTGAAGCTTGTCGGCAAGCTTGATTAGAATCACGCGCACGTCCTTGACCATGGCAAAGAGCATCTTTCGGATTGTCTCGGCCTCTTGGACAGTCTTGTTTTTTGCCTTTACCAGGGAGATCTTTGTTACGCCGTTTACAAGCGCTTCAACATTCCGGCCGAACTCACGGCGCAGGTCGAGACGGGAGTATTCGGTGTCCTCGAGAACGTCGTGAAGGAGGGCGCCAATGATGCAGTCGCCATCCATTTTCATATCGATGAGGATTTCTGCTACTGCGAGGGGATGCGATATGTAGGGTTCACCGCTTTCGCGCGCTTGCCCGTGGTGAAGACGTTCCGCTACCGAAGCGGCCTTGTTGATCTGGCGGCCGACATCCTCGCCATAGGGTTCAATCTTGATTTTGAGGTCGTCAATTGTTCGAACCATCGCTTCACGTCAACAGGGTGGCTTACTCGTATCGGCCGATTACTACGCGGTCCCGATGTGCAAGGTCCCTGAGAGTGTCGACCTTGCCAAAACCTACGTCTTGTAGCATTTCGGCTACTTGCGCAGCCTGCCCAATCCCACATTCAACCCCAAGGTAACTTTTTTTTTGAAGATGATCTACCGCACCTTTCACAAGCGGCTCGATTACCTCCAATCCCTGTTCTCCCGCCTGCAGAGCTAGCTTCGGCTCCGGCCACGAAGCGTTTTCTAGCGTCGCGTACTCCGCTTTGCTCAGATACGGAGGGTTCGCAAGTATAAGATCAAAACGTCCTTCAACCGGTGAGTACAAGTCGCCTTTCTTGAACTCTATCGCACCTGCTACGCCAAGGCGCGTAGCGTTTTCCCGAGCCACGGCAAGTGCGTCGCCGGAGACGTCGACGGCAGTGACAAACGCGGCCGGCCGGTGTCTTGCTATCGCGCATGCCACCGCCCCACTGCCGGTGCACAGGTCGAGGACGCGCGCGCGCGACTCCTTGTAGGCCGGCTTAGCAAGGACACGGAGGCCGAATTCTACCAGAATTTCGGTCTCCGGCCGCGGCACGAGGACACGGGGATCCACCAATAGCTCGATGTCGAAAAAGGCCTTTCGCCCAATTAGATACGAGACCGGTTCGCCGCCAATCCGGCGATGGAGGAGCGTGTCAAACAGTACTTGCGACTTTGCGTCAAGGGGCTCGGGATAGCGGGCGAGCACCTTTTCTTTTGCGGCGCCGACAACGTGTGCAAGCAGCAGGAGCGCGTCGAGAAACGGTGTTTCGATTGCCCCGGGAGTGCCGGACTCGGTTGACCCGGCATGCTCCGCTAACAAGCGGCGCGCGCCGAGGATCGCGTCCCTGTAGGTGATATCGCTCCTATACTCCGGCACTCTTCAGGGCTTCTTCGCGGTCTGAAATCTTTAGTGCCTCGATAACCTCGTCGAGCTCGCCGGCGACAATCTGGTCGAGCTTGTAGAGCGTAAGGTTGATGCGGTGATCGGTAACTCTACTCTGAGGAAAGTTATACGTGCGGATACGCTCGGATCGATCGCCGGAGCCGATCTGACTGCGCCGTGCTTCGGACCGCTCGGCGTCGCGTTTCTGCTGTTCCGCCTCATATAGGCGAGCCTTTAAGACGCGGAGTGCCTTTGCCTTGTTTTTGTGTTGTGACTTCTCGTCCTGACACGTAACTACCAAACCGGTCGGAATGTGGGTGATCCGCACGGCCGAGTCGGTGGTGTTTACACTTTGGCCACCGGGACCGGAGGAGCGATAAACGTCCACTCGGAGGTCCTCTTGGTTGACCTCAATGTCCGCGTCTTCCGCCTCCGGCAACACCGCCACGGTGACCGCCGACGTGTGTATGCGACCTCCCGATTCGGTTGTTGGTACCCGCTGCACGCGGTGGACGCCGCTCTCGTATTTGAGATTGCCGTAGGTATTCTTGCCGGCCACGGAAAAGACGATTTCTTTGAAGCCTCCGACCTCCGTGTCGCTCGCTGAGAGCACCTCCGTTTTCCAGTTCCGTGATTCCGCGTAACGCGTGTACATCCTGTAGAGATCCGCGGCAAAAAGGCTCGCTTCCTCGCCACCGGTACCGGCTCTGATCTCCATGATGATGTCCTTTTGATCAAGGGGATCTTTCGGGACAAGGTGCATCCGCAGGGCGTTTTCCAGCGAGTTCCTCTTCTCTTCGAGGGTCGCCATTTCGTCACGGGCCATAGCTTTGAGCTCCGCGTCCGCTTCGGCCTCGGCGAGATCTCTTGCGTCTTGGATTTGCGCTACGACGTTTTTGTACTCCTTGTAATCGGTAACGATCTCGCGAAGAGCTGCGTGTTCCTGCATGAGGGCTTTGTAACGTTCGGGATGTTTTGGGAGCTCCGGGTCGGCGATAAGCGACTCTACTTCTTGGAATCGACCCGCCGTCTCTTCCAGGCGATCAAACATGTCTACTCCGTAGTCTCTTTTGGCGTTCTAAAAAGGCCAAAAAGACTTCCCAGGATTCCGCCCAGTATGTGGGCAAACTCCGAGATCGTATTTTCCTGCAGCGCGTTAACGACCTCGCGAGCCACATAGAGTAGCACAATAAGAATAAACGTTATAGGCAATTCGCCACGGCGAAAGTTGGTAAAGGACGAGAGCACGATCATCATAAAGACGATTCCACTTGCGCCCAATAGTCCGGTGGACAAAAAGAGTACGTTGAGAATGCCGGTCACCAGCGCCGTGACAAGGATCATAAACAAAAGCGACGGTGAGCCGTGCCGTTCTTCGAGGTTTGGCCCTAATAGCAGGATAAAGGCAAAGTTGCCGATGAGATGATCCCACCCCGCATGTCCTAACGGATGCAAAAACAACCGTGGCCACGAGAGGACGTTTGCCAGGCTAAAGCCCCCACGGCCCGGTACGGAGAACAGCCCTGCAGTTAGAGTACCGGCGGCTATCGAGTCGATGACCAGCACCGCCACCGCCGCAAGGGTAAAGGTGAGAGTTACCGGCGCGTTGTAGCGAATTCTCACCTACGTGACCTCTAGATCTATGGAGACCGGACAGTGGTCGGAACCCATGACGTCGTCGTGGATCCGTGCTGCACTTACCTTTGCCGCGAAGGCGCCGTTTACGCAGTGGTAATCGATCCGCCATCCAACGTTCTTTTCCCGTGCTCGGAGGCGGTAGGACCACCACGTGTATCGCCCCGGTTCGGGGCAAGACCTGCGAAAGGTGTCGACGTAGCCCGCTTGCGTAAAGCCATCCATCCAGGCGCGCTCTTCAGGCAAATAGCCGGGGTTGTTTTCGTTTGACTTGGGATTTGCCAAATCGATTGGTTTGTGTGCAATGTTGTAGTCGCCGCACAAAACCACGTTGCCACCGTCATCTACGATTTGATTGCAGAGCTCAAGCATCGCCGCGCAGTATTCCAGCTTGTACGGAAGCCGGATGCCTTCCGCCTGACTGTTCGGGAAATACGCGCTGATGAGGTAAAACGAGGGAAACTCTACCATCAACGTCCGCCCTTCCGCATCGAACTCCTGTAGGCCCATCTCCGCCACGGATTTAGGCTCTTCTTTGCTGTAGACGGCGACCCCGCTGTAGCCTTTACGTTCCGCCGAGCTGAAGTAGGCGTGGTAGCCCTCCGGCTCGGCAAGGTCGGCAACCAAGTCGGTCTTCCGCGCCTTTGTCTCCTGGATACAAAGCACATCGGGGTCCGTTTCTCGCCACCAGTCGAACAGGTTTTTTTTCGCGGCGGCCCGGATACCGTTGACATTCCAGGAGTAGATTTTTTTCATGGCGTCAAAGTAGTATACATGCCGGGTCAAGTAAAGTTCCTGAACTGGTCCGAAGAGTGTGGACGTCCGGTTCTGAAATGGGTTTCTACACTCTTCGGACCACCTGTGAGGTACCACCATGACGGAAAGGGTCCGCTGGGGAATTGTTAGCACCGGCCATATCGCCGGCGTATTTGCCGAGGCGCTGAGCTTTGCGGAGAACGCGGAGTTGGCTGCCGTCGCCTCCCGTGATCTACCGAGGGCCAAGTCTTTCGCCGACCGATTTTCAATTCCAAAGGCCTACGGTACGTACAAGGAGCTTGCAGCCGATCCCAACGTCGACATTGTCTACATTGCATCACCCCATGCCTTTCATCTGCAACACGCCACCCTGTGCCTGAACCGAGGTAAGCACGTGCTGTGCGAAAAGCCGATGGCTATGAACTACGAAGAAGCCAAGGAAATGGTGCGGGTGGCCCGGCGCAACAAGCTTTTTCTGTGCGAGGCAATGTGGACGCGGTTTTTCCCGGCGGTGCAGGAGATAAAAAACGCGTTGGAAAAAGGGGAACTCGGGTCGGTCCACCTTCTCCAAGCGAACTTCGGATTTGCCGCCGCCTTTGATTCTGAATCTAGGCTTTTTGCCAAGAACTTGGGCGGCGGGGCGCTTCTCGACATCGGCGTCTATCCGTTGCACTTCGCGGACGTGTTGTTCGGAACGCCTGATGTTATCGTGGCTGACGGGCGGTTGGGGCCGACGGCTGTGGATCACTTGGTGACTATCACACTTCGGTTTGCCTCTGGAATACGCGCACAACTCGCGGCGTCGATCGATACACAACTTGTAAACGAGGCGCACATCTACGGAGGCGCAGGTCATATTCACGTACCCGCGCGCTTTTATTGTCCCACCGAGTATTCCCTGACCAAAAACGGCGTCGCAAACCGGCGAGAGTTTCCCTACGAGAACGGCTACGCGTTTCAAGCGGTTGAGGTGGGCAAGGCAGTGATCAATGGTCACTTGGAGTCGACCTTTGTGCCTCTCGAGAGGAGTCTGTCGGTGATGAGAGCCATGGACGAAATTCGGCGTCAGATCGGCGTGACCTACGCGACAGACTAGTCGAGCACGAGCCGCATCCGCTCGGCTTCGGCGGCGGCGTCCTCCCACTTGCGAATTGCATCGGCCTTTTTGTTCTCCGCATCTTCGAGCTCAGCCTTGATCTCTCTGACGAGATCTCCATTCTTGTAGACCTCGGGATCCGCCAACCGATTCTCGGCGCCGGCGCGGCGAGCCTCCAATCGGTCGATTTCGTCGAGCAGCTCCCGCTCCGTAGTCTCGGCCTTGCGTAGGCGGGTCTTGGCAGCCTTCCGCTCCTCTCGGGTCAGAACGCTGTCCCCGGAATCGTTTTCCACTCCCGGGGCCGCCTCGGCCCCCGGTCCCGCCGGACCCGGCATGTGGCGGATCGGCTTTGGCCGGCGATCTTTCACATCCGACGCGGCCTCCGGCGGTGAAAGGCTTTCGACCGCGGCACGACGGTGCAGGAAGTAGGCGTAGTCACCGTAGTAGTAGGAAACCACCGACGGCGTGTCCTCCACTTCTTCGAAGTGCAGCACCCGGGTTCCGATCTGCTCGAGGAAGTAGCGGTCGTGTGAGACCAGAATCAGCGTTCCGTTGTAGTGAGATAGTGCGTCGAGCAGAATGTCTTTCGAGCTCATATCGAGGTGGTTTGTCGGCTCGTCGAGGATCAGAAGGTTTTTGGGATGAACGAGCAGACGAAGCATCGCAAGGCGGTTCCGTTCGCCTCCGCTCAAGATGTCGGTTGGTTTGAAGATGTCGTCGCCGCGGAACAAAAAGGCGCCCAAAAGCGACCGCAACTCTGTCTCCGTTTTTTCCGGCGCCGCCGCACGGAGATAGTCGACGGCGGTAACCCCCTTCGGCATCCCTTCAGCCGCGTCTTGCGGGAAGTATCCGATCTCCACCGCTGTGCCGTAGTCGACGATGCCGTCAAAGTCGCGGTCAACACCTGCGACGATGCGCATGAGTGTCGACTTTCCTGCTCCGTTGGCGCCCACAAAAACGACCCGATCGCCACGCCGTATCTCGAGACCGACGTTCTTGAGGACGTCTCGGCTGCCGTAGCTCTTCGAGACTTCGATGACCTCAACGGACGGGTCGCCCGAACGGGGCGCCTTTGGGAATCGAACACTAATTGTCTTGAGATGTTCAGGAAGCTCGATCCTGTCGAGTTTGTCGAGCTGTTTTACTCGACTCTGGACCTGTTTGGCCTTGGTTGCCTTGTAGCGAAAGCGACGGATAAAATCCTCGGTTTTCTCGATCTCGTCCTGCTGCCGTGCATAGGCCGCCTTGAGCTCCTCGATCTCCGCTTCACGCCGCTTGCGGTAGGCGGAGTAGGGCATAGGGTAAATCTTCAGCCGTCCGAGGAAGAGCTCTGCAGTGTGGCTTGTCACCGTATCCAAAAAGTGTCGGTCGTGGGAGACCAACAGAAGAGCCCCCGAGAAATCTTCGAGGTAGGCGGCGAGCCACTCCCGCGCTTCGATATCGAGATAGTTGGTCGGTTCGTCCAAGAGCAGCACATCCGGTTGCTCGAGGAGTATGCGCGCAAGGGCGATGCGCATTTGCCATCCCCCGGAAAACTCCTCACAGGGACGTGAAAAGTCGTCGCCGTGAAACCCGAGGCCGCGGAGGGTACGATCGATGACCGCCTCTCTCTCGTAGTAACCCGAGTCGAGTATCCGGTCCTGGGCGCCCTGGTAGGCATGAAGCAGATCGTCGATCTCCGGAGAGTCGGGCGAGGCCTGCGAGAGCCGCTCCTCGATCCCCTTGAGATCTTCGTGGTGCTCGTGGGCCTCCCCATACGCGCGATCGGCCTCCTCCCATAGCGTGCGGCCTTTGTGCGTAAGGCCGGATTGGGGAAGGTAGGAGACTACGCACTCTTTGCTGCGAACTACGGCCCCGCTGTCGGGATCGCCCTGCCCGGCGATGATCTTCATCAGCGTGGTTTTGCCGGACCCGTTGGCGCCGGTGAGTGCCGTCTTAGCGCCGGAGCCGAGAGTAAGACCGACGTCCTGTAGGATGGCCCGATCACCGAAGCTCAGAGAAATATGGTCGAGACTTACCGTCGCCATCCTATTTCCGGCTAAAAAACGTTACGAGCGCAGAAGCGGGCTCGGATGTTACCACGTTCTCTTCTACAAGGCTGGGCGGGACAAACACCAGTCGGATGCCGTTGCCTGAGTCGGAGTACAAAAAGCTCACCACCTCATCGGTCGACGTTCCATCAAAATCGAACGAGACAACGCCGTCGTAGGAGTCCTTTAGCGGGGGGGCGAGGTGGTACGGCAGCCGCACCGTTCCGCTCGACTCCGCCGCGGCGGGGATAAACCGCGGTACCAAACGATCAAATCCTTCCCAATTGAATATCTGATTCTCGGTAAGATTTATGATGCCGTACGCCGAGCTTTCGAGGATGCCGGAGGGGCCGCGGAGCTCCAGGTACGCCTCGCGTCGCCGCTCCTGCTCGGCGGCCGCGAGCGCCGCGATATCGACGTCCATGCGTACCAAAAACACACTCCGCTGCCGGCCCTCGTGGGTAAACTGGATACTCATCTGCGTCGGATTTGGTACCTCGAACTGGAGCGACGTTCCTTCCGCCACATACCGCCGAAACCCGCCGCCGATAATGCTCTTGTACTCAAACGTGCGGGTTAGGCCCGGCAGGACTAAGTCAAAGCGTTTTTCCTCGGGGTTTGGAAAAAGCCCGTAGGCCGGCTGGAACACCTCGAGGTCGATACGGCCCTCGTCGAGCATCTCATCGAAGCTTCCCGGCCGCCACACACCGGAGACGATCGCCTGTCGCAGCGGATCGTCTGCACCGGGATTTCGTGGCTCGGAAAGGGCGCCGTTGTCGAGGTCGTAGATGTCGAGGTAGTAGCCAAAGGCCCAGCCCTCGACTCCGCCTTCGGTTAGGACACGGTGCCATCGTGCCACCAAACCACTAAGGTCGGTGGGCTCATCGTCTCGATGGAGTATCTTGACGACCTCTCCTTCCCTGAGGCGGTAGGAAATCCGCACCGAAGGATGATTGCTTTTTTCGGCCCGGACGGGTAGGGCGTTTCGTTGCGCCCCGGCGAACATTCTCGAAACCGACGCAAACTCCGTAGCAAACTCAGAAACTTCGTCCTCGTCTCGGCTAAAAAACACACGCCATTGCGAAAGCTCGACGTCCTGCTCCTGTCCGTCAACTCGGACAACAATCGTGTAGGTGTCGTTGATGCGCGACTCTTCATACACGGGTACCGTCGTCCCGGTAGGAACAACATTCTCGTCCGGCGACCACAAAACAACACCTCGGCCGATGTGCTGTCGACCACAGGAAGCCAGGGAGGTGAGGACTATGCCGATTGTAACGATGGCTATGGCGGAACGTGCACGTCGCATGTCGCGCTATTTGAACACAGGCTCGATAATGCGTCAATTCGGGCGGGGCGCAACGACTACAATACGTCCGTTGCGTAGGATATGAGCGGCGCTCGGGCTGTACAAAAGTGTGGCCGCATCTCCGTCGGAAATGATAATGTCGGCCGGCTCGATGCCAAAAAGCTCCCGCGCGATGACCCGAAGCGGCGCCGGCCCCGCTCGGCGCTCAACGGCGGGATCGCCAAACTCCTCTACGTACACGATGCTTCCCCCATTGGCGAAGGCCTCCGGCAGCATCGTTCCTCGTTCAAATAGGACCTTGAGGCCCTCATCGAGAATCCGCGGGAACAACGCAGGTTGAAGGGCGGATGTGCCGGCGCCGCGCACCTCGAGTTGTTGGGGAACGTAAATCACAAGGCCGGAAAACGACGTCGTGGGCGTCCATACAAGGCGACGTGGCAGCGGTAGGGGAGTATCGTAACTCACCAGACGCGTGGTGAGCTCCGGCACAACCGGGACCGCATAAGCGACCGTAAGCTCTTGGAGATTACGCGACTGGATCACGGACAGCTTCTCTCGCGCCGAGACCGCGGCTCGAAGGTCGGCGAAGAGGGAGACATCACGTTCGAGAACGTCGGCCAACGTCCGTTGGTGGTCATATTGTAGGGGCAGGAGCTCATCAAGGATCAACTCGTCCGCCGCCTCGTCGATGCGGCGCTCGGTTTCATACGGCGCGGTGGGTCGCCGACGGCTGCTTGCCTGGATCGGCGAAGTGATTTCCACAAGCAGGCGTCCGTTTTCCCAATCCATCTCGGCGGACACGTCATAGCCGACGGCTTCGACCGCATCCGGCAATGCTTGGCCATAAAGCGCCGGAACCGGCGGGCCAAGCAAGGTCAAGAGTAGGAAAAGGACAATTGCAAGTCGATTCCCAACTATCGACCGCCACAATTCGTGTTTACTCATCGGCGGTCTCCCACAACAGCGGATTTTGTCGGTATTCGGGAATCAACGCCGGCCCAACCGATGAATATGCTACCTCCGACTGGGCGTTTTCCCCCACCGACTCGGAGTTCCGGGCCACGTAGAGAAGCAAGTCCTCCGGCACGCCAAGCCGGTCGGAAAGCTCCGACAACGACATTCCCGCCGGCGGAAACAACGGACGAAGTCGAAGAAGATGCTCGCTCTCGGCCACCAATCGTCGCACGGTCTCCGACGTTTCCTTTGGAAAGCGGAGGACGTGGCCTCGAGTAGGCGTCACAACAGCCGCGGATGCAGCGTTTGCCTCGAGCATCAGTTCCACCGGAATCCCCGCCCTTTCGGCGAGGACGATCAGGTCAACCGGTTCCTCCAGCACTAGAAAGTCCCACTCCGTGGGTTCCCTCCACTCCAGGTCGATTCCGTGACGCCCGGGGTAGGCGACCAGGGGAGCTACCGCCAGGAATTTCAAGATGTAACGCTTTGGCTCGGGCGGGAGCCCATCGTACGCGGCCAGAAACCGCTTCCGAGGAGTATCGCCCTCTGCGGCCTCCATTGCCCTGGACACCAGCCCGAGACCGCCGTTGTAGGCCGTTATCGCGGCCCACCAGTCGCCGAGAGCGTTGTAGTTATGGATGAGCTTATCCAGTGCCGCGAGTGTGGAGAAGAATACGTCCCGGCGATCGTCGAGGTCGTCCCGGATACGCATCCAATTGGGCACCGAATGATCCATAAACTGCCAGACGCCGACGGCTCCCGAGCTGCTCACGGCGCCGACTTGGAAGTGCGACTCGATGACCGCCACGCCCAGGATTTCGTGAGAGAGGCCACGCGCCGAGAGTAGGGCATCGATCTCGCTTCTGTACGGGTGCATTCGCCGCAACGCGGCGCCCACACCCGGCTTGAGCTCGTTGCGCAGGCGTTGCACCGCCTCGTCAAAGGGGCCCGACTCGTAGATCGTGTACAGCTCGGGCCCGACGTGGCCCTGCAGCGGCTGTGTCGCGCCGGCCGCCGTCAGCGGCAGTACCGCAACAAAGAGGTGGATAAAAGCTCTTACAGTCGTTCGCCGAAAAGGATGCCCGCCCATTCCCAATTACCGTTGATTTCAGGATCGGCGGGAAAGTCGATTCTCCTGAAGTAGAGATACCATGTCTGAATACGGATGCCCCAGCCGGTGGTCCGCAGGTAGGCCTCTTTTTCGTTCGAGCCGATGTCCAGGTCACGGTTGTAGCGCACCGAGTTTGACAGGAGCTCGCCGATCTCCCATTGAATCTCGCTGTTTTCGTCCGATTCCTCTTGGCCCCACGACATGGAAAAAAAGTTTACCCCGGCGCGGTGAGACAAAAGCCGTGCAGGGTTGCGAAGGTCGATGGCGACTTTGATCGCGTACACCAAATCGTCGAGGCTTTCGAAGGTCCAGTCCTTTCTCGAGTCATAAAACTCCAAAAGTTCTACTATCTCGGTCCGAGCATCGGGCGCATCAGGAATTTCCGCGTCAGGATCCTGGACAAACCGCCGGTACGCCTCAAACGCCTGTTCCCACTCGCCCAACTCTTCGTAGCTTTTTGCCATGTAGTAGTGCGCTTCGCCAACTTCGATACTGTTAGGAAACCGCGTCAGAAGCTCCTGGTAGAACCGAATTCGCTTCTCCGGCTCTTCGGTGAGGCGCACCAGTTCGCTCAAAGCGGAAAAGTGTACGGACCGTTCGCGCACCACCACGTCCGGATAGTTCAGGACCGCCCGCTCGAAGTAGTCCTGCGCCAGGTTCGGAAATCCCTCGTTCCGGTACGCTTCCGCCGTGAGGACGAGATAGTATGCGTTAAACGGATCATCCGGAACCCGTTCCACGTGGGTGGTCAAAAAAGCAGGCACGCGTTCCTGGTGGCCTGCCGCAATCAGCCGTGACGCAATGCGCTCGGCGAGGACGACCTGGTCGGCCGGCGAGCCGGCGGCCTTGTTGTAGTGGGCCAAGAGCTCTTGTTGTTCCTCGCGAACCTCACGGGACCCAACAAGGTAGTATTGATCGATGTCGGCGCACGCGCCGAGGAGTACGATCATCGCCGCCGCGTGCAACGTGTGAACAGCCGGGCGAGTACGTCTATACTTCACGAAGGGATAATAAAGAAAAGCCGCATCTGATTTCAAGACGATCGGGACTACCCAGGCACGGCCAAGGGCTGGTATTCTCGGCTCAACTATGCAATTGGCCTTTCCGACGAGATTTGTACTTCGCAGCCTGCCGCTTGCCGGCGGAATAGTTCTCGTTCTCATTCTGGTCGGTACCTGCCGCCAGGACATCGTAGTGCGTCCGCTGGTGGACATCCGTGTGGAAACTGCGGTCTCCGATGCATTTCAGCAGGCCCTCGCGAAGCGCGGCTTGCCGTCGACAATTGGTGCCGCGCCCGTCGTGTATCGTCGATCCGAGCCGTTCACGACGCGTGGCGGCATGTCGCCGGAGCAAGTCGACCGGGTGCCGGTGGGCGGTTTTGACGTGGTCGTCCGTGACTGGACCACTACGGAGCCGCAGGGAATTGTTATCGCTGCGGAGACCTACGCTCCGGCTACCGACTTTTTGGATCCGCGGGTTTCGGTTTTATTGGACGAGGTAGTATCCGGCGAGGTACCGGTTCTGCCGCTGGCAGAGATTCGGCTTCCGCAAAAGGCATTGGCCGTTGACGGTCTGTATCCGAACAACCCGGCCTATCCACTGCGCAGGCGCGTCGAGATCGTGACACGTGGCGCCATCGAAGAGATTGAAGAATGGGCCCGATTCGTGGCATTCGAAACGATCGAAGACGTTGCCTTTGTAGCTGCCGTCGGAGACCTGATGGTTTCTCGTGGTGTCGACGATGTCTTGGTCCTTCGCGACAACGGAATCGACCACATCTTTGGCGACACCGCCCCTATCCTGCGTGACGCGGACCTGACCCTCGGCAACCTCGAAGGAGCGATCACCTGGAGGACCACTGAGTGGCCAAAGGCATATAACTTCCGGTTCCGGCCGGACGTTGTCGGTCCCCTGAAAGAGGTCGGGTTTGACTACCTATCGTTGGCCAACAACCACGCGTGGGACTACGGTGAGATCGGCCTCATCGATACTCTTGACTACTTGGAGGAGTCCGGTATTGCCACGTCGGGCACCGGACGTCATGCTGCCGAAGCGGCGGAGCCCTGGGTAAGCGATCTCTCGGGTACCAGAATCCGCGTCCTCGGGATCGGCGCATTTCCCGCGGAGAGCACCTACAGCGGTGCGTATCACAGCCTGCCCACCGCCACGCGGGCCGGAATGCTCTTTGTCGACGAGCAGGGCTACTCAGCCGTGGAGGACGCCTTTGGTGAAAACAGCTTCGACATCGTGTTGGTGCACGGCGGGTACGAGTACAATCTCCGGCCTAACCAGTGGCAGATCAGCGCATACCGTAGGTTGGTCGATCACGGAGCGGATCTTGTTATCGGCGCCCACCCCCATGTGTTGCAGCGCATGGAGTACTACGGCGATGGGCTTATTCTCTATTCGCTGGGCAACTTTGTATTTCCCGGCATGTTTGTGAAAGAATACGCCGAAGACTCGGCGATCGCGCGGTTTGGTCTTGTCAACGGGGAGCTCAAGTATTTGGAGTTTGTCCCCGTGCGGCTGGAGAATACGATTGTCAGGATCTCTGATGATCCTGAGATTCTTGATCGGTTCTTTGAGCTGTCCCGGGAGCGTTGATAGATGTGTCGTCCGCAGTCGGTCTCTGTTCCTACGACTTCTCTCCCTCATCGTCCTCCATGTCTTCTTCAAGATCCAAAGGCGAGCCGAAAAGGTGCTCTCGAACGGTAGCGCCGGTGCCGGGGCCAAAGAAGACACCGATTCCGCGACGGCGTGTCAGCACCAAGACGCCAATCCAGGCTACAACCGTCAGAATGGAAAGAGCGTCTCCTGCACCAAGGCGGGAGAGGATACGCGCCAGCACAAATGCTCCGAGGCTGGTAGCCGCAAGTATAAGGGAGCCGAGGCGCTTGTCCGATGCCCGCGCCTGGACCCGGCGCTGAACGAGGTTAAAAGCAAGTAATGCCGTGGTGAGCCACAAAAAGATGGTCCCAATCGTATACAACACTACCCACATAGTACGGCCGCAGGGGTCCGGAGAAAAGCCCTTGCTATCTAAAGCCGCCGCTTGGTCGTTTCGAGCCAATCCTCACGAGTTCTGCGAGACGGTGTACCACGCCTATCACCGGCCGGAGCTTGTCGCCCCCGATCCCCTGCAGTTCATACGACCCTACGCGGACCTCGCCGATCGGGAGGTCGCGGCATTGGTCGCGTCGTGCCTGGCTCTTGGACGTGTCGAAGGTATCTGTCGTGTGGTGGAAGATGTTCTGACGAAACTCGGTTCGCCGGCGGAAACAGTGCGGTGCATGACCGCCGAAGAGCTGGGAGGGATGTTTAGCGGATTTGTCTATCGCTTTTTTCGCGCCGAGCACCTGGTGCTCCTCCTCTCAGGCATCGGAGATATCATCCGGCGGTACGGTTCGCTCGAGGCGGCCTTTTCTGTCTATCTTCGTGGCTCGGGGGGCGATCTTCGCGAGGCCCTCGGGCTTCTCCGCGACGCGGTTGTAGCGTGCGGCACCGGTACCGAGAGCATTCTGTTGGCGGATGCCCGCCGTGGTAGCGCGGCCAAGCGACTACATCTCTTTCTGCGATGGATGGTGCGCGCTGATTGCATAGATCCCGGAGGGTGGACCGTTGTGCAGCCACACCAGCTTCAGGTTCCCGTGGACACGCACATGCTGGCCATTGGCTCCGCCCTCGGTCTGACCGACCGGAAGGTTCCGGACGCGCGAGCCGTCCGGGAGGTCACGAGCTTCTTTGCATCGATACGCCCGGACGATCCGGTACGGTATGACTTTTCGCTCACGCGCCTCGGGATACACCCGGACCTCCGAGATTTGTAGCGTGTCGTTTCTGAACCGTCACCGCTCATAGACGTGATATTACCCGCCGGCTGCGTTGTCATTGAGGCCGGTCGGCAGTACAATATAGATTCACAAGAAACGCCACAAGAAACGCCAAGGAGCAGTAGTGATGCAACGATACGTATGTGATGTTTGTGGGTATATCTACGATCCGGAAGAGGGAGACCCGGACGGCGGCGTCGAATCCGGTACGGCTTTTGAGTCTCTGCCCGACGATTGGGTATGTCCTATGTGCGGCGCGCCCAAGGAAGACTTCTCGCCGGAAGATTAACCGCGTCTATCCCAGTGATTTCGAAGCCGCCCGCAGCTGGGCGGCTTTCCTTTTTCCGAGGCTCCTTGGATCAGGTCCTTAGGAATGCAAGGCTGCTTGGCGCTTGTAGTGGTCCTCGAGCGTAATCGCCGTCATTGCCTCTACCACCGGAACAATCCGTGGGCAGATGCAGGCGTCGTGCCGGCCCTCGGTGCGTATGGTTCGTTCACGACCTTGGAGGTCCACGGTCTGTTGCGGTCGCGCGATTGATGAAGTGGGCTTGACCGCTACTCGGAAGACTAGCTCCGCACCTGTTGAGATGCCGCCGACGATACCCCCGGCGTTGTTTGTAACAAAGCCGTCCTTGGTCATCTGATCGTTGTGCTCACTGCCGCGCAATTCCGCAACACGAAACCCGGCGCCGAACTCGATACCCTTGATTGATCCGACCGACAGCATAGCGTGTGCTAAGGAGGCATCGAGCTTGTCAAAAACCGGCTCTCCGATGCCGGCCGAGAGACCGCTGACCCGGCATTCGACGATGCCTCCGAAGCTGTCCTCCGCGGCCTTGGCCTCTTCAACACGCTTTATCATGCGTTTGGCGGCGTCGGCATCTGCTGTTCGCAGTGGGTTTGCCTCGATTACCGCGGGATCGTATGTCGTGCAGTAAATACCGGCCGCGGCGGCAGTGTGGGCCAGAATCCGCACACCGCGTGCGGCAAGGAGCTTCTGCGCCACCGCGCCCGCCGCCACGCGGCCCGAGGTTTCGCGCCCTGAAGCCCGGCCGCTGCCGCGCCAATCGCGAATGCCGTACTTCTTCAGATAGGTGTAGTCCGCGTGGCCTGGGCGAAACATCTCTTTGATGTCGTCGTAGGCGCTCGGATCCGCATCCCTATTGTAGAGAATCATCATCATCGGGGTGCCGGTGGTCTTGCCCTCGAAGTAGCCGGAGAGAATATGGACGGTATCGGGTTCCCTTCGTGATGTCGTAATGTTGGACTGCCCGGGCTTTCGGCGATCGAGCTGGTGCTGAATCTCGTCCACCGAGATCTCGAGGCCCGGGGTAACGCCGTCCACGATAACACCTACCGCTCCACCGTGAGATTCGCCAAACGTGGTTACCCTGAATAGCTGTCCAAAGCTACTTCCCGACATCGAAGTACTCCCCAATAGCTGTAACGAGTCTTGCCGCAACGTCCGCGGACTCGAGGCCCGCTAACACTATACAAAGATCGGCCACCTGTCTGTACCGTGGCGCGCGAGCGAAGTACAGCTGCAGGTAACTCCGGTAGGGTGCATTTGTGTCGAGGATGGCGGGAATGCCCTTTTTTATGACACGCTTGTAGAGCCGCTCGGCTGTGCCGTCAAGAAACGCAATCAGCACCCCAGCTCTCCGTGCGGAACGTAACAGCTGAAGCGCCTCGGGCGAATCGACGACTCCTCCCCCGGTGGCGAGAATCCATTCGTCTTGTTCCGACTCCAGGAAGTCTTTGAGCGCGTTGGATTCGAGGCTCCGGAATGCGGTGGAACCGTGTGTTTGTACAAACTCTCGGGGCCGCATTCCCGCGGCCGCCGACACAAGGTCGTCGAGGTCGGAAAAGGGTATGGACAGCTGCTGTGAGCAAAGTCTGCCGACGGTGGATTTGCCGGAGTGTTTTATTCCGAGGATGATAGCTCGTCGTTGCGTTGTCATGGTCGTCTCTAAGCTGCTCAAGAACGGTGGGGCTAGTTGAGAGCGTCGGTCCTGAAGTGGTCCGTGAACTCGAGCTCGAGTTGGAATCGACGAACGACAAAGAGGAACTGCCCCTCCGCTTCGACAACTCCATCGGTGACATACATGTCACCGTTTTCGAGAAGCGCGTAGCGAAGCTGTACGTTGACAAAGTTCACAAAGGCGGGGCGCGGGTCTACGGTAAACTGCATCTCCACCGGTCCACCTTCGGACTCGGAGAGCCACACCGTGCCTATGGTCCGCTCCCGGCGGCCAAGTTGGTGAACAAAATCGTAGGCGCGGCTCCGCATGCCGCTCTTCCACGCAACTCGGTTTGTCCGAACAAACGTGACGTTGTCTCTCTCTTCAGGCGCAAGAGGGCTGCGGTTGATGTCGGTGAACGGGTTGTCTCCGTCACCGGCGAGAAAGCGCTCCGCCATACCTTCCGAGCCTTCTTGTCGTTCCTCCGTGACGTCGTCGCCGTCTTTGGTGGCGTACACGACATGTGTTACGATTTCGCCCTGAGAACTCTCATATAGTTGAACGTGGGAGACCTCCTGAGTCATCAGTTCGTCTCGCCCGTTGCGCTGTACCACGGTTATAAACGTGTTTTCTGCAAGCCAATTCGCGTTCTCCGCAAAGCGGTGTACGGCTCGATCCCAAAGGGTGTCTCCAAACACGCCTTGTGGACCGATCAGCACCAACACGACAAATATCGCTTTCCGCAGCATCCGGCCTGCTTCACCGGTTCCTATGCTCCCCATGAATCCTCCGCTTGTTGTTCGAGATGTAAATTACCACCGGAATACTAACGAGACCAGCGTATTGTCGTAGCTGCTGCTTCCAAGGAAAGCATAGACCGCGATGCCGGTGATTCGTGGCTCATTCACGTCGATCTCCGAAGCAAAACCCATGCCGGTATCGGTACTGCCGCCCGCGACACCAAGGCGGGCGACCAGATCGATGCCGGTATACAGTCGGCTGTTGACCACAAGCCCGTTTGTGTTCCAGTCCGCCAGTGCAGTGGCGTGGACAACGGTTCCGAGATTCAAGAGACCGGTTGATTGGCCAAGCGGCACATCCATCGCGCCGAAGGAGATCGAGTAATCCAGGGAGCCGAGAAGGCTGCCCCTGTGGGCGCGAAACAGGTCGTCAAAGCCCCGAGGACTAACCGACCTGGTGGTCGGAACGGGACCAAAAGCGTAGTCGACCTCCGCGGATAGTCGTATTGTGTGCAGCCTGGCCGGGCCGGGAACGGTGATGGAAGATTCGAGTCTTGGGACTACGCTAAGCTTGCCGCCGGAACTCAGGGGGAGGGCGGCCGATGCCCCCGCCTCGACGAATCCGGATAACCGCGAGAACAGTTCGTCAGGAGCTGAAAGGGAGGTTCGGGCGTGTCGGAGGGCCGCACCAAAGGTAAGGAAGTGATTCTCCGTTGCCGGATCGCCGGGATCGGACTCGAAAAAGGAGCCGACGCCCGCCGTGCTCCGAAGGTATTGATGTCCGAAAGAAAAGCCGGCGCGAGTTGTCTCCGCTCCCCAGTAGCGACTCCCGCCCCCTACAACCGCGTTTAGCCCGACCCGTTGACTCGTGGATTGTACATAGCGGGAACCGGAGCGGTCGTAAGATTGGTCGAGGCCGTAGGAGAACCGGAGGGACTGAGTGCCGAGGCTCAGATCGATGCCGCCTACCATCTGCCCAATCTGCGGATACACGATGGCTTCCATGGAAAGGTTTGTGCTCGGCAGAAGCCCCCACCCCATAACCCCCAGACCAATGCCCGGGTACCAGTCGGCGGGCTCTTGCGACAAAAACAGCAGGTCGGGCCGAGGAAACCAGAGTCTGGGAACCGGCAGGTCGAGATACGGAAGAGGGCTCAGTGTGGTCGGTTGCCTGATGAATGAAGCCGCGTCTTCAACAGGTCCGACGGTCACGAGACCCACCGGCTCAGCGTGGCGCCCAGCCTCCGCCACGTCGTTCCGAGAGGCCTCCTGCCCCGCGTCGGCATCAAGCGGTTCGGCAGCAAACAGCCGCCGGCCCTCCACCCGGTAGGCGGCGTACACGAGGGCGGACTCCGTGCCGGGCAGGTGGAGGGCCGCATAGGCGCCCACGGCGTCCCGCACTACGGGTGCGAGATGTTTGTTCGCCTTGTCATAGGAGTAGACCGCCAACTCGCCCGTTACGTCGGATGAAAACCAGATCGTGCCGTCCTGCTGAAACCGCGGGTAGTAGGGGGTCACGCCGGGCGGCAGGAGCTCGACCATGCCGGCCGGTGTTTCGGCGCCGCGCGCGCCGGCCCCCGACGTACGTGTCGCCGTCGCCCGTATCGCCGTCGCCCGTATCGCCGCCGGGGGCTCGGTTGCGGGTCCTTGGGCAAGATAGACCTCGTAAAGCTGTTGGACCCCGGGGCTTTGACCGACAATCAACGCGGTCCGGCCGTCGGGCGAGATCGTCGGGTGAAAAAAGAGCATTCCCTCGGCTCTGACTACGACTCGGCTTTGCCCGGTTCCTCGGTCCACCTCGACAAAATCTCGGTATGCGCCACGACGCTTGAGGGCAAAAAGCCTTCCGCCGGCATCGAGCTGCGGATGCAGGAAACCCGATTCGGAGCCGATGCGTCTAGGTGGTTCGCCGGACTCCAGGTCGTATGTGTAGAGCGCCGAGTGGAGCGCACGCCCGGTTGGGTCCGCCTCGCGACCTACGTAGGCGGTAAAGACGACGGTACTTCCGTCTTGTGAGGCGGTGAATGAGTCTTGGTCGCTGAGGGCGACCTCCAGGAGAACTCTTTCTTCGGGGGACCCGCTGTAATCGCCGGCCGGACCGTACGGATCAATCACCACGATTGCCGGCGGTGAATCGGCCCGCGTGCGGTAGGTGATAAGCCCGGCATCCGTGGCAACGGGCAGCGAGTAGTTACCGATGCCCGGCGGATTTGCCGCCTGCACGTCATTCCGTGCCCCAGGCGCGGGACCGTCATTGGCGCCTTGTCTATCGGCGGCTCTTCCACCACCGGTGATCGGTTGAGGTGCCGAGCTGTCCACCGCGCCAACAGTTTCCGGGCCGTAGTGCTCTTCGAGACGGTCGAGCATCTGGGTGTAGATTTCGGCGGCCGCATAGCCGGTGACCTCTTTGATTGCCCGGTCGAGGCCGAGAAGCGGGTTGGCCGCGATACGTTCTTGGATACCGACGAGGGCGCCGAGTCCGTAGGTGTCTACGATGTAGTCGGTCACAAGATATCCGGCCAGGTAGATGCGGCCGGGAGGCGGGTTCAGGGAGCTGTAGCCGGCCCGATCGAGGTCAAAAAACGCATTTTCGTAGACAAGGGCCTTTGCATACATCTCGAAAAACGGGTTTGTGCCGCGTCCCCCCGGAGCAAGGGCGGTCTCCAGGAAAACGGCCGGCCCCTCAATGGCCCAACCCCGGTAGAAGCCCGACAGTGGAGCGAGAGCTGCGGGTCCAAGAACACTCGACAGGTGGAAAAAAAAGCCGTCGGACCAGCGGATGTGGAGGAAGTGGACCAACTCGTGGAGAAACACCGTCTCCAGCCAAGAGTCGTTGCGAAGCCCCAGCCAGTAGCCGGTCGGTGGCGCCACGAAGATTCCGATATGGCTTTGGGGCGCGGAAGTGAAGTACCCGTTGGCCTGGTCCGTCCGGCCGAATACGACAACGGGAATCCGCGATTCCGGCACCGGTATCGCCGCAGTCGGCGAAGCGGCGCCCTGCTCGGAGGCGCCGCCGGGGGGCCCCGAACCTGCGTCGTCTGAGCGGCCCGCGCCCGATCGCCCGACGCCCGTTAGGCGGTCGTAAATCGGTTCTGCGACGGCCACAAGCTCTTCGACCGCCTCTCGGTCTCGCTCTTCGAAGACAAACCAAAAGTGTTCCGTGGATACCCGCGACCACCCGACAAATCGATCCGATTCGGCTTCGGCCCAAGCGGGAGCGGCACCGTTGCCCGCCAAGAGGGCCGCGAACAAAAAGAAAAGAACGGCGGAGGAGCGACGTTTCACACGGGAGAAGTTAGCCTTTTTCGGTGGTGTAGGAAACGCCTTTGGCGGCCTTTAGCGGCTGTGGTCTAGCGAGGTAGAAGCCCTGGCCGTAATCGACACCGATGTCCTCCAAGAGACGACGCGTGTCCTCGTCTTGTACGTACTCGGCGATGGTTCGCATACCCAAGATATGGCCGATTGTATTAACGGATTTTACGAGGGCTAAATCTATCGCATCTTGTGTGATGCCTTTAACAAACGATCCGTCGATCTTGAGATAGTCGACCGGGATTTGCTTGAGGTAGGCAAACGATGAGAATCCGTTCCCAAAGTCGTCGAGTGCAAACGTGGCGCCCGTTGCCTTGAGCCGCTGGACAAAAGAGACGGCGTGAGAGTAGTTGGCAATGGCGGTTGTTTCGGTGATCTCGAAACAGAACTGAGCCGGATCGACCCCGGGCTCCGACAACAACTCCAACAGCATATCCAGTAGGTTTTCATCCAGGATCGACGCCCCGGAAAGGTTGATGCAGTACCGGTTTGTGTCCAACCCGTCCGATTCGCGGATATGCTGAATGACCTTGGTCACAACCCATCGATCGATTGCGGACATAAGATTGTACCGTTCAGCGGCGGGTATAAAGTCCCCGGGGCTTGTAAGCGATCCGTCCTCATTCTGTAGCCGGATAAGAACCTCGCGCTTGCCCTCACCATGCTTTGCCAGCGGCACTATCGGCTGCCAATACAGGACAAACCGCTGTTCGGCTAGGGCGCCGTTTAGCCGGGATATCCATTGCATCTGCCCGCGGCGAACCAAAAAGCTCCGATTTGCCGTTTCGTAGATCTTAAGGCGGTTACCGCCCTCTTCCTTTGCCAAGTAGCAGGCGTCGTCGGCGGCGGCAAACAACTCGTAGGCGTCGCGTTGGCGACCGTCCACGGGTACAAGTCCAATGCTCACGGATATCGTAAACGCATGGTCATCCCAAACAAACGGACGGTTGAGCTTTTCAAGGAGCCCGCGGCAGACTTCTTCGGCCTCGGTGCAGTCGTCGTCGCCCATCAAGAGCGCAAACTCATCCCCGCCAAGGCGAGCAAAACCACGAAAGTGCGTGACGTGGGCCTCGATTTCGGAAGCAACCTGGCGAAGGAGCTCGTCGCCGGCCAAGTGGCCTGCAACGTCGTTTACCACCTTGAACTGGTCGAGATCAAGGTACGCAAAGCAGAAGTTTTGCTCTCTATCCGCGGCTTGTGACGCGGCCTCTTCGAGTAACGTGACAAATTCGTCACGGTTGAGGAGTCCGGTAAGGGTGTCGTGGGTTGCTTGATAGTCGATCGTGGCGTGCATCTGCTTGATGCTCGAGACATCGCGGAAGGCGACGACGTGTCCGTTGGTCACGCCGTCGTCCACTTCTATGTCGGTGATAGTGCCCTCGATGTGGACGGTGTCGCCTTCGCGATTCACGAGGGCCACGTCCTGGAACATGATGGGTGCGGCCGGCGTGGCTTCAGCTCCACGAGTCAGTAGCTCCATCGACCGGGCCCGGTCGTCCCGTAGCTGTAACACGTCGTTTAGGGTCGTGCCGATGGCCTCGGACTCGGTCCAGCCGGTAAGTGCCTCGGCCACGGGGTTCATAAACCGTATCCGGTGGGACCCATCCGTCGCGATGATTCCGTCACCGATGCTCTCGAGGATCGCGTTGTTCCAGCGTTCCTGCTCTTTTAGCTTGCCGTCTATCCGCGCCTTGTAGAGGGCGATGTCGATTGTTGTGTAGAGCTCCCGCTCCTTAAACGGCTTTAAGACATACCCAAAGGGCTCGGCGGCCTTGGCGCGTTCGATAGTCTCCTCGTCGGCGTAGGCCGTGAGGAAAATCACGGGTATACGAATACGCCGACGAATCTCGGTAGCGGCATCAACTCCGTCCATTTCACCACCGAGACGAACGTCCATGAGGATCAAATCGGGCCGGTGCGTTTCGGCCGCCTCAATGGCCTCCCGGCCCGTAGACACCGTGTCCACGACCTGATAACCGGCCCGGTCGAGACGGCGATTTAGATCGAGAGAGATGATGCGTTCGTCTTCGACAATCAGGATTCGATCGCGCCCCATTCCTATTTCCTCGGTCGGCACTCATCCGGCCATAAGCCGGATCTCGTCCGTCCAATACAACACTATACACTGAGCCGGTCAATGGCAAGAGGTATTGGAGAAATAGAGCGGAAATTACTGTTCTAAGACTTTTTGGATATCGTGTGGCTCGAGGCGGAACGGAGAGCCCTCGCCTTGCAGGAAGTGGTGTTTCTCCATCAAGTTGAGGGAGAGCTCCGAATACAAGAGCCTCTCCCCCTCCGCCCGGCCCCCAACGGAGCGCTGCACAATCGCGTTAACCTTCCGGAAAATGCCGTCCTCAAATGGAGAAGCCAAAAATCCGCGAGCCTCGTAGACCTGCACAATCCACTTGCCGTCTACGGTGACGGGCTCACCGAGCCCCTTGCGGCCCTCGTCCATGAGGTGCTGTAACGTGACGGCGGTATCCCCGAAATCCAGACCCAGTTTGGCCATCGCCTGCTCGTCGTCCTGAATGATGTCCACAATCGGCCGCTTATCGTGGCCAAGAAACCCGTCGGAGGTGATGACCCCCGGCTGCATGTTCTCCTGTGCCTTGGTGAGTTCCGGCGACATTTTCATAGCTTGGCACCTCGCAATATAGAGTGTAGCGTAGTTACGCGAACTTATCGAAGTATATCTTTTCCTCAGGCATATCAAACTTGCGCATCACGGCAATACAGGCGTCGAGCATGCCCGGGCTTCCGCAGAGATAACCTTCCTTCTCGCGATCCTTTGAGATCGTGTTGTCTAGATAGTTCGCCAACACTTCCGTGATCAGACCGGTCGCGCCCTCCCAATTGTCCTCCGGCTGGGGCTCCGAAAGGGCGGCCACAAAGTGGAACTTCTCGTATTTGCCGTCGAGCTCCGCGAGCCAGTCCGTGTAGAAAAGGTCTTTTTTGGTCCGGGCGCCAAAGAAGTACCAGACATCTCGTGTCTCGATCTCTCCGGACTCGACCATGTCGTTAAAAATCGCCTTAAACGGGGCCATGCCCGAACCGCCCGCCACACAGATCATCTGGGCCTCGGTGTCGCGGACATGAAACTCACCCACGGGGGCGACGATGTTCAGCTTGTCACCCTCTTGGAGATGCTCATGGACGTAGGTCGTGACGATGCCGCCGGGAACCAGGCGAATCAAAAACTCCAAGTGGTTACTGTCGAACGGTGGCGACGACATGGAGTATGCTCGCATGGTGGGGGTCTTGACCTGTCCGTAGGGTGGCACTTCTATCTGGCCGTACTGCCCGGAAGTGAAGTCGACCTCGACGTCTTCCGGCAGGCGGAAGAGAACCTCTTTGATGTCGTGAGTAACGTCTTTTATGCGTTCAACCGTTCCCACGACCTTCTTAATGTTGAACAGGTGCTCGGGAACCTCGATGTCGACGTTTTCCTTGATCTTTACCTGACAGGAAAGACGCACGTTGTCGTCGATCTGCTCCTTAGTAAGATAGGGAATCTCCGTAGGAAGATGGGGCCCGACGTCGGAGGTGACCTTCACCTTGCATTCACCACAACTGCCCCGGCCGCCGCAGGCGGATGGAATGTAGATTTCCTGCTCTGCGAGGGTCACAAGCATGTTTCCGCCTCCGGCTACTTCGATTTTCCTCTTTCCGTTGATATCTATGACCACCTGACCGTAGTTGTTTACGATCTTGTCGGTGATCGATATCAGAGCGCCGAGAACGGCGCTTATGCCTGCAATTGCCGCAGGCGCTACTAACGCTTGAACAATGTCCACGGTCTACCTCCCTATTGAACGCTGAGCATGCCGGAGAAACCCATAAACGCCATGGCCATAAAGCCAATGGTGATCATTGTGATGCCGGCGCCCTGTAGACCACTGGGGATCGGCGCCTTTTCAAACTTCTTCCGGATAGCAGAGAGAAGCATAATGGCGAGCCACCAACCGAGGCCGGAGCCCAATCCGTAGATCACCGACTGCACAAAGCTGTAGTTGCGAATCTCGACAAAGAGCGAAACACCAAGGATTGCGCAGTTAACGGTGATAAGCGGCAGAAAGATACCCAGGTTCATGTACAGGGTCTGAGAGACACGATCGATGATCATTTCGAGCATCTGCACGACCGCTGCGATGACCATGATAAACACGATGTACCGCAAGTACTCGATCCCCAAGGCTATAAGAAGCTGCAGAACCGCCCAGTTGATGGCGGCGGTTATTGTCAAAACAACGGTCACCGCCATGCCGAGGCCGCTCGCGGCCTTTATGTCTTTGGAAATTGAGATAAACGAGCACATCCCCAAAAAGTTTGCGAGGAGGATATTGCTTGTGAGGATCGATGCAAAAAAGAGTGACAAAGGATGAACAATCGGCGTCATGCGGGAGCCCCCTCTCTATTCATGATTGATTTGCCGGCCCAGATGATAACGCCCAGCAGAAAAAACGCCGACGGCGGCATGACCATAATGGTCCAGGGTACCCACCAGTCGCCGAGGATCTGCACACCCATAAGTGAGCCGAAACCAAAGAGCTCTCGGACAAAGGCGATAACCAAAAGCACACCCATGTAGCCCATGCCGCTTGTAACACCGTCCCAGAGGGATCGGATGGGTGGATTGGACTGAGCAAACGCTTCCGCGCGGCCCATAATAATGCAGTTTGTGATAATCAGACCGACGTAAGGGCCTAAGCTCCGACTTATCGCGGGTAACAACGCCTTGAGCACTATGTCCACTATGATGACGTAGAAAGCGATGATCAGGGTTTGCACGATCATACGAACCTTACGCGGCATGAGCTTTTTGAGAATGCTCACGGTCAGGTTGGACATGCCCGTAACAAAAACAACGCCTAACGTCATGATAACCGTGTTGGAGAGCAGGTTGGTGACGGCCAGCGCCGAGCAAATTCCGAGGACCTGCATAAATATCGGGTTCTGATGCCAGAGGTTGTTTTTGAGAATGCCGCCGACCGTGGTTGGAGTACTTTGATTACTCATGAGTTGCCCCCGGTAGACTCAAGTTGTTCGAATGCGTCTTGAACGTTTTCCGACTGAAGCTCCAAGAGCTGATTTGTGACGATTCGTACCATCGACTCGCTGGTACGGGTCGCGCCGGTGATGCCGTCGACCATTCCGTTGTCCTTGTCCTCGTCGCCTTCCTGGGATTGGGCCGTTAGCGCGATGGCGCCGTCGTCGGGAATCCGCTCACCCTCCCACTGATTTGTGTACCACGGCTCGTTGATACGGCCGCCGAGGCCGGGGGTTTCGTTGTCGCTGACGATTTCCAAACCGACGATTTCACTCAGGTCGGAAGAGACCGCCAATACGCCGGTGATGGTGCCCCACAGGCCGCTTCCCGCAAACTCTTTTGCCCAAACCGTTTGGCCTTCGATGGTTGCCACAAAGCGACCGTTTTCCTTGTCGGCCGTGACCCGTTCGTCAAAGACCTGGGGCACTTCGGCGTCAATTAGGTTGCCGTCGTCGTCGCGAGGGGCAATTGTCAGAGCCTGTAGTATGGCCCGCTCGCGGGCGATTTGCTGGTTGAGCTCAACCTGCTCGATGGTCGCCTGGTTTGTAAGCGAGAGCAGGAAGACAAAGGCAAATGCTGTTATCGACACAAATAAGACGGTATAGAGAAATCGTTCTCGGTTCATGCTCCCTTCCTTTCCGCCGCGGGCTGCTCAATTGCGCCCTGGGGGGCGGTCTTGTTCGAGGAGGTTTTCTTTGCCGGAGCTTTGGCCGTTTTCTTTTTGGCCTTTGGAAAAATCTCATCGAGAAGGCTTGCGAAGACGTTGCCCATGAGGATTCCAAAGGTCGTGCCTTCGGGAAATCCCGAGAATGTGCGCACAAGCATCGATACACCGCCGATGATACATCCGTACACCCACTGGGAAATCGGCTTATTCGGCGCCGAAACGGGGTCGGTGGACATAAACACCACAACGTACATGATACTTCCGCTCATCATGTAGAGATGGGGTGGAACATCGACTAAGCCCGTGAAGTAGAAGATCGCCGAGAAGGCGAGTGCCGTTACAAACGTCGAGACGATTAGCTTCCAGTTGGCGGTCTTTGTCGCGATGAGGTAGATCGCCGCGATTACGATAAGGAGAATCGAGCTCTCTCCGATCGATCCGGCGCGGATTCCCAAGAGAAGATCCAGCCATTCGACCTGTCCCTCGGCCGTCCCTCGGAGAATCTCCAGCGGCGTAGCGGCTGTTACTCCATCTACTCCGTTGATGCCCAGTGTCCCAAAGGAACCCGGTACCATCCATGTCGTTTGCAGGAGCGTGGGAAAGGAGATATAGACAAATGCGCGCCCGGTTATGGCCGGGTTAAAAACGTTCCGTCCAAAGCCGCCGAACACCTCCTTCCCCAGGAACACCGCAAACACGATTCCCACGATTGCCACCCACACCGGCGTTACGGGAGGCAACGACAGGGCAAACAGCGCACACGTTACAAGGACGGCTTCGCTTACTTTCTTTTTACGAGTCCGCTCCATGACAAACTCGGTGAGGATTCCAAAGAGGAAGACCACACCAACGAGCACCGGAACACGCCAGCCGTAGAGATAGATCGAAAACAAAAAAATCGGGGCCAGCGAGATTAGGACTCGTCTCATGATAACTTGTTTTTGGAACACGGCGCCTCCTCTCCCTCACGTTAGGTAATCAATTATCGATACCTAATTATACTAATAAGCTATTTCCCCGTGTAGGGGCCGGGGGCGACCCGGCTCAATTTCGGATGATTCGATGATACTAAAGCCCGCGCCGATGTCAATTGAGTGGCAAGTCAGTACATTAGGCCGGTGAAGCAGGCCGACATCGAGACGCTCCCGGCGAAATGTGCTCTTGTGAGCGCTTCAGACGACCCTTATGTCAATCTGAGCTTGGAGGAGCAGCTTTTTGCGGCCACGCAGCCGGGCCACAGGCGCCTCCTTCTTTATAGTAATACTCCCTGCGTCGTCATGGGAAAACACCAGAACCCCTGGGTAGAGACGGATCCCGACCGTCTTTTTACGTTGGGATTGCCGCTCTTACGGCGCATTTCAGGAGGTGGTACCGTGTTTCACGACCGCGGAAACCTCAACTACTCGTTTCTCGTTGACGGTACTCTTTTTGTGAAGGCGGAGAACCTCGGGCTTGTGCGAGATGTGGTCGATGGCATAATCGCGGCACGCCCAGCGGTAACTCTGAGCGGCTTCGGCGACCTGTTGATCGGCGGCGCGAAGATCGGCGGCATCGCCCTGGCCCACAAGGGTGCGGCGCCGGCGCCGGCGCGCACGCCTGCTTCGGCGGACACCACCGGCGCCTCCAGCAGATCCGGCGCGCGGCGGAGCCTGCATCATGGCACCGTACTGGTCAACGCCGACCTTTTGTGTCTGCGCGACGCGCTCCGGCGCTCTCCGCCGCCGGTGGTGACCCACGCGGTGGCCTCCCGGCCTGCCCGGGTGGCGAACCTCGCCGACTTTTTCGCCGTCGCGAGCCCCGACGGAGCCGCCGGCCGCCGCGGCCCAGGCAAGGTGCCGGCGGCGCCCAACGTCACGGATGCCCCGACGGTGGCGTCGCTCGGGCGGGCGCTTGCCGACGCCTTTGTGTGGCGCTACGGCGGTCCCGTTATCGATGTGGACGCGGACGACGCGGCGGCAGGCACCGAGGCGCTTGTGAGCAGGCACCGTTCTTTGGAGTGGCTGTACGGCAAGACGCCGCGGTTTACGGTTCAACTTACGGTTGATATTTCGAATCCCGACAGTACAATGACCTTGCTCGTGGACCGGGGTATCGTGCAGGCTATATCCGGTTCGCCTGGGCCTTTTGGGGGGATGGTCGGCAAGTACTTTGATCTTGGTGCCTACCGCAGGGCATTGTCGCAGGCACAGCCGGCATAGCTACAGGGTAAAAAACGTTTTTGGGGAGGTTTGTGTGGATAAACGTTCGATACTTTTTGTCATGGAGCGCGTTCTCGAGAACGCAAAGGTCGCGATCTTGGCCACCGTCGATACCGACGGCAAACCGCGAATGCGGTGGATGACGCCCGCGGTGGTCCGCGGCAGGGAGGGTTTTTTGTACGCCGTTACGTCGCCGAAGTTCGGCAAGGCGGCGCAGCTGGAGAAAAATCCTCATGTCGAGTGGATGCTTCAAACAAAACAACTCGATGAAGTGGTAACGGTAAACGGCGCAGTGCAGATCATCGACAGCCCTACCACCCAGGCCGACATTCAAGAGGCGATCGGCGGCAATCTTGGTGTCTTTTGGAAGCTGAATTCCGACCCCGGGGACCTCATCGTGTTGGAAACGGTTATAGAAGAGATTACGTACTTCAAGCCGATTTCAGGCGAGAAGGCCGTTGTTCGATTAAACGAGGAGTAAGACGTGGGCAATCAGAAGACACCCTCGGTGGACCTGAGCAAGTATACAAACGAGTTTCTTTTCTCGGTTTTAGAAGAGATGCTGTTGATTCGCCGATTCGAAGAAAAAGCCGCGCAGATGTACGGCCTCAAAAAAATCGGCGGCTTCTGTCACTTATACAATGGCCAAGAAGGCGTTGCAGTCGGCGCGGTGCATGCCATCGATCTTACAAAGGACTACGTGCTAACCGCCTACCGAGACCACGGCCACGCGATTGCCTGTGGTATGGATCCTAAGGTCGTGATGGCCGAGCTCTACGGGAAGGTTACCGGCTGCTCCCGCGGAAAGGGCGGCTCAATGCACATGTTCGACGCCGAAAAACACATGCTCGGCGGCAACGGTATCGTCGGAGCGCAGATCCCGGTCGCCACCGGAGTAGCCCTCTCCCAGGCATACACGGAGAACGGCGGCGTCACGTTGTGCTTTTTTGGCGACGGTGCCATCCACCAAGGCGCCTTCCATGAGTCCATGAACCTCGCATCGGTGTGGAATCTTCCCGTCATCTATCTTGTCGAGAACAACCACTTCGGAATGGGGACGGCGGTGAAACGGGTCTCCGCCGTGGAGGATTTTGCGGTAAAGGGCTCCGGATACGACGTCGAGGGCCGAACGGTAGACGGCATGAACGTTTTGACCGTCTATGAAAGCATCTCCGAGGTTGCCGAGGTGGTGCGAAAGGAGCGCCGCCCCTTCCTGTTGGACGTTAAGACCTATCGGTACAAGGGTCACTCAATGAGCGACCCGGCGAAGTATCGCACAAAGGACGAGTTGGAGGCCTACAAAGAGCAGGATCCCATTCTCGTGCTGCGCACCTACATGGGAGAGGCCGGGCTTATCTCGGACGACCGCTACAAAGAGATCGACGACAAGGTCAAAAAAGTCGTTCAGGAAGCCGTGGACTTTTCCGAGGAAAGCCCGCAGCCGCCCATCGACTCAATGTACGAAGACATCTACGCCTAGGAGGATTCTAAGATGCCTGTTCTTACCATTCGCGACGCCCTAAACGAGGCGCTGGACGAGGAGATGAGTCGGGACGATCGAGTCCTTATCATGGGCGAAGAGGTGGGCGAGTACAACGGCGCCTACAAAGTTACCCGGGGCCTCTTGGACAAGTTCGGTCCAAAACGCGTCGTGGATACGCCCATTGCCGAGCTCGGCTTCACCGGCGTCGGCGTCGGAGCGGCCCTCGGCGGGCTTCGGCCCGTTGTGGAGTGGATGACCTTTAACTTCTCTATCCTCGCCATGGATCAAGTCATCAACAACGCGGCCAAGATGCGCCACATGTCCGGGGGCCAGCTCAAGGTGCCCATCGTGTTTCGCGGTCCTAACGGGCCTGCCGAGTTCTTGAGCTCTCAGCACTCCCAAGCGTTGGCGAGCTTTTACGCCCATATTCCGGGCCTGAAGGTGGTTGCGCCCGCAACTCCGTACGATGCAAAGGGCCTGCTCAAGAGCGCAATCCGAGAAGACAATCCTGTTGTGGTGCTCGAAAGCGAGATGTCCTATGGCTGGAAAGGCAACGTGCCGCAAGAGGAGTACGTTGTCCCCATAGGCAAAGCCGACATCAAGCGTGAGGGAACGGACGCAACCATCGTGACGTTTTCGAAGCCCGTCCGCATGGTTCTTGATGCTGCGGAAGAGCTCGAGAAGCAGGGTGTGAGTGTTGAGGTTGTCGACCTTAGGTCGATTCGGCCTCTCGACGAAGAGGCGGTTTATGCATCGGTCCGAAAAACTAACCGCGCTGTTGTGGTAGACGAGTCATGGCCCATCGCCAGCGTCGGTAGTCATGTCGCGTGGCTTATTTCACGGAACTGTTTCGAGGATCTGGATGCTGAAGTGGAGCTTGTCTCGTCCGAGGACGTGCCCATGCCGTATAACCACGCCATGGAGCTCCAGGTTCAGCCAACGGTTGAAAAGATTGTGAACGCGGTTAAAAAGGTCGCGTATCTCTAGGGGGGTAGTTCGATGGCCGAGCATGTATTGATGACCGCTCTCTCTCCGACGATGGAGGAGGGCACAATTGTCGCGTGGAAGAAAAAAGAAGGCGAATCTGTGGCCGCCGGCGACGTCTTGTGTGAGATCGAAACAGACAAGGCGACAATGGACTACGAAGCCACGCAAGAGGGAACGCTCCTGAAGATCGTTAAGGGCGAGGGAAGCTCCGCCAAAGTGGGCGACCCGATTGCGGTGATCGGAGAGTCCGGGGAGGACGTAGCCGACCTCGTGGCCCAGGCCGAGGCCGCCGGCGGCGGTGACGCCGGCAAACAGGCGGACAAAACGCCGGCCGAGGAACCTGTGGCCCCGGCCGCCGAAAAAGCCTCGCCCGTAGCCCGACCGGCGTCTGCCGCGGCCGCGCAACCACCTGCGGCGCCCGAGGCGCAGGCCGGTGTCGGCGCATCCACCGGCGGCGGGTCCACAAAAG
>CAZFLD010000002.1:0-145745 GCA_964519835.1 uncultured Spirochaetales bacterium
CCAAAGTATGCACTTGCGTGATTTCGCGCATCAAGGTTCGTGACATTACCCAAGGTTTGTGGCTCCGCCGGCGGGAATGATGGTACACTCACGACCATATGAGCACCGTCCACGTCTTGTCCCTCGGGGGATCAATCCTGGTTCCGAACGAGATCGATTCCGCGTATATTGGCGCGTTTTTCGAGATGCTGCGCCGTCACTTTGCTGATTGTCCCGACGACCGCGTGGTCCTGGTTGTGGGCGGTGGCGGGCCGGCGCGCGCGTATCAATCGGCCTGCCGATCGATTCGTCCCGATATCCCGGACGAGGCACTCGACTGGATAGGCGTTGCGGCAACCAAACTCAACGCGACGCTGGTACGCCATGGCTTGGGAGACCTCTGTGAAGACCCGGTTGTTACCGACCCCTCTTCGACACCCCGCTTCACCGGCCACGTCCTTGTCGGCTCAGGTTGGAAGCCGGGGTTCTCCACGGACTTTGATGCTGTGCTCCTCGCGGAACATCTCCATGCGAGGCGGGTCTATAACCTGTCGAACATAGCATACGTCTACGACAGCGACCCAAAGACCAACCCGGCGGCAAAACCGCTCGAAACTCTCTCGTGGAAAGCCTTCCGGAGCATGGTGGGCAACACGTGGACCCCGGGGGGCAATCTGCCCTTCGATCCGATCGCGGCGGCCAGAGCGCATGAAGGCGGGCTGCAGGTTGTCGTGGGAGACGGACGCAATCTCGAAAACATCGCCGCGATGCTCCGCGGCAGGCCGTTCGAGGGCACGGTAATCGGCGGCACGTGAGTCTCGGGGCCGGCGGCGCGTGCGGGGTGCGAAAGGCGGTACCGGGCGTCGGCGGGGCTTGCGGACGGCCGCTGAACGCGTGACCACGGGTTTGTCCGCCCTAAGAACCGTACACCTCCGGCCACGCGGAGCTAAGCGCTTCCTCGAGGCGGCGAAACGCTTCGATGGCCGTTCCGGGCGGGACGTACCGCCCGATCCCGGCAAGCGCGACCGAGAGGGAGTATAGGTCACGGATACGTGTCGCGGCCTCCACAGCGCGAGCCGGCGCCGCCGCAGACGCAAAGCCCTCGGCGATGGTAGCGTACAAGCCGTCTTGGAGGTACTCTGCCTGGTCGGCACTCCGAAGCCCCGCCTCGTACAGGGTCGGCGCGATGTTGTGGTACTCGACTTCGGATGTCAGGGACTGCGCAATCGAAGCGAGGCTCGAAGATCGGATGTACCCGTCCTCGATTCCGCCCATGACGCTTACCGCCGTGGGAGTGTCTCCTATTCTGATGTAAACACGCGCAACTTGCGTCAGCACTTCGCTACGCTCGTACTGGTCTTCGATCTGTGACGCGAGCTCCAGCGCACTCGTCGCATTCACGAGAGCGAGTTGTCGATTTCCGACTTCGAGGTAATCAACGCTCAAGTCCGCTTGGCCCAGGGCACGCCGGTACAAAGACGGCTCACGGACGAGCAGATTTGTAGCTGCGGCGAGCAGGAGGTTCCCGGAGCTGAGCAAATCCGCTTCGATTTGACGGCGTCCGATCTCGGCAAGCCCCCCGGCACGCAAGTAGGGGAACTCAATCGTCTGGACGACAGACACTGCCTCGTCGAAGAGCCCGAGGGCGACGAGATTGTTGCCGACCGTTAGGAGGTGGCGAGCATCTTCCTCGGTACGCGTAACAACAGTAACGGAGTTTATCTCACGCACGGCTCGGCGGGCTTGCTGCAGTGCCTGATCGCGCTCGCCGGCGCCGGCGTAACGCCCGGCGATCTCCGAAAAGGCGGCAGCCTTTTGCCATGGGTTTTCCAGTCCGGTGGCCGCGGGGAGCGCCTGCTGGAGCAGATTTGACACGCCGCGTCCCAATCCCGACTCTTGGTATCGCCGGGCCACGTCGACGAGTATGGAAACGCGAGTCCATAGATCTTGAATCACATAGACCGACAGCACGGCATCTCGAAGAACATCCGCGGCTGCGTCGCCTCCGAGAAAAGCCGCCTCAATAATGCCCTGGATCAAAAGGCCACGACTGAAGTCGTCGTCGATTCCTTGGGCCGCCGCAAGGGCATTCTCGAGAATTGGCACCGCCATATCCGCACGATCGGCGCGGAAATATCCCGTTGCCAGTTCGACCAGCACTTCCGTTCGGCCGGGTTGGTTCGGCAGGGCGGAAACACGTGAAAATGCTCTTCGGAGCACAAGTGCCGCCTGCTCCGGCAGGCCCGACTCGATGTACGCCTCGGCGATGCTCGTGTACACAAATGCCTGGGAAAACGGATCCCCCACCGCATCGGCGGCCGCGACCGCGTACGGAAGTGCACCGCGGTCGGGTGAGACCGGCGGGAGTTCCGGGCCCTGGTCGATATCACCGTCAGGAATGGTCGGACACCCGGCCAGCATCAGAAGGCACACCGGGAGCAATGCCGGTAAGAATCGGCGCCGCCGGCTCATTGGGCCGGCAGAATCAGGATCTTACCGTCTTCGTGGGCGAGTCGGACCTTCTTGGGGTTACTGAGCCGTTGAGCCGTCTTGAGACTCATCTCGACAGTCCCTGCACGACACTCATTTTTGAGATAGATGGTTCCCGCAACCGGGGTCTGATCCGATGGAAAGTCCTCCGCACCGGCGGACCCCGCGTAGACGTCCACGGCGTATTCGGTCGTCATAAGACCGAGGTCAAAGCCGTCATTGGGATGAATGCCGAGACGTCCCTCAGAAAACGTGTAGTCGCCGATAACCGCTAGAGGACCGGTCGTCTGTATTGCCATGTCCGTCGACATCTTAGGCGGGGGCCGAGCGACTCGTCAATAAGCAGACGCCCTGACACCCAATCCCACGACGCGTATACTTGGGGGTGAGAACCCCCGTGAGTGGAGACACAACAACAAACCAAAACCGTCGCCCTCGACTTCCCGGGCTTGTGGCCGGGAGTGTACTCGTCGTGCTTCTGGCAGCTTCGGTTATCCATGTGGCTTTGATCTATGAAGGACTACGCCGAGAGCTGGTGAATCAGATTCAGGCGGACAACGACGTAATTGCAGGCGCAATCCTCGAGGTGATCTCCGACCTGCAGCCGGAAGCCGGCGATCGAGAAAACTACCTACCGCTCTTGCAGCAGATATGCAATCGGCTCCGATTGCCCAACGGCGGTTTTGTGTGTGTTGCCGACGCGCACGGCGACTTACTCGCTGCTCCGACGTCGATGTTGACGGAGAACAAGGAATTCGCGGGTACTGTGTTTGTGATGGACGGTGAGAGCATGCAGTACAAAACACTCCCATCGGGCACAATCCGCGCCGTCGTGGAGCGATCCGGCGTCGAAGAGATAGTCGCTGCAGTTCCCATGGGAGTTGAGGGTGATCGCATCTTCGTCCACCAGAGTATGGCGATTGTCCGCCGGCGGGCAATGGAATCCGCGATGCGGGTGGCGCCGTTTAGCCTGATCATAGCGCTTACCGTCAGTGTCGCGGTGTTTTTGGTGTCGCGGACCATCGTTGGCCGCTACGAATCGCGGATACGTGCTGCGGAGGATCAGCTCCGGGCTACGAATCGCGATCTGGAGCAAAGCAACGCCCGTCGTCGGAACCTGATCCATCTGTTGAGTCACGACATTCGCAATGCGGTATCGGCGATTCGAGCGGCCGCGAGCCTGGGACCGGCCCTGTCCGTGGGCTCCGTTGGGACGCCGGCGACCGCTCTTCTCAGCGAAAACGAGGTGCGTGAAAGCATCGACGAAACCTTACGGATGCTGGACCTGGTGAGGGCGGGAGAGGCAATTGAATCGGGCAAAACACGACTCGATCTTCAGCCGGTATCAGTGGCTGAGTCTCTGGACCGAGCGTTGCACGTAATCGAACCTCGGCGGAGTCAAAAAGGCGTCCGCATTGAGACGGTTGTAGCCGACGACTTGGCCGTTCTTGCCGAACCCACCTCCCTAGCGAATTCGGTTCTCACCAACGTACTCTCCAACGCGGTAAAGTTTTCGCCGAGCAGTTCGGTCATCCGGGTCGAAGCTTCGGAAACCGACGGCAAGGTTGCCGTGGCGATCACCGATCGTGGTGTGGGAATTCCGCCGGAGCTGGTGGAAAAGCTGTTTGACGCAAAAAGCGCCACCACCCGACCCGGCACCGACGGAGAAACCGGGACAGGTTTCGGCATGCTTTTGGTCAAAAGCTTCGTTGATGCCTACGGAGGATCGGTTTCCATCACGTCGTCGACACACCTCGACGACTCGGGAACAACGGTTACCATTTCACTCCCCTCAGCATTTGCCGACGGGTTCACGTAAGCAAAACAATCACCAAGCACGGACGGCATGTACGAACAGACCATCAAGCGAATTGACAGTCGAAGAAAGGAACTGACCGGCGAGCAGATCCTCACTGAGATCGATCTGGCCTTTACCAGGGCAATGCGTGGCAATCCGCCGCCACTCGTGGAGGACCTAAAGGCGCGCTACCTGGACACGGTAGACACCGGCGACTGCGACACATTGTTTACCGTCGGCTACCATCTAGCCGATGTTGTGGATTTGTTCAGCCGCGACCTGGACAATTCGGCAGGCTTTTCCGACGAAGAACTCGATTACATCAAAGAGCTGATCAACGACTTCGCGGTCGATATGGATATTTCGACGGTGGAGCACGTGATGAGATTGGTCGTTTCCCGCGGGTTGATCTGACAACACGGGATACAAAGAGCACCACGTGGTACAAAAAGTGTAAAACTGCGGGAAGGACAATACGGCACCGGAGCGCTTTGCCCGTCGGTTTGCCGAGGCAACTCGGCTGCTTATTCGGGACAACTCGGCTGGATGCTCGAAGCCTGCCAATTTCACGCCGATCAGAGAGTTACATCGCTCGGTCACTCACTCTTCGGATCAGTTGGGGATCAGTTCCCGCGCTTGAAATCGCCTGAACGGTTTATTAGAATGGCAGCCTTCCAGCCGGCGTGGCGAAATTGGTAGACGCAGCAGACTCAAAATCTGCCGCCCGCAAGGGTGTGTCGGTTCGAGTCCGACCGCCGGTAGTGTGCCTGGGGTACCAGGCCGTGACTGCAAGTCGGGGGCGCGTAAAAGCGATGCGATAGCCCAAAACCCGCCGGTCTTGAGATTCAGTTTCAGAAGACTCTTCCATGGTCGTATCCATGTCGCAGCTGGTTTCGACGTGGGGTCCTTGAGGCGTTAGCGTCGGCGGGGTTAGAGTTGCCACGAACTCGGTGGTCTCGAAAACACATTCTTCTCACCAGTTCAGGGAGCACACGCCTTGGACAGCAGTCGCAAACCGAACGCAATCGTAGCGGGGCATCTTTGCCTTGACATCACTCCGATGTTCCCGTCGGACCTTTCGACGGATCTGAGCACGGTACTCGCGCCGGGAAAACTCGTAGCGATGGACGGGATTGAGCTGTCAACCGGCGGCGCGGTCTCCAATACGGGCATTGCTTTGAGCATTATGGGTGTCGACACCCTCCTTATGGGCTCGGTGGGCGATGACGCCTTTGGAGAGATTGTACGCGACCTCGTAGGGAAGTACGGCGACACATCGGGAGTAGCGACCATTGACGGCGTCGGTACCTCCTACACGGTCGTCCTCGTGCCGCCGGGCACGGATCGGATTTTTCTCCATTACCGCGGCTCGAACGATCGTTTTTTGGCCTCCGATATTGACTATGGTCTGGTTGAAGGGAGTCGCCTCTTCCACTTCGGGTATCCGCCCCTCATGGCAGGGATGTTTGAGCATGACGGCCGCGAGTTGGTCGAGATCATGCGGAGGATTCGGCAACTTGGCGTTACCACCTCCTTAGACATGGCGTTTCCCGGACTAGACTCTCCCGCGGGACGCGCGCCGTGGCGCCGGATCCTTGAGGAGACACTTCCCTACACGGATATCTTTCTGCCTAGCCTCGAGGAGACTCTGTACATGTTGGACCCGGCGCGGTATGCCGAGATAAACAGCACGTCGGGAGGCAAGGAGATTCTGGACGTCGTGGACCTCTCAATTGTAGAAGACCTCGCAGCCGAGCTTCTCGCGCTCGGTGTGGCCCTGGCGGGTATCAAGTGCGGGAAACACGGCCTATTCTTGTCGTCCGCAGGCACGGACCGCATGGCCCGTATGGGAAATGCGACCCCTTTGAATATCTCGGCCTGGTCTGATCGACGTTTGTTTGCTCCTTCCTTGTTGGTTGGGGATGTTCGCTCGGCCACAGGAGCGGGCGACAGCAGCATCGCAGGTTTTTTGGCGGCGCTGCTCGCCGGCAGATCCATCGAACGAGCGGCAGACGTGGCGTGTATGGCCGGAGCCAATACCACACAAGTGTACGACGCGTTGAGTGGTGTGGTGACCCTGTCGGAAATGGAACTGCTACTCGATCGCGAAGGTGCAACACAGCGGAGTACTCCTAGCGGGATACCCTCATCGTGGAGGAGTGTGGACGGGCGTCGTTGGGAGCCGGCATAAGCCACACCGTGGAGACTCGTGCGTTAGGGTGATAGACTCGCCACATCGTGATGTTTCGCCTGTTCTTCGCCTCTATGGCGATAGTGACCGTAGCTCTATCGGTAAATGCTCAGGCCGATGAGTCCGCACTTACAGATTATCAGCTCTCATACGTTGAGTTACGCGACCGCACCTACAACAGCGACGATCCTGCGGGCCTGGGTGAGCCCTACCGGAGGGCGCTTCGGCAGGCACGCCGGGCCCATCGCGAGGGTACGCTCGGCGACACTCAGCTGGCTTATTGGATCGGACGAATCGAGTACTTGATGGGCCGCGCGTGGCAGGCGGTGGAGCAAAACGATCAAGCCGACGGCCACTATACCGCGGGCCTGGAGATAATCGAGTCGGCACTTGAAGCACAACGGACAAGTGAGCTCCTCCGTCTACAAAGCGACACCATCAGTCAGCTCTGTTTGGTGCGGGGTCTTGGCTACACAATTATCAACGGTCCACGCGTGGGGCCGCTCGCCCAAGAGGCTATCGAGCTCGACCCGGACAACGGTAAGGCCATTATCATCCTCGCAAGCGCCAAGGTGTATCCGCCGCCGATCTTCGGAGGCAATCCGTCGGAGGGAGTTCGTCTTATGCGCGAGGCACTCGAAAAGCCAAACATCGAAAAAGACGACCGGTTTAACATCCTTTCCGGCATCGGTGTTGCTCTGGGAAAGCTAAGTCGCGATGCGGAGGCCCGGCGCTATCTTCGCAGGGCTCTGGAGCTCTACCCTCTTAACTCATTTGCAAACGAGGAGTTGGACCGCCTGGAGTGACCCATGCGTGGTTCAAACGGTATACGAGGCGTCGATCCACGCGGCCTTTTGGCTGCTCTCCACGGCCTTGTGGATGAAGTTTACCCCGATAGCCCCGTCCTCCACAGTGGGAAAGTCGAGGTCGTTATCTGAGGGCGCCTCTTCCGACAGCCGGGCCGCGATTGTCGCCGCCGCCTTGAGGTAGATGTTGGCAAACGCTTCCAGAAATCCCTCCGGGTGGCCCGCCGGGATGCGTGTGACCTCGTTGGCCACGCTTGTGTTATAGGCACTCGCCCGGCTGTAGATCTGCCGTGGACCGTCTATTGTTTGATACAAGAGGTGGTTCGGATCTTCCTGGCGCCACTCGAGACGCCCGCTCTCCCCATACACCCGAATCGAGAGCGAGTTCTCCTCCCCCACGGAGATCTGCGAGGCGTACAAGATGCCACGGGCCCCGCCCTTGTAGTGAATAAGGATATTCCCGTCGTCATCGAGACGTCGGCCGGGAACAAAGGTCGTGAGGTCGGCGATCATGGACTCGATTTCGAGGCCGGTGATGTACCGTGCGAGGTTCTCCGCGTGACTGCCGATGTCGCCCATGGACGACGATACACCTGCCTGTGCCGGGTCGGTACGCCAGCTCGCCTGCTTCATTCCTTCCGCATCTACGGCGGTGGCGAGCCACCCTTGAGGATACTCCACGACGATTTTTCGGACGACGCCGAGTTGTCCTGCTTTGACCATAGCCCGCGCCTGCTTGACCATCGGATAACCGGTGTAGTTGTGGGTGAGCGCAAAAACGACGTCATGCTGCTTTACCAATCGAACAAGCTCTTCGGCCTCTTCGAGGGTTTGTGTCATCGGTTTGTCGCAAACCACGTGGAATCCCGCCTCGATAAAGGCCTTGGCCACGGGAAAGTGAACATTATTCGGAGTTACAACTGAAACAAAGTCGATTCGTTCGCCTGCCGGGAGCAGGGCCTCTTGTTCCGCCATCTCTTGGTAGGACCCGTAAACTCTCTTTGGGTCGAGAAATAGTGCCTCACCCTGTTGCTTTGATTTCTCCGGTTTAGATGAAAAGGCGCCGGCCACAAGCTCCATTTTGCCGTCCATCGCGGCGGCAATTCGGTGCACGCCGCCGATAAACGCATCGGGACCGCCCCCCACCATTCCGTATCGAAGTTTTCTCCCAAGCGCCATGCTGCTCCTCCTATTGACCAGTCCGGCTGACCAGTCCGGCTGATTAGACCATCAGAATGTCACCCACGACCCGAGCCGGCTTATTGGTTGTGAATCCGGCGCCGTCGCGCGTATCAAATCAACTATCGGGAATAGTAGGCGCGCCCCGGTTCGACGTCAACAACGGCGTTGGACTACGCAAGGCGACGGTGATAGACTTCGTCGCACCGCACAAGGACCACGACGACATATGCTTTTCTACCCGATTACAGAACCATTTGGCTGGTATTTCTTTTTTGTTTTCCTGACGTCGGTGTACTCGCTCTTGCTTTCGGCCTCAAACATTCTCTTTCTCCGCGTTGCCACTCGCCGGACGGCGCCGAAGACCGGTCCAAAGGTTTCCGTTCTCGTCCCGGCGCGAAACGAGGAGGACCGACTCGAGTCGTGCATCACGTCGCTGCTCGATCAAGCTTACGACAACTACGAGATTCTAATCCTGGACGACAACTCCGAAGACGGCACGTGGAAGATCATCGAAGGGTTTGCCGCTTCGAACGAGCGCGTCCGGGGCATTCAGGGAAAAGAGCTTCCGACGGACTGGAACGGCAAACCTCACGCGATGCAGCAGCTCGCGGAGGCGGCCGACGGAGACATTCTGCTTTTTACGGACGCCGATACTCATCACACACACAAAAGCATCCCGTGGGTGGTCGCCAACATGGAGCACCAGCGAGCGGATGTACTGTCCGGTTATGCCTACGAGCGAGCGGAAAGCTTCGGCGAGGTTCTTGTCATTCCCAACTTGTACCTGGCCACGACGCTTTTTCTGCCGCTTTGGCTCGTAACGCGCACCAAAATCAAGTACTTCGCTCATGCGATCGGTCAGTTTATTGCGTTTCGGAAGGACGCATTTTCTCAAATCGGCGGGTATAGGGAAGTTCGGCGAGAGGTCGGTGAAGACATTCACATTGCACGCTACGCCAAGGCTCGGGGCCTGCGCGTCGCCTTCCTCGATGCCGCCACAGTTGTGTCGTGCCGGATGTACGAAGGTTTCCGCAATGCTGTAAAGGGCATCGCCAAAAACATCTTCGACTTCTTCGACAAAAAGGTGTATCCGATTGTCATCCTGTCGGTGTTTGTAGGCGCTTTTATGCTGGCTCCGCCGGTAGTGTTGGCGGTGGGTGCCGCAGTCGGAGCCGCGTGGGCATCGTGGCTGGCATTGGGCGTCGGTCTCTTTTTTGTGACCTGGGCGGCGGTCGTGTATGAGCGACGGATGCCGTGGTACACACCCTTTTTCTATCCCGTGCTTTTTGTGTTGATCCTTGTAATTGCCTGGCAGAGTGCGGCAGACTCTCTCTCCGGTAAGGGATACGAGTGGAAGGGTCGAATAGTAAAGTAACGGGCGGGGGGGCGCCGGGAAGGCGTGCACAAAAGCACCCCAAAAAACACCCCCAAAAACACCAACGGTGGGATCGGAGCCGCTACCCGCTGCTGATCTTCAGCGGCCCGGTGTTTCGGTTTGTGAGCTACCTCGCAAATCGGTTAACGCAGATTCTCGGATGGATCTTGGTGGCGCCGTTCTACGTACTTACTCCCGTCGGTCACAAATACCTCCCCGCCGGGCCGGCGGTCCTTGCGAGCAACCACACGATGTATCTAGACCCGCTTTTTATCCTGTGCTCGGTGTTTCCGCGCTCGTCATTTTTCACGGGCCAAACAAGTCACTTTTCAGTGCCGATCGGCGGAACGATACTGCGGTTTATGCGGAGTTTTCCCATTCCCGTGGAAAACCCGATCAAGAGGCTAATTCCAACGGCCGCAAACATCTTTGCTCGTGGCCTGTACATGCACATGTTTGTCGAAGGGCGCATGCGCCTCAGACGACAGGTCCTCCAGCCCTTTCGGATCGGCGCCTTTGACCTTGCAGTTCGTTTTAACATTCCGGTCGTGCCCATCGCACTTGTCATCCGGTACCACCGGGTTTTTGGTTGGCGACTCCCCTATCCACCACATGTGAAGGTGGTGTTTCTCGAGCCGGTGTATCCCGAGGATGTTTCGCCCGACTACGTTCCGCGCGAGGCAAACAAACACGTCGCCACACAATTACGCGATCGGTGCCACACGCTAGTGCAGGCGGCCATCGTGGAGCATCGCGGCGAGGACCTACTCGAAGTCCGGAGGCGGCAGCGGCGGCGTTAGTGCCAGAACGACACGCTTAGGTCCACGATGTGGCGCGTGACGGGATCGGGTGCCGGGATACCGCTTGCATTGGGCCGGTAGAACGTATGGGCAAGCGTGTAGCTACCCTGGATTGACAGAGGCAGCTCGTCGAAGCGGTAGTCGGCGTCGATACGTATCAAATTGTTCCAATCATAGAATCCGTCCAAGAGGAACCTCTTGTCGGGATATGCGTTGAGGCGTCGGTAGTCCATTTCAATCGCAACATCACCAAAAATGGCGAGATCTCCGACAAGATCGGGATCGTTCGTGCCATGGCGTATAAGTCGCCACTCGAGCCCGGCACGTAGCCCGGGCAGCCCAAGGGACTCGACGCGGACCAAGAATTCGTCACTGTTGGGAGGAAGACGGAAACCGAGGTTCTCGCCGTCGTTGGTGTAGGTCGTGTCCACAAGAGCAAAAAAGTTAGGGTAGCCGGTGTCGTAGTGGCTGTACACAAAGGGCTCGATCTTTGTGTATTGAAATTGCAGGGTGGTAAGCGGAAGGAACGGCAAGTCTCCCTGAGCCCCAAGCTGATAGGCAAACATGTTCCTTGGGCGTGTGAAAATCAGCTCGAGCGTGGTGATCTCCATCTCGTCGACAAAAAGGGCGCCGTGGAGACGCAGAAAAGGCGCGATCGCAAGCGCACCGCCGATCTCGACACCCGCGTTGTCCAGGTCGCCTATCACGTTCTGATAGATGATGTTGTACAAAAGCGGACTCAGATAGCCGAGCTCAAAGTATTTGGCGTACACGACACTTCCGGTTGCGTACAGATAGAGCCAGTCCAGCGGGAAGAGCTCAAAGGTCTGAAGCGCAAAGCTCTTGAAGTGAGTGACGCCACGCTCGTCCGGCACAACCGGATCCCGGGTGCGGGCGCCGCCGGCCTCGTTCCCGGCCCAGGCGAGGGTGCCGGTCAGGTGCGCGACGTTGAGCCACGGGGCAAGCCGGGCGGATGCCTCTATCGCCAAGAATGGCCGGGCGGTCTCGGACAGACTCAGGTTTCCGTTTCCGTAGCCCCAGTCGCGGCGGAATCGGCTGAACCGGAGGATCAAATCGTCGTCGAGGAACGAAAAGGCCAGGTCGGTACCCAACACCATGCTAAACAGGGAACCTTGGACGTCGGTGTTTCGGATCTCGGCAAGCATGTGAAATCGATCCCAGGTTTTTGAGAAATCATATGGCGCAAAGGCCTCCGGGTTGGGATCGTCGAAACTAAACCCGAGGTTGCCGGCAAAGCTCATAAACGGGAACAGCGTACCGACCAGATAGAAGTCCATGATGTTGTTGGTGTGAAACGCCTCGGCGCTTGTGAAGTCCAACGTGTTGTTCGACCGAATGCGGACCCCGATAGCTACCTGTCTGTCGGCGCCGTCGGAGTGGACCAACCGCCCGGCGGTGGGCACCACCGATAGGTCGACCTCACCGACCTCCCTCGGTCCGGCGAGGCGATTGTGGTGGCCGCGTACCACACTCCTCTCGTGGGACGTAAACCGTGCTTCGTTGGCCAGGATAGCGTCGAGGAGAGCAAGAACCTGCGCGCGCGTGTACGGGCGAACGGCCGACAGCCGCGCCACGGTACCACGAAGCTCGGCGACACGGATCACCTCATAGACCGGATCGTCGACGGGGATCGCGATGTGATCCTCGGCGGATGCGGATAGGGGAAAAAGCGCGACCAAAGCCGCGACGACGAGAAAAAAGCGAGCGAGTCTTGTTGTCACTGTACTTCCTGTGTATTGGTGTTGAATCTATTAACTCGACCTACACGTAGATCGTCGGGTGACACGCCGAGATTAGCGGCGATAAGCTCCGTGCCAATTCGATCGGCCGGGACGGGCCTGTTTTCTTCTTCGTGGTGAACGATAGGCACAAAGTCCGCAGCCACCACCTCCGCGCCACGAAGATGGATGTTGGCAATAGCACCAAAGGTCGAGGGAAGGCCTGGATACGCCCGGTCGTAGTCGTCGATATCAAACACGCCGTTGCCCAAACTGAAGAGCACCATGTTTCCGTGCTCCAGCTCCACGGGTTGCAGGACGTGCGGATGGCTGCCGATAATAATGTCGGCACCACCTTCGAGGGCCGCCTCGACAACGGCAATCTGAATGTCGTTGGGACGATTCCAATACTCGTAGCCAGAGTGGAGGGCTAGGATGGACACGTCCACGTTGTCTTCGAGCTCCACAAGTGCGTCGCGCACCAAGGCCGGCTCGGCCCAGAACATTCCCGGGGAGTTACCGACCGCTTCCATGTGGGGACGGTGATAGCCGTTTGGTTCGATAGGAACGTCGACCGCCGACACAAAGCCAAACCGGATTCCCCGGACGGTCACGAAAGCCGGCGCCCGGGCTTCCGCCTCGTTCATGCCGCCGCCGGCGGTGAGTATCTCTTGGCGACGAAAGCCCTCGATCATGTCCGCCATGCCCTCGGCTCCGAAGTCCAGGGCGTGGTTGTTCGCGAGGGCGGCAAGACTCAGTCCAAGCTCCGCGAGGTATGGAATGACCGCCGGATTGGAACGAAACACAAAAACCTTCTCCACCGGCTCACCCTCATCGGCGATCACCACCTCGATGTTGGCGAATCCAACCTGTGCTCGCCGCATGTGCGGCGCGATGTATTCAAAGGGATACTCATAGCCGTGTACGTCCATCGTGTCCTGGATCGTACGCCCGGTCATGACATCACCTACGGCGGAAATCGTAATCTCCGGGGCACCCGCAACAATGCCGTAGAGGCGTGCGGCCGCGACTCGTGCCGCGAAAGCAACATCTTCCCCACCGCGCCACGTAAGCACCGTTGCTGAGACCAGATTGCCGTTGACGTCTAGGCGGGTTTCAAGAGGCCACCCGGGATGAGGCCCGGCGCCCCTGACCGTGACAACCGCCAAGTCGACCGCCCCGGTCTCTAGCGCGTCGCGCACAGCTTCTTCGTCCGGGAACGGTACCGTCTCGAGAAACTCGGGGAGAGGATGGAGATAGCGAGCCGCAAAACGCTCTTCTACCCCCACACGAACGGGAATCAGCGTCGGGGCTTTGTCTATCTCCGTCGCAACGCTCTCGGGCGAGTCACCAGGAGGCGCGCACGCTACGATTATGGCAATCAGGGCGGCGCCGAGTAGTACAATCCGCGGTCGGGCGTTCATCGGACGACACCGTATCGCAAATAGCGCGTCGGGCAAAGACCTTGAAATCTCGATACATTGCGATAACTTCTAACATCTCGAACCGTTTGTGTCCGGCTATGGGCGAACGGGAATCGAGAGGAGGATAAAAATGAAACGAATCATCATAGCACTGTGTATCCTGTTGTTGCCGATGGCGGCCTTTGCGCAATTCCAAATTGGTCCTACCGCTTACTACAACTTTCCGCTCTTGGAAGACGGTGAGGCGGACATCCCGGGCCTTCGAAGTATCAACTCCTCGGACTTCACCTTCGGCGCCGATGCGCGATTAAAGCTTGCCATTTTTCAGGTTAGCGGCCTGGCACTTTTCACCCCCGGGTTTATCGCAGACGACTACAGCTTCTATCTGCCCCCGAGTGTGGATGTGTTTTTGGACGCGGGGCTCGCGTTCGACATCGCATTCCTACGACTCGGACTTGGCATCGGTCCCAACTTAAGCTTCTTTTTGATGGGCGACCGGTACGGAGAGACCCAAATCTCGGACCCTGTATCCTTTGGTACCAATCTGCGGGCTACGGCCGACATCGTGCTCGGAGGGATTTCGGTTGGCTTGAGCTACTTAATGCAATTTGACTTCGAGCTGGGCGATACTACGGCGGATCGGCTCCTAGACGCCGACAAAACCCAGGGGCTCTTAGGTCTTACCGTGTTACTCCAGGTCGGTGGCTGACACCGGGAAGCCACAGCATGATACTACCGGGCCACGGCACACCGCCGTGGCTCTTTTTGTGTAAAACCCGTTTTTTGTTTGCTGCTCATCGCCCTATGATCCGGTAGGATAAGACGAAGGAGTGGCCATGTCGGTCAATGTTTCCGTGGACACCAAACACCAACCCCGAAAGGACTCCGGCAACCGGCGATCGGCGTTTGTCGCGGCGGTCATCGCCAACGGTGTTTTTTTGTTTTTGGTAAACGCCCTCTCGAGCTGGAACCTGGGGTTTATCACCAGTGAGTTTCCCGCCGTTCTTACTCCCGTCAACCTGTCTCTTATCGCGCAGATCGTCGGCTACGCGGCGCTTTTGTTTTACCATCCGCAATCGCTGTATCACGCGGCGAAGATGGTGTTTGCCGGCTTTTCGATCTCCGCCCTGATCGCATTGTTTACGGTGTTCCCGTTTGACTTCGGAGTGCTCGCCGGACCTTGGCTCAACACCGTTGTGAGAGTTACATTTGTGGTAGGCATGGTGGGGTCCGGGATTTCCGCCGTGGTCAATCTGGTCAAGCTCGTAGTAGCAGGACGCCGAGAATGGGAGCCCGACGGCGAGTAACAGTTGCCACGACTCGCCCGCGTATTGCGGTAGCGCTTCTGCTGCTCCTTGCAGTAGCGGCCGGTCCATCATGGGCACGCGGCGGACCGGAAGACGACCCGCAGCGCCCCGAATCACAGGCGCCGCGGCCACCCGGCAACTCTGATGCTCCACCCCCCTCCGAAGAGCCCGATACCCCGCCGGAGCCCCATCTTTGGGGACAACCGGACCCGTCGGCCCGGGCCGACGAGCGGCGTGGCATGGTGAGCAACCAAATCCAAGCCCGCGGCATAGGCAGTCAGCAGGTGCTCGAAGCGATGCGCTCGGTTCCCCGTCACCTGTTTGTTCCCCCGGACTACCGGCCACAGGCCTATATGGATCGTCCGCTACCGATAGGGTACGGACAAACGATCTCCCAGCCGTATATCGTTGCCTACATGACGGAGCTCCTGGAGTTGAAGCCCGGCGACAGAGTACTCGAAATTGGGACGGGCAGCGGCTACCAAGCGGCGATTTTGGCCGAGATCGTGTCGGACGTCTACACGATCGAGATCGTCGAGGAGCTTTTCAGGCGAACGAGCGCCCTTTTCCAGACTCTGGGCATGCACGAGGTTGAGGTGCGCGTAGGTGATGGGTACTTCGGCATCGAAAGCGCGGCACCCTTCGATGCCGTCATCGTGACCGCGGCCGCCGACCACATCCCGCCGCCCCTGATCCTCCAGCTGGCCGCCGGTGGGCGAATGGTAATCCCCGTAGGGCCGGCGTTTGGCACACAAACAATAATCCTGGTGAAAAAGAGCACCGACGGCGCGGTGACAAGGGAAAGCCTCTTGCCGGTTCGGTTTGTTCCGATGACCGGCACCGCCCAGAGCCGGTAGCGCAGGGCGCGCCCTCAGCACATCCCGGCGCCACCGTAGCACCCGGTCGCGACGGGTTCGCCGCTGCGCCCCGTGGCTTCAGTGCCCGCCGCCCAGCGTGCCGCTCGCGGCCAGTATCAGGACGCCGATCTCCGCGATGACAATCGCCGCATAGATAGGCTTCCTCCGCCGGAGAAAGAGGAAAAACAGCACGACAAAGCTAAAGAGCACCGTGAATGCAAGCAGCACCAAGGACGCAAAGCTGATGATGTCGGCGTTTGCCAGGTACGACGGCCACTCCCAGGCCTCGAAGGCGGGGTAGGCTTCAACAAATTCGGAAGCGCGCATCGTCCATATCTCCGGGACCGTTTCCACCGGGATAACCGCCGGCAAGAGGCCGGTAGCGTAAACCACAAAGCCGATCACCAACACCACAAGGCCGATGATCACAAGCACCTCGAGGACGGAGGCGAAATCGTCTTGAACGTCGCGCAGGGGGTTTCGACCGCTTTTGTTGCCGTTGCCCATCATAGGACTCCGAGCCCGGCAAGCAGCGACCGCAATCCCGCCAACAGCAACACACCGATGACGATCCACCGAACCGCGTCGGGCTTGATTTTGGGAAGCACACGGGCCCCCACGCGTGTCCCTATCATCATACCCGCCACCGACGGCACGGTAATCAAGGCCAGAACCGCTCCACCGTTGAGGTACACCCACGCGGCCGCCGTATCGTTCACCGCCAAGATGAGCCCGCTGGTGGCAACCGACACCTTCAGCGGTGCCGACAGCAGCAAATTCAAGGCCGGCACGTTGGCCCACCCGGCGCCCAAGCCAAACATGCCGGCGAAAAAACCAATCGCCACAAATACAACAAGAGCAACGGGCATCCGGTGCACCGTCCAGCTAATGTCCTTTTTAAGCGACGCCTCGTAGTAGGTTCCTCGGATGCCGAGGGCCACGGCGATCCTGTCTTGGGCCGTCACCTCCGGAAATGCGGAGCGCTTGGAGCTCAACATCAAGATGACGATTAGGAGGATAGCAATGCCCAATAGCAGCTGAATAACCTGAGTGGGAAGGGCCAATCCGACCATCGCGCCGAGGATCGATCCAATCGACCCCATAAGCGCCAACGGAAGCGCGAGGCGCAGGCTTGCAAGGCCGCCCTTCAAAAGCCGAGGCGCCGCGGATAGGGCACCACACAGCGCCACCATAAGCCCGGCGCCTCGGACAAAATCGAGGTTAAATGGAAATATGGCGCTTACTATCGGCACAAAAAGCACCCCTCCCCCGACGCCGCCTACGACGGCAAGAACGCCAAGGACCAACGTGAAGCCAAACAGCAGCAACGCCCACCCCCACCACTGCATGCCTCCGTCGGGTGCATCCGGTGAGATAGGCTCTTGGGCAACAAGCGGGAGAGCTACGCAGAGTAGCAGAATAAACACGAGTAGACGTTTTACGGTCAAGTCCAACTCCTTGGCCTGGGGAAGTGTCGGCATAGGCTACCAGAGACATCGTGCGGTCACAAGCAACAGTTGGCCGCGGACTCGCCACGTCCGCCGGCGATGGAGCGGCCGGCTACGAGGCTCCGCCGCCGTTGCCGGCCAACTCGGCCTCTCGCTTTGTGCGGGTCAACAGCAGTCCACCGATGATAAACAGCAGCAGTATGCTCAAGACACCATACCGTTCCTCTCCGGTGATAATCGTGAAGAGGCCGACCAACAACGGCCCGATGATGGCAGCGAACTTCCCAACAACGTTGTAGAAGCCAAAAAACTCCGCCGATTTATCTTTGGGAACGATTTTTCCAAAGTAGGAGCGGCTCAACGCCTGGATGCCGCCTTGGGAGGAAGCGACAAGCATCGAGAGCACCCAAAACATCACGGTGCGAAGTCCTTCGGAAAACGACGGTAAGAGGAATGCGATAAAGGTCACAACAACATACACGCCGATTCCGACAAAGATCATCCTGCGACCGCTAAAACGCTTCGCCAGGACTCCGTATAAGATGGCAAACGGAAACGCCACGATCTGAATGGCCAAGAGAACGATGATAAGCGTAGTCGAGTCGATTCCCATGCTTCGGGCTATTGGTGTTGCCATTCGGATAATTGTGTTTACACCTTCGATGTAGAAGATATAGGCCGCAAGAAACACAAAGATGTTTCGATGTTGGCGCACATTCTTGAGAGTGCGGCCGATGCGTACAAAACTGTCCTTTATCGGAGTTGAGGAAGGCTCGATCCAGTATTGCTGGCGAACGTTTTTCAAAATTGGGATCGAAAAGAATGCCCACCACAGGCCGGTCAACAAAAATCCAATCCGATAGGCAACTGCCTGCGAAGCAAGACCAAATCCCTCGTAGTTTAGTGCGAGAAAAATGACGATCACAAACGGGATGACACTCCCGATGTAGCCCCACCCGAAGCCCGATGCGGAAATGCGGTCCATGCGCTCGTTGGTGGTGACGTCGACCAGGAAGGCATCGTAGAAGACGTTCGCGCCGGAAAACCCGATCACGGAGACCACGTAAACGGCGATTGCCGTGAACCACTGCCCACTCGACAAAAGGACCATCGCCAGCGTCGAGGTAACGCCGAGGCCCAGGAAGACGGAGAAAAAGCCGCGCTTACGCCCCTTGTAGTCGGCGATGGTGCCGAGGATCGGCGCGAGCACGGCGACCACGGCGCTTGCCAAGCTGTTGCCAAAGGCCCAGGTCGACACGTAGGTCTCTTGATTAACAATCGTTTCGTAGAAGAGAGGGAAGACGGCGGTGGTGATAATAATCGAGTACGCCGAATTTGCCCAGTCATAGAGAATCCAACTGCGCTCCGATCTCGTGAGTTTCATTGCTACATAGTCCGGGCGCTATGTGAGGGTTTGATTAGGTCTGATGCCGATCGAAGCGAAACCGAGCTACAGCCAGTGCAAACAACACAAGCGACGTACCAAACAGTATCGCAAGCGACGGCAGCGTCGCCGGAACCCCTCCACCATACTCGATCACCGCGGAAAACCCGTCCATCGCCCAGTAAAATGGTGACACAATGGCGATTTCCCGCATGAGGTCGGGGATAAACTCGAGATCTAAAGACCACCACGCCCCGCCGATGGGGGCCAAGGTCAGCGCCAAAAAGGTCGACACCGCCGACGCCTGTGCAGGGCTCGTGACAATCGTTGCCAAAAGCAGCGTCAGGCTGCCCACGAACGACGAGAAGGCGAGCATCACGAGAACCAACGCCACGGGGCTCCGCCCAAAATCCACGCCGGCGATCTTACCGATAATCGCGCCGGCGGCAAAAGCCACGGCAAATTGGCCAAGCCCCACCACAAGCCGAGAAACCAGCTTTCCGGCAATAAACTCGCCCTTTGTAACCGGCATTGTTGCAAGGCGCTGCAGTGTCCAGTTTTTTCGCTCCCACACCAGGAGCGATACTCCGGCAAGCATGGCAAACATGACATACATGCTCCCCATACCGGGTACCGACTGCCGAAATCCGCCACCGATTTCGGCGCGGCCGTCCTCCGCATCGCGAAGCTCGACGGACCGGGACGCGATTGCAACGGGATCTTGCGCCCACAGATCCCGAGCCCGGTCAACAACCGCGTCAACATACTCATCACCCAAGAAGTCAATACTCTGCCGAATGTCGGACCCCCATGACCGTGCCAGGGCCAACCCGGCGACCCGTCCAAGCGCTCCTTGGACCGCGGACTCGAGGGACCTATCGTCCTGGTTGACTGCAGCGATTAGCTCTACGCTCGGGCCGTTTCCCGCCGATTGCTCTGTGATCCCGGTGACCTCGGTGGCCCCCGCAGCCTCGATCAGCCGGTTGCCAAAGCCTTCAGGGATGATCAAGGCCGCGTCGGCACGGCCCTCCCGGACAAGGGCGTTGGGGTCCGCGAGGTTGGGACAGGTCCAGTCTCCGAGCTCGCCGCCCTGGGAAGCATCGGTGCACGTGCGGATCACATCAGCACGGCCGAGAGTCTCCGCGAGGTATCGCGAGAGTAGCGTGTTGTCGTCATCGACAAGCACAAGCCGCGGCAGTGGGGCGGCGATGTCGCCGGTCAAAAACGCCCCGTTGGCATAGCCGATGACCAAGATCAACGCGATCGGCACAAGAACGCGAAACAGAATGATGGTCGACCCCGTGTGAGTCATGCGGAGGTCGACCCCGGCGATGGCAAGAATCCGGCGAATCACGTGGCGAAACGCCTCTCGAACACGGCCAAACCGGCAAAAAAGGCCACAATGCCAAAAGCGCTCAGGACAAGGACGTTTACCCCGTAGCCCCCTACTCCGGCGGCAAGCTTGGTAAATGCGTTGGAGCCCCAGTAGACGATAGAAATGTAGGAGACCGGTGGCCCGACACTAAATCCAAAGGCGCCGCCGACCGTGGCCATCAAGAGGGCCAGAATAGAGCCGACGGTTGAGCCCTGGCCCGGTGTCTTGGCCGCGGAGGCCACGATCATGCCGAGTCCCGCGGCGGCTGCGGATGCCGCTCCAAGTGCCAAGGCGATCCCCACGGCATTGTTCCCCCAGATAAACACAAAGCTCCCTGCGAACACCGTGGCCACCAGAGTAAACGCCAAAAACAAAAACAATAGCTGGACAAAAATCATTACAAACACGCCCACCGCTTTTCCCAGGAGGACCTCAATCCGTCTGGTGGGAGAGATAAGCATTCGCTCGAGCGTGCCGTCGCGGTGCTCCTCGAGGATGCCGGTGGCTCCGCCATTCGCCGCAAACAGGGCGAAAAAGATGGCCTGCGTGGAGCCAAAGAATACCAGCGGGTTGAATCCCGGACCGGACGAGCCGGCAACACGCCTGTCGGTCTCGATTCTTGTCAGGCCACGACCGGCCTGGAGCGTCGCAAGGCGCTCTTGAAACGCGTCGCTGTTGAGAACAAGCATCGCACGGGGTCCCTCGGCGGCGGACACCACTGCGGACGCAGCGATGGTGGTGGCGGCGAAACCGTCGGATAGTGCCGCGACAACGCTTTCGACGATGCCCACGGCTATCGGTCGGTTCGGGTTGCCGAGAATCGTGATGTGGGTGGCGCCACCGTTCCCTCCGCCGCTTTCCGCCGAGGAGCCGGTCGTATTCGAGAGGCCGCGGCTGAATCCGTCGTGAATGACAATCGCGGCCGTCGCAACGCCTCGGACAACACATTCCTCGGCGGCGGCACGCCGCGATACCTGGACGCCGACAACAAGGCCCGACAAGTCGACAGCACGCGCCGGTGCGTCGTCCGACGCACCGCTACCGTTCCTTTCCTCCGTGAATGCGGCCGCGCATACATCCGTTGCATCTCGCCCGTCCGACGCCGTCGAATCCGCAAAACGGCCGCCGGTAAGGATCTCGGTCAGTAGCTCGCCAAACGCCGCCGTGGCGGAGCCCGTGTCCTCGTTTACCACCACGATCGGCACCTCGGTCACCGGTGCATTGCCGGAAGCCAGGTCGCCGAAGGTGAGCGCGATGATCGTTGCAAGGGCCAGCGGTGCTGCAAACATCAACAACACCTGAGTCCTGTCCGTCAATGTGCGCCGAAGATCGTTTACGGCAACAAGGAGCACTTTTCGCATGCTAGTCCCTAAGTGCGCGGCCGGTCAGGTGGAGAAAAACCGTTTCGAGATTTGGCTCGTTGACTTCCACCGCACCGACGGTAATGCCCAGCTCCGCGGCGCGCGCAATAACGGAGGGCAGCAGGTTTCGCGCCTCAGCCACCAACAACGCAATCTCGTGCGCGGAGGATGCGTCGGCATTGCCTCGCTCGGGAGCCGAAACCGTGACGGCGATCACGCCGTCGATCGCGGCCAGTTTCGCCTCGATCTCAGCCGGCAAGTCGCGATCGGCGACGGACAGGATGATGCTGGACTCGGTGCCGATTTGCGCGATCAGTTCTCTCTGCGTGCCAAGCGCGATAATCGTTCCGTTGTCGATGATGCCGACACGATCGGAGAGCTCCTGCGCCTCCTCCATGAGGTGTGTCGTGTACAGTACCGTAGTCTGGTTCTCGTCCCGGAGGCGGAGCACGGTATCGAGAATGCGTCGCCGGCTCTGCGGGTCAACACCTACGGTCGGCTCATCCATAATCACGAGGCGCGGACTGTGAATCAATCCAACGCCGATATTCACTCGGCGTTTCATGCCTCCCGAAAACGTCTCAATCTTGTCGTTCTGCCGATCTCTGAGATCGATAAACTCGAGAATCGCATCGGTTCGTCGATCTAGATCCTGGCCCACAAGGCCGTACATTCGACCGAAAAACCTAAGGTTCCGGCGAGCGCTCAGGGACGGGTAGAGGGCGATTTCTTGGGGCACAACACCGATCAAGGTCTTGGCCGCAATCGGCTCCGCGGTAATCGAATGCCCACCGATGACCGCGTCGCCGCCGGTCGGCTTTAACAAGCCGCTTATCATGGAAATCAGAGTAGTCTTGCCGGCGCCGTTTGGCCCAAGCAAACTGAACACCTCGCCTGCGGGAATGGTCAAATCGACGCCGCGGACAGCGTGGACAGTCCCGCCGTCTTTTTTCCGAAAAGACTTTTCGAGTTTGGTGATCTCCAACATGAACGTCTCCGACGCGGCCGATCAGTATGTGATATTGGTCAGTTGGACCGAGTAAGGTAGGCCCCGCTCGGAATGTCAAAGCGAGGAAACTCACGAGTCTCCTCGTCCGTGTAGAGCTCCGAAAGATGCTCCGGTTCAGGCTTATAGTCCCGGGAAATCCCCGGTGAGAGCTCCTGCCGCCACTCGAGCTTGGCCCGGTTGTCTTCGTAGGGAATCTTGCGGGTTACGTTCAGCCGATACTTGCCCTTTTCCTTCTTCTCCTCAACGACGGCAAAATAGCCCTCGCCAAGATACACAATACGTTCATTGGGCCCAATGTCCTCCGTCTGCCGCAGCTGCTCCAGGACGGCATCAAACTCCACGGGCTGCTGTGAATCCGGGTGGGCAATGGCGGTGAGAATGTTGGAAATGGGCTTCCTTGTCAGTGGGCACTCGTACGTCCGCTTTGGAGGAGCGGGCGGCACTTTGACGCGTTCCGACTGTGGAATGCCTTTGAGCCGTGGCTTCGGCGGGCGATTGCGGCGTCGGCTCCGGGACTGCCCGCGCCTAGCCACTACGTTTCCTGTCCATTGTTGAGGAGCTCCATCACTTCTTCTCCGGACACACTCTCGCGATCCAGGAGCATCTCTACAAGCTTGTCCATGGGCTCGCGATTCTTTTGCAGCGTTGATTCGGCCACCTGGTAGGCGTCGTCGATGAGGCTTCGAACCTCTTGGTCGACCTCACGAGCGGTCGACTCAGCGTAGGTCTTTCCACGCCCGAGTTGTTCACCCAAGAACACATCCTGATGTTCATCGGCGAGATAGAGCTTGCCGATCTTTGCACTCATTCCCCACTGAGTGACCATACGCCTTGCAAGCTTCGTCGCCTCTTTGATGTCGTTCTCCGCACCGCTCGTGCGCTGCGAAAAGACAACCTCTTCGGCAGCGCGTCCACCCAGGAGCACCGCCAAGCGCTCGTTGAGGTAGACCTGATCGTAGACGTACTTCTCGCCCTTCGGCAGCTGTTGGGTGACCCCCATCGAAAAGTCCCGCGGAATAACCGTAACCTTGTGAATCGGGTCCGCGTTGGGTAGGCTGGCCGCCACAATCGCATGACCGGCTTCGTGATATGCGATAATCCGCTTTTCTTCGTCTGATATAAGCAGGTTTCGCCGTTCGAGACCCATCAGAACCTTGTCGAAGGCATCGCCGATTTCCGCGTTGCCGACCGTTGAGAGTCCCCGCCGTGCCGCTAAAAGCGCCGCCTCGTTCAAGAGGTTTGAAAGGTCCGCGCCGCTGAAGCCGGGCGTGCTCCGTGCCACGTCGCCAAGGTTGACTTCGGAATCCAGGGGCTTTTTCTTCGCGTGGATGCCCAGGATCTCCTCGCGGTCCGACTGCGACGGCATGCCGACGGTGACCCGGCGGTCGAATCGACCGGGACGCAGCAGGGCCGGGTCGAGAATGTCCGGCCGGTTTGTGGCGGCGACGACAATTGTAGTGTCGTTTGGCTCGAAGCCGTCCATCTCGGAAAGCATCTGATTGAGGGTCTGTTCCCGCTCGTCGTGTCCGCCGCCGAGGCCGGCGCCGCGATGGCGCCCCACCGAGTCCAGCTCGTCGATAAAAACGATGCTTGGTCCCTTGGCTCTGGCGTCCTTGAACAGATTCCGCACTCGCGAGGCCCCCACCCCGACAAACATCTCCATAAAGTCCGAACCGCTCATACTAAAAAACGGCACTTCCGCCTCACCGGCGATCGCGCGAGCTATCAAGGTCTTGCCGGTGCCCGGAGGTCCCACAAGGAGTACGCCCCGCGGCGTTTCCGCACCGAGCTTTTGGTACTTGTCCGGATTCTTCAAGAAATCGACTATCTCGAGGATTTCTTCTTTGGCGCTCTTGAGACCCGCGACGTCGGCAAACGTGGTTCGTTCCTTGGTGACGTTGTAGAGCTTCGCCTTGTTTTTTCCAACGGAGAACACGTCGCGCCCCTGTGACCGAAGGTTCCGAAAGACCATAAAGCCGATCCAGATCAGGAGAACGTAGGGCAGGAAACTCACCAACACACCAAGGAAGCTCATGCTGTCGGCAGGCCGTGTGTGGATTTCCACCCCGTTCTCGTTTAACAACGGCAGCAAATCGTCGTCACCAAACACCGGTACGTAGGTTACAACCGCCGTCGTCCCCACGCCGCCGAGCGTACTTTGCCCCGCCGAGGTGCCGGTCCGAGCTTCGATGCGTGTCCCCGTCATGACGACGGCCCGAACCCGTCCCTCGGTCACCAGACTCTTGAAGTCCGTATAGCTGATTGTGTTCTCGCCGATGCCCGACGAAAACAGCATGATTAGAATCGGCAGCAGGATTAGTAGGCCAATAAAGATGTAGGGAATTCGAGGAGGTTTTGGCCGCTCCCCGCCATCCGAATCACGTCGTTCCCACGGCTGCCGTGGTTTATCGCTCATATGTCTCCATAGTACTTAATAGGGGGCCCGGTGACCAGTCGCAGGCCGAAGTGGTCCGAAGAGTGTGAGCTCGGATTTATATACCAATTGCCGTGTGGAGTCCAACAGGCGGCCGGACTACTCGCCCAGCGACGGTCGGAGAATCAGGGGGCCGGCTGCGCCCACGGCAGCCTGGACCACAAGCACATAGTCCGCGCCGCCCTCCAACTCCAACACAAAGCCCTCGCTGTGAGTGGCGGCCAACAGTACGGCTTCTCCCTCCTCGACGCGATACAGCTCGAGGAAGAATGGCATTGACGTGTCGCCTGCGGTGGCCTGGCCACCCGCGGCCCGGCCGGCGCCGACGCTCTCTTTGTACGCGACGGTGAGAACTTCGGCTACGCCGGCGAATCTGACGGCGTACGCGCCGGGACGTCGCGGGTGGAAGTGCCGGCGTAGCTCAGACGGCAAGGGTTTGGTGCCTCCCTCGAGGGTGGTCCGGAGAGCCTGCTCGTGGGCGTCGCGCCACGACCCGGCGGTGCGTGTATCGGCAAGGCCCGCAGACACAAGGTCGGCGATGTACGCGGCGCGATCGTAGGGTCCTCCGGATTCCGGCGGCACACGTGGGTCGAGGGCGGTCGGGATTGCGGGGGAACATGCTGTGAGGACCGAAGGAATCATGAGCCCGGCCGAAAGGAGGCTAACAATACAACGGAGGCGGCTCCTACCGGCAGATTTGCGTCTCGACATCGAACCGGGATCGTAACGATCGCGCGGCGGATTGCCAAGCCGGCGCGCGGCCACTAAGATACGATTCTTGGGGGGTGCGGCTGGAAACGCTGCCCGAAGGTTGCGCACAATTGGTCGAGGCCTACGAGCGTAGACTGTGGGATCAATCGCAGCTTCTTGAGATCTCGAAAAGCCTGAACTCCGGACTCGACTATGATTCTCTCATTCGGTCGTTTCTCCACGTGTGCATGGGCCATATAAAGACCATGAGCGCGGCGCTATTCGTTCGTAATCATGTTGATTCGAGAGATCTCTCCCTGCATGCCGGATACATAGGATTTGATCCGGACCCAAAGCGGACCTACGAGATACCCGAAGGGCATCCGGTGCTGCGCACGTTCGGTCGGCACTTTCGCCCGCTTACCCTCGAGGAGCTTACGGATCACGTCCCGGCGGACGAAATCGTTGCCATGCTCGCCTCGCTGCAACCCGTCATTTTGGCTCCGCTGCGGACAAAACAGACACTAAATGGAATCCTGGTGTTGTCGGATCGGCTCGGATTTGGCCCGTTGAGCGATACCGAGTTGGAGTTTCTGGAAACCAGCACCGGACTCGCGGGCATGGCGGTCAACAACGCATTTTTGTACGAAGTCAGCACCACGGACATGATGACCAGTCTCAAACTGCGCCACTATTTCCTCCAGAGGCTGCAGGAAGAAAAAGACGTTGCCGACAAGCGCGGCCATAGGTTCTCGGTCGTCATGCTCGATATCGACCACTTCAAGTCGGTCAACGACACGTTTGGCCACATCGCGGGCGACGAGCTGATCCGCGCCGTTGCCGGCACGCTCCTCGCCACAAAACGCGAAAGCGACGTCGCGGCGCGGTACGGCGGCGAGGAGTTTATCGTGCTTCTGCCTCGCACAACATGTGCCCAGGCATTCCAGCTGGCGGAACGGATTCGCGCGCGGATCGGCGATCTTGTCATCTCAAGCGACGGAAGGGAGATAACCGCCACAGTCAGCGTCGGCGTCGGCGAGTACCGGCCGGAGGAGCCCATTCGGAAGCTTATCTCACGAACCGACGAGGCTTTGTACCGCGCGAAGACACACGGGAGAAACCGTTCGGAACTGGCCCCGGGAAACCGGCTCGAAGGCATAGGCGGCTGCGAGGACAAAAAAGATGAAGGTCAACGAATTTCTTGAGGCGTGTAGTCAAGCGAGCGCGCCGGAGGGAGTCGGCAAGCCCCTGCTCTCGCTGTGGTACGACAAGCGTGGCGACTGGGACAAAGCCCACCGGATCGCGCAGGATATCCCGAGCACAATCGGATCCGCGATCCATGCGTATCTGCATCGCAAAGAAGGTGACGCCGGCAACGCCGCGTACTGGTATTCCCGGGCCGGACGCGCGCCGTATCACGGCGCCATAGACGCCGAGTGGGACGCCCTGCTGCGCGAACTAGCCGAGGCGGACTAGGGATCACCCCCGTCCGGTGACGGCGGTTCCCGCTGTGGGTAACGTAGCTCCGGCTCGGGTGCATCCGCATTGTCTTTTCCCGCAAGAAAGCTTCGATACCAAAGGCCGCTTTTCTTGAACCGGCGCTCTAGAGTTCCAAAGTCGACGTGGATAATCCCAAAACGCTTTTTGTACGCGTATGACCACTCGAAATTGTCCATAAACGTCCAAACGAAATAGCCGCGTACGTCTGCTCCGTCGTTGACTGCCGCGGCCGTTTCACGGAGGTACTGAGCCAAATAGTCGCGCCGCTCGTGATCTAGACACAAGCCACCGGCACAACGGTCCGTAAAGGCGGCTCCGCTTTCGGTGACATAAAGCGGCAATTGGTAACGGTTCCACGCCCAGCTCAGGACGCGCCGCATGCTCGGGGGATAGACTTCCCAGCCCATGGCGGTGAACCGACGTCCGTCTTTTGTGTACTCGTGACGAGGAATCGGGTGGAAGTCTATGATGCCGTGGAGATACGGTACGACGCCGCAGTACTTGGCCCGATGCCTGGTGTAGGTATTGATCCCGAGGAAATCGATCGGTGTGGAGATGACGCCCATGTCGGCATCACGGATCGAGGGTACGTATCGCTCGAATCGTTTAAAAAGCTCCTCCGGATACGCTCCAAAGACGACCGGGTCGATGTATGCCGTGTTGAGAAACTGCGAAAACAGGCGAGCAGCGCGGCGGTCGAGAATCGAGTCCGTCGCGGGATTGATGTTCCAAACGTTCGAGGAGTATCCGACCGAGGCGCCGGGCACCTCGCTCTTGATGGCGCGAACGGCATGGCCATGGGCGAGTAGCTGGTGGTGGATGGATGCAAACATGGCGCGAAAGCCGCGCCGTCTTGGTGCGTGGACTCCCAAGAGATTTCCAATAATCGAGTAGTCGCTCGGTTCGTTGATCGTGGACCACAGCGACACCCGGTCGCCAAGACGCCGCGCGAGAACCTGCGCAAACTCCGCAAAGTACCCGGCAATGTCTCGGTTTCGAAAACCGCCGATGCGGGCTTCCAAGGGCTGGGGGGTATCCCAATGAAAGAGCGTCGGAAACGGGGTGATCCGCCGCGCAAGAAGTCCATCGACAAGCCGTTCGTAGAAGTCGAGGCCCACCTGATTGACACGGCCGTGTCCACGAGGAAGAACACGCGGCCAGGAAACCGAAAACCGGTAGGCATTGACCCTAAGCTCCGCCAGCAGATCGAGGTCTGTATCAAGACGGTGGTAGTGGTCGCAGGCGACCTCGGCCCCGGACGATGCCCGCCGGCGATGCACAAACCGATCCCACACGCTTTCGCCCTTGCCGTCGGCGTTCCAGCCCCCCTCGATCTGGAACGCCGCACTACCTACGCCAAAAAGAAAGTCGCTCGGAAAGTCGGAGCGTCGAGGATCGCCGCCCGTGATCCCGGCCACGCTCACGGATATACCTCGCTTGTGAGCACCATGGCATCCGAGGTAGGATTTGCGCTCACCCTATGGAGCTGACAAAGCCTGAGCAATACTTCCCATACATTCAACACACACTCGATCAGGGCCACGATCCGCTGCAACTAAAAGAAAACATGATCGACCGGCTGTTCTCCGAACACCACGAGGCTCCTCATGGACGTGTCTATACCGGACACTCGATGGTCTTCAGCGAAGCCGTGTGCAAGATCCCCGCCGTGCACCACACGATCGCCGCGGACCCGGACTCCGTGCAGGTGTTGGTGCCCCGCCATCGAAGCTTGTTCGACTACGCGATTAATCAGCCGGTCCACCACGACCTTATTAACAGCAACATCATGATAGTTGTCGGTCACAATCTCCTGGTTCATCGTTTCGATTCCTCGCTCCGCAACTTCGGGGGCTTTTTGTTCTTGAGAAACGACGAGTTCCTTCAGCGGCCGGGACTACCACGCGTTTGGCTGACCAAGGACCGCTACTTGAAGGAAGTCTTTCCCGCGTACCTCCGTGATCAGATGGTGTCCGGCGCCGAGCCCCGGCACGACTTGATGGTCTACCTGGAGTATGAGAGAGATACACGCACGGGCAGGAGCAACGCGGGCCGCACCAAAACCGGCCGGCTTCGCAAACTCAACTGGTCCTTTTTGCGTGTACTGCAAGACGTGGTGGCCGACTCTTCGGTAAGGCTCTTTATCACCCCGATAAACGTTTCATTCTCCAAGGTACCCGACACTCCTTTTATTGTTCATCCGACACGGCTCAAGGGCATCTTCAAGAAACTCAGCTACCTCCACGAGCAGCGCTTTGTGTTCCACTACTTCCCAAGCTACGCGGAACGACACCCGGAAGGAAAGGTCAAGGCAACCGTAACATATGGCACGCCGGAAGCAATCAACGATCTCGACTTTTCCACCTTTCGCAGTATCAAGGACTATGCCGACGGCCTGCGTACCCGCATTGGTCTTCTCGAAACCGTGTACCCGGCGGCGTTTTTGTTCTCCGCGATGGGAAACGAGACCGAGTTGGAGCTCCAAGCGCTCGACGATCGTATGCGACGGATCTTCGACACCCTGCAGGCCAAAGGCGTTGATTGCGCGCCGATCTGCGACGTCGACGGAGGATTGCTGCCCGTCGAGGCAATCGTAGACTCGGCGGCGGTAAACCTCAACACAAACCCAAACTTCCTGTTCCTCGGTCCCCGTACGCGTCGCTACATCAAAACCAAAGGCGGCCGGGTCACAAGCAGTGACCCTCAGCTGCAAAAGTGGTACGCGACCTCCTTGGCGCACCTTCTTGGGAAACCATAGGCGCCCCCTTATAAACCATAGGAGAAACCATAGGCGGCGGTAGCTGAGTCAGAGGCTGATTTCAACAGCCCTCCGGCCAACTCAGTCGTCGTCCGACTTCAAGTACTCGTATCCTTCGAGCAGTTGTTTCCGGAACGGCCTAAGCGCCACGATGCCGATAAGATTGCGCACACCGGGAAGGAGCACCAAAACCGCGATTCCCGCCGTCGCAAAACCCGGGATCCCAAACAAGAACGCGGATAGAATCGAGGCCGCCATTCGACGGTATGCGACTGCCGGAAATCCCACGGTGTCGTCTTTGATCTCCCGCAACGCACGGACAACAGACGTCAGAGTCAGCAACAGTCCCACGGGGCACGTGATCGCGGCGATCAGGATCAAGAGCTGTAGAGCGAAATAGGTTTCGAGGACAAAAAACAAGACAACGTTGGAAAGACCGAACAGAGCCGCAAGCAAGATCCACAGGTGGAGCTTGAGGAAAAACAGCTTGCCCACATGGCCCAACGTCATGCCTGAGGAACTCATGGCGCCCAGTGTATAGGCGCAAACCGGTCATACCCAGCACCCCGGACGAGTAATAGGCAAAAACACTTGCAAACGGGACAAAAATCAACAGAGTTACTATGTAGATCGATGCGTGTATTGGTATTTGATACAGATGGGCAACTCGGAGACAATCTAAAACTGAATCTGCCCAGAGAGTACGCGCCAAGTCGCTACGCACTCGAGGAGTCGCACGCCTACCTCGTTCTCGAGGAGCGCCCCGACGTGGTTATCCTCGAGCATGACGGAAGCCACGAAGCTCTGCGGCGTCGTATTCACGCGATATCGTCGGTTGCCGATCCTCCGGCCGTAATCGTTTCCGGCGACGGCACCGATGTTGCTACCGCGGTAGTGGCGCTGCGCTCGGGTGCGGTTGATTATGCAACAAACCGGTCGGCTGCCGAAGAGATCGAACGACGCATCCGGGATGCCGCGCGGATTCGCTTCCATTTGATCTCGCGCCCGGCGGACCAGGTGTTCGACGCGTCAGAAGAGGTCGTGCTGCGTTTTGTCGGGACAAGTCCCCTCGCACATCGCTTGAGAAAGACACTTATACGCTTTGGCGCGGTGCAGAGCGCGGTCGTTTTGACCGGCGAGAGCGGCACGGGCAAAGAAGTCGCCGCCCACATCCTGCATGAGCTTTCGTCGCGGTCAAACCGGAAATTCGTCCCGGTCAACTGCGCCGCGGTTCCGCCGCCGATCTTCGAGTCGGAGTTTTTTGGATCGGAAAAAGGAGCCTTCACCGATGCCGTGACCAGACCCGGCTACATCCAGGAGGCCGACGGCGGAACTCTGTTTCTCGACGAAATCGGAGAGCTACCACTCTACCTGCAAGCGAAGCTGCTACGTGCCCTCGAGAACGGCTCAGTGTACCGGGTAGGCGGCCGGCACCCGATACCGGTGGATGTTCGGACAATTGCGGCCACGAACCGTAACCTCAAAGCGATGGTCGAGGCGGGACAGTTTCGTCGTGACCTTTTCTACCGTATAGCGGTATTGGCGTGCGAGTTCCCACCGCTTCGTTCGCGGCGCGAAGACATAATCACCCTGGCGCTGCACTATCTCAGCCGGCACCACCGCCAGTTCCGCTTGAGTCCGGCCGCGGCGAGACGGCTGACGGAATACGACTGGCCGGGAAATGTCCGAGAATTGCGAAACACCTTGGAGCGAGCGGTGGCCTTTTGCGACCAGCCGGTAATCCAGGCCGAGCACATCGCCTACATCTGAGAAACGATTGTCAAACCGGTACAGAGAGTGTCGGCCGCGACCGCACTCTACGATCGTTGTCGCGGGCCGATTACTGCAGGATGCGGACGTGGAGGGCGTCAATCACGGCGACGTCGCCGCGCACCTCGCGTATTGTGCCGACGACAAGCACCTGTGAGTTGGCCTCAATAAGACCGGGTGGGGGATTTCGGCTGGGCCGTGAAGGAATACGCGCGGCAAACTCCGGGCCTGTTACGCGGGCGATTGCCCGATATGCCACAACCTGACGTACGCTACGCCACTCCCCTGAGACAATCTCGATCTCTGCTACAAAGTTCTCGGGATCCTCGTTGACGATTACGATGGTGGAGACGATGGCCTCGAGAATAAAATACCGGTCGTCCTCCAAAATCGCGGCCCGGCCGCGCTGGACAGCCTGGTCGAGGACGGCAAGCGAGACATCCAGATTAACCACATCCTCGAGATCTTCAGGTGTCGCCGCCCAGACGGTGCCTCCGGCAAACGACAGAAAAAGGGCAAGAAGTAGTGCGGCTAACAATGTGCGGTAGGATTTCATGGCGCGGCTCCCCGGTAGCGATCGTAGTCGACAATTGAAGGGCGGTCAAGTTTGGACTATACTGAGGATCGTCCGGTTTGACAAAGCATATAGGCGTCCATAGAATGGCCCGATAATACGAGGTAAGAATATACGACTCCGACAGGAGCGCAGGGAGAACTATGAACAACAACGACATCGTCCCCGGATTCGATGAGGAAAAGGACGAAAGCCTAAAAATCCGACTCCAGCGGATCGATGGCGCCGATGCCTGCCTAGTCCTCTACCTCACGGGCTATATTGACACTTATAACTCAACGTTTTTTCAGAAGCGGGTCACCAAGGCCATCGAAGCCGGTTATACACGGCTTATTTTTCACTGCGGCGGACTTAACTACGTTTCCAGCACCGGCATCGGTTCCTTTACGGCCTTCCTCAAGTCCGTCAAACCGAAGAACGGTGATCTTGTCCTCCTCGAGATTCAACCAAAGGTGTACGAAGTTTTTCAACTGCTTGGGTTCTCCCAGTTTTTCAACATCAAGGATAACTTAGACGAGGCCGTCGAGTTTTTTACCAAAGGGACAAAGACGGTCGAGACCAGCATATTTCCAAAGATCTTCAAGTGCCCGATCTGTTCAACCCGGCTCAAGGCGGTAAAGCCCGGCCGGTTTCGCTGCTCTGAGTGCAAGACAATTCTTGCCATCGACAATTCGGGTCAGGTATTTCTCGGGTAGTTTAGAGCTTCTAGCAAGGACCGGACGTCAGTACGGGGGGCGAGCGCCGTTTTGAGTTGCGGCGCTTCTCGTGGGGGAACTTCTCGCCATGGACAAGACGAAAATTGAAGGCTTTATGATTAACCTCTCTTTGACCTTTGAGGAGGTTGGGGAGAATATTTGGGTCATACACGACGAGGACAGGGGCATCGGCCATGTTGTCGTATTCGCGGAGGGCGACCTGGTGACGGTTCGTACCAAGGTCATGCAAGTGCCCAACAAACGGCGCGAGCAATTCTTTGAGGATCTGTTGCGGCTCAACTCGGAGATGGTGCACGGGGCATACGCCCTGGAAAACGACGATGTGATCATCATCGACACGTTGGAGCTCGTAACGATGGACCTCGAGGAGTTTCAGGCCTCATTGGACGCCACGGGCTTGGCCGTTGCGCAGCACTATCCTCGCCTCTCGAAGTATCGGACCGCGGCAGGAGGGTAACCGTGGGCATATTTGATCGATTTCGCCGGGTTGTTAAATCAAATCTCAATGATTTGATCAGCAAAGCCGAAAACCCGGAAAAGATGCTCAACCAGCTGATCATCGACATGAACCAACAGCTGATTGAGTCCAAAAAGAGTGTTGCCTCCGCCATTGCCGATGAGAAAAAACTCGAACGGCAGGTGCAGGAAAACGTCGCGCAGGGGCAGGAGTGGGAGAGAAAGGCCATGCTCGCACTCCGAGCCGGGAAAGAGGATTTGGCCAAAGAGGCACTCCTCCGCAAACAGGAATACGACAAAGCCGCCGCGCAGTACCAGCAACAGTGGGACGCACAACACGAATCTGTGGAAAAGCTCAAAAGCGCGCTGCGGGGACTGCAGCAAAAGATAGAGGAAGCTCAGCGGAAGAAAAACTTGCTGATCGCACGCACCAAGAGAGCCGAGGCCCAAAAGCGAATTCAGTCTACGCTCGGCAGCATGGCCGAAACCTCCGCCTTTGAGGTCTTCGAGAAGGTGTCCCAGAGGGTCGATCAGATGGAAGCCGAAGTCGACGCTATGGGCGAGATCGAGGATATGGGCCGCAAGGACGACCTCGAATCGAAATTCGCCGAGCTCGAAAGCTCCGGGGGGGCCGGCGCCGATAGGCTTCTCGACGACCTCAAAAAGCGGATGGCGCTCGAAGACCAGACCGGTTCCGCCGGTTCGGGCGGAGGCGGCACCGCGGACTCCGACAAAGCATCAAGCAGTTCGAATACGGATGCCGGCGACGCCGAAGATCCACTCGCCGACCTAAAGCGGAGAATGGACGAGGAGTCGGCCGACTCCACGTGACCCTCGTCGTGGTCCCCGACCAGGACCCACGACCCGCCGCTATTCTCGAGACAGTTTCCCACACCCTCCCGTTGACCATTCTGGATAAGCCGCCGGATTCGTGCCTCGACGTACTTGGCCTATTCGGCCATGTCGAGCACATCGAAGCCTATCCTGTTCCCGTGCAGTCCTTTGGGTACTGCATCGCCTACGGCTCCGGCGAAGACTTCGAGCTCGGCATGCTTCTCGGAGTAGACGACTATATCAAAGAGCCGTGGTCGAGCTCCGAGCTCCTATTTCGTCTCCGTCGATTCGACAAGACCCTCTCGTTCGAGACATGGAAAGGCCGCGTCGCCGTTCACGTGGACCGGATCGTGTCGCCGCAGGGCCACGTTGCACTTCTGCGGCCACAGGAGGCGGCGGTCATCGCGATGCTCGCGCGGGCGGACGGCGAAACCGTAACAAGAAAACGCATCGCCGAGCGTTTGGGACTTTATGTTGCCGACGACTCGCGAGCTGTAGACATGTGGGTCAGCCGTGCGCGTGGGAAGCTCATCGACTGTCTCAAGTCCAACGCCGCCGCCGGCATCGTTCGGTCGGTTCACGGGCGCGGCTATCGGTTATGCCCGACCGTCCTGTGAGGATGCTGTGGATAAAATCGTCCGTGAGAGGCGTTAACAGAGGTTAGGCAGAATTCGTCGGTAGCGCGGCCGAGCGCAGGGGCGAAATCCTATTTAATTCCTTATTTGAAAGGGATTTAAGCACTTCCGGCGCGGCACGGTAGCATTCGCGATCGGAATGATTCGCCGAAGCGATCAGAGGAAGCTGTGGATATCTTGTGGAAACACTGCGCGGTCGTGTGTGAAATCGGCGAGCTTGATCTGCTGATGGGGGCATGCTACGCTTTTATCTCGTGAAGCGGTCGCTACTTGTGACGGCAAGGTATCTTATTACGCTGATCGCATTTGTGGCGGCCATAGTCCTTGTGCTCCTGGCGGCACGCGCCACGGATTTGGCATCGGATGGGGGTCTCGCCGTACTTGCAGCCATTCGAACCGCGTACGTGCCCGCCGTATTGCTCGCGTTCCTGCCGGCACTGTTCTCCGTCCTCCGTGACACATCCAAAACCGCCGTTACGCTGCTGTTCCTCACAATTATCGTGTCGCTCACGATGCTCGCCGGCCCAACAATCATCTCGCGATTCCCGGTCTTGCCCGCTCCCGCTTCACAGGAGCCGGAAGGACAATTCTACCCGGTACCCGACGGTCGGGCGTACGAGACGACAATCGGCGAGAACGGTGTGTACGTCCTCTATGACGCCGGGGAAGCACCCCGGTTTGCTGTCGGCAACGAGCATATCCCCATGGAATCCGTCACGTCGGACACGAGGGCGTTGCCCATCGTAAGGCACCTAAACGCCCTCGGCGTCCTGCTGTACGCACAGGAAAGCGGAATCGGCCCGGTGTTGGTGGCCCTCGCATTGTCCCTGAGTCTTATTGGGCTCTGGTTTTTTGCGCGTTCGACGGAGTCTCCGCTGGTAAACCTTACGCTTGTGCTTCTCGCGCTACGCGGTATCGTGTTCCTGGCCAACCTCGTCCAAGAGGAGGTGGTGGCGGAGATTGTTACAATTCTGTCGACCGGCGAGTTTCAGACCGACTACATCGCTGCCGTTACCTTTGGGATTCTGGGCCTCCTGCTCCTCGGTGCCAACGCCCTCCGTCGGCCGCCGACGATCGGTCTTGGTGAGGGATCGTCCCCGTGACGTTGTCGTTTCGCCGCATGCTGCCGGTCGTGCTTCTCTCCTATGGGGTGGGATTTGCCTATTTTATCGTTGTTGCGATTCTCAGCATTCCCGGCGGCCGGCTTCTGGAGATCTACAGGATTCCGTGGATTGTTCGAGACGGCGTAGACGGTCTTTTTTCTTCGATTGTACCGCTCACGGCCTTTGCGGCGGCCGTCACCTACTCATTTCTTATGACAAGCGCCGCCGAACTCGGGCTCGAGCGCACCGGCTTTGTCCGCTCAATCCAAGGCTCGCTCGTGCTTATGATACTGCTCGGACTGGCCTTTGCGTTTGTGATCGCATTGGCGGCGCCCGCGAACCGACTCGGCACCAACACTCTGTTCGAAACGACGGAGCTCGCGGAGTCGTTTCTCCACGAGGCGGAGGAAGCCTTCGACAACGGACGATACCTGGAGGCCGAAACCAGATTTCGCGACTACCTAGAGATCGACCCCAACAACGACGATGTGCAGGATCGATTGGTGGTAACACTCGATCGACAGAATACGGACCGGGCGACGGCAGCCGACCCATCCGAGGAAGCGGACATGGAAGCGCAAGGCCTAACCCGGCGCGGAACGGAGTACTTGAGCCGCGCGGGCAGGGCTCTCGAGGCGGATGACCCACACTCGGCGTACTACTTCGCAGATCTGGCGCTTACCATTCAGCCGGACCTTGAAGACGCGGCTGCACTCCGCTCTGAAGCCGAACGCGTTATCACCGCGGATGAGAAGCTGAGCGAGCAGCAAGAAAACTATTTCCAGCAAAAGCGTCTTGCGGAAAACCTACTCGAAGAAGGCAACCTCCCGCAGGCCTACTATCTGCTTCAGCAGCTCCTCGTAGAGCGACCGGAGGATCCCGACCTCGAGCGCTTGCTACCCCAGGTCGAGCGGGCGTTGGAAGACCAGTACTTCTTTCTCGACGAGATGTCCCCATACCTCGGTCGGGTGGGCAGTCACGACATTGTTTTTGTGAATCGCCTTGAGCCCGGTTTGCTTGAGGTGGTCTCGATTGAGAAGGTGATTCGCCTGAGCACCGAGGTCTACGGTTGGAACGTCGAGGTGCTCCGCCTCGGGCCGGCCGGCGAACCGACGGCCCACTTCCGGGCACCCTACGCAAAGTCGGCCGACAACGGCCTAACGTTTCGAGCAGTGTACCGCGACCCGGAGAGTGAGGCGGAACTCATCGCACGATCGGAGTCCCTCCTCGAGGGGGACGGCGAAGGTGGCGAGACGCCGATGGAGGTAGAGTTGTCGATTCCGCCTGAGGATCTCGGTCTTATCGAGCTTGCGGCCAGGGACCTGCGCCGTGGTGGTTTGGGCGACCTCTTTCGCCTCCGGGAGCTGCCGGACACCATCGGCTACTCTCTCGACGGCGTAGACAGTGAGCTGTTACGACGCCTCGCCGAGCTGCTGTCACTACTCGCGCTTCCCTTTGCGGCTGCTTCGCTCGGCTGGTCCCTCCGCGTCCGCATTGAAGGGCGTCCACGATTTGTTACGTATATTCCGATTGCCTTTCTTCCCCTTCTCTTTGCCGGCGCCTATGACCTGTATCGACGCGGATTATCGGCCCTGATGGAATCAGGCATCTCGCTTATCGGGTTTGTCGGTACCTTGATCGCTTTGGTAGTTGTTCACGTGTTGTTGCTCTTTGTTTCTCTGGTCACTCTCGCCGGCCACGCGCCACAGTGATTGTAATCTGGGGAAAGCTGGTCGGTGCCCTCTTAGGGCTGCCGATCGGACCGCTCGGCGTGGCATTTGGATTCCTGATCGGCACCCTCGTCGATCAGGCCCTGCGCAGTGCATTGATCAAAAAACACGTCGAGCATTTCTTGAGCGGCCGGCCCGCCGCTACCGAAGGCGGCTTCGACAAGGTCGTGGCGGCGGCGTTGGGTTTGGGCATGGCCGTGGCGTCGTTAGAGTGTCTGCCCACGGTGCGGCAGGTCGCGCTCCTCCGCGAGCAAGTCGCGCGGTACTTCCGTCTCGGGCGTCGACAAGCCGAGATCGCGCAGCAAATCATCGACGAGGCTTACCGCATTGGCGCGGGACTCGATATATACGGCCTTGCTGAGCTGCTTCGGGGCTCCACATCCCTCCTCGAGCGAGAAGAGCTGATGCGGATCTACACGCAGGTAGCCGAGCTCGACAGAGTGGGCATAACTGCCAAAAAGCGGTCCGTTCTGAAGACGGTGGCAGCCAGGCTCAAGATCCGCAAGAGCGCGTTCCTCGAGATGATTCCCGAGGCTCAGGCGCTGGACGCCGAGTCATGTCGCCTCCTCGGTGTGCCAAGAGATACCGACATTCAAGAGGTGAAGCGCGTCTATCGGCGTCTTGCCCAACAGTTTCATCCCGACGCCGTGGTGGACCTGACCGACGCGCAACGGCGGCAGGCTGCGGCGGCCTTCCTCCGGATCAAGTCCGCCTACGACATTCTCACCGCTCAGCTCGGCCGCCCCGACAACTCGTGACCCGACCAAACCGACGGAAAGGAGTTCGCCGATCCCAAATAGCGTTGGCCGACCCCAAAAGGGCGTGGCTATTTGCCCACGGTTGTGCGTTTGATCCGGGCACCGAGGGACCGTAGACGCTTCGTGAGGTTCTCGTAGCCTCGCTCGATCTGGTAGACGTTTTGAATCGTGCTCTCTCCCTCGGCACACATCGCCGCGATGACCATCGCCATGCCGGCGCGGACGTCGGGCGAGACCAGCTCCGACCCGGTGAGGCGCGACGGACCGGTCACCACGGCGCGGTGGGGATCACACAACACAATACGGGCACCCATGCCGATAAGCTTGTCCACAAAGAACATACGGGCATCGAACATCTTCTCGTGGATGAGAACGGTTCCTTCCACTTGGGTGGCAACCACGGTCATGATACTTGTCAGGTCGGCTGGAAAGCCGGGCCAGGGAGCATCGTCGATTTTGGGAATGCCGCCGCCGAGGTCCGGGACGACACGCAGGCTCTGCCCCGCCGGCACATGGATGGTTGTTCCGCTCCGCTCCCAGTGAATGCCCAGTTTGCCAAAGGCAAGCTTGGTCATCTTGAGGTTTTCGGGTCCGGCATCATGGATTTCGACCTCGCCACGTGTCACGGAAGCAAGCCCGATAATAGAGCCGACCTCCATATAGTCCGGCCCAATGCGGAACTCGGTCCCCCCGAGTTTTTTTACGCCCTTGATGCGCAGGATATTGGATCCGATGCCGGAAATCTGGGCGCCCATGGAGTTGAGCATCCGGCACAGGTCTTGAACGTGGGGTTCCGAGGCCGCGTTCTCGATGACGGTGTCGCCCTCGGCAAGCACTGCGGCCGTTACGGCGTTTTCAGTTGCCGTCACGGAAGCCTCGTCCAAAAAGAGCTCTTGGCCGACCAACTTGTTTGCGCTAATCCGAAAAAGCCCGTCGGATTCCACGCGCGCCCCGAGTCCGGAGAGCGCGATAAAGTGCGTGTCCAGGCGGCGGCGGCCGATCACGTCGCCGCCGGGAGGTGGGAGGAGCACCTTGCCGGTCCGCGCCAAGAGGGGACCGGCAAACAGGATCGAAGCGCGAATGCTCTTGGCCAAATCCGCCGGGATCTCCGAGCTCTTGATGTTGCGGGTGGTTATGACGTACTCCCGCTCTTTGGGACGAGCTTCCACCTCCGCGCCGAGTTTTTGGCAGATCGCCAGCATAACCCGGACGTCTTCGATGTCGGGAATGTTTTTTAGGACTACCGGTTCGCCGGCCAAGAGGCTCGCCGCAATACACGGAAGGGCCGCATTTTTGTTACCACTCGCCTGGATACTTCCCTTGATGGGAAAGCTGCCTTCGATGGCGTACGAGAACATCTGTCGCGCTTCAGCCATTGTCGGCCTCTTCCACGGGATAAAACGGCAAAAAAAAGAACTGGTTGCGGGCAAACGGATTGGAGCTCATCGCGATCCTCGCTTGAAAAAAGAGTGGACTTCCCGCACAGCACGTGATTCGCACCACGGGGACAAAGACATGCCGGCCCTGCCGCGGAAAGGGGTTTTCCAGGATGTCGGGGAACACCGCCTCGACGCCTTCACCTGCATCGAAGGCTCGGCGGATGCGTCCAACGGCGCTCGAAGAGGTTTCCGGAAGCGGCTGCAGAAAGTCCGCGAGCCTAAAGTCGGCCGATATCAAGCCGGGCTCCGCCCCTGCTCCCGTCGAGCTCGACCCGACAGAGCCGGCCTCGGGGCCTAGAGTGCGCGCATCTGGATTCGGGGCGGTCAGAGCGGCGATACCCGCCAGATCACCGTCTGCGGCGAGAGCGGTAACCCGAGAGAAAAACTCGTTTATGTTCCGGACTACGTTGGTTGCCCGGTACACCACAAAAGCTCGATTGTTCCAGTTGTACCAGGTGATAAAGGTCTCGAAGCCGGTGCCGGCCTCGAAGCCCTGCTGGTAGATAACCACGTCGCGGCGCCGGTCGCCGTTGATGTCGACAAACTCGAAGCTCATCCGCGGGGATTCGTAGAGGGCGAGGGACGACACCGTCATGTCTTCGGAAAAAACCGTCCACCTCTCCTCCGATCCCTGTACCTCCTCGAACCGAACGACAATTGCGAAGGGGCTTGCCGATCCCACGACGATCTCCCTCAACACAAACGTGGTTGGCAAAACCTTCCTGCCCATGGGGTAGGAGGAAAAGAACCGCAAGCCCGAGGCGTCATTGAGGTAGACCTCGAGATAAAAGCTGAGAGGTTCCGCCGCCGCGTCGAAAAGTCGTCGCGAATCCCGTATGAGGTCCCATCGAGGAGCTTCGGCGCTCTCGACCGTAAGCAAGAACACCTCCGCACGCCCGTCGCCGTTTGCATCTCGGACAATGCCCAGCGGTAATTCGCCGTCTTGGACCGCCGTTGTAGAGGCCGGAGACACCGCAATTGCGGCGCGGAGCAGCCCCGGAGAGGCCGAGAGATCTGCGGCGGCCAAAAACAGCCCGCACACAAGAGTCAGTACCACAGCCGGTTGTATGGTCGGCCGGCGGTGCGGAATTAGATTCATTGCAACCCGATGATACTCGGGAGAGGACCTTTCTGCTACAATCCCGCGCAAACGAAAGGGCGATACGTACGGCAAAGATAGGGGTGATATGAAGGTAGTAAAATTCGGCGGCTCGTCCGTCGCCGATGCAGACCACATTCGCAGGGTTGCGGAGCTGATTTCGGATATCAACCGCGATACGCCGATTGTCGCCGTGTTTTCCGCGATGGGGGGCGTTACGGATCTGCTTATCCAGGCCGCTCGTGCGGCGGAGGCCGGTGATTCCGCGCACAGGCGATTTCTGGCCCAAGTCCAATCTCGCAGCACAAACGCCGCGATGGATCTACTGGCGGAAAAGGCTGCACCGGGGTGGCTTACCGAGCTCCTTGAGGAGCTGTTCGATATGGCCCACGGCGTGGAGCTGATTCACGAATGTACGGCTCGGTCGATGGATCTGCTGATGAGCTTTGGCGAGCGAATAAGCTGCCGCCTGATTAGTGAGTATCTAACACAAAGCGGCGTTTCCGCGGATTACATCGACGCGAGAAACGTAATCGTCACGGACAACACACACGGCGCAGCGATTGCCGATACTGACGCAAGCTACCCGCGCATCAAAAACGCCGTGCAAGATGCGATAAACCGCGGCGCGCGCGTGCCGGTCGTCACCGGTTTTCTCGCCGCAACGCCGGACGGGGTCACGACTACCCTCGGACGGAACGGATCGGACTTCACCGCATCATTGATAGGCGCAGCCTTGGGTGCCGATGCCATCGAGATATGGACGGACGTTGACGGCGTGCTAAGCGCGGACCCGCGAGCCGTCCCGTCGGCGTTTGTCGTCCCGGAGTTGAGCTATCAAGAGGCGATGGAGTTGTCGTACTTCGGCGCCAAGGTCATCCATCCCCGGACTATGCTTCCGGCCGTAGAGCTGGGAATCCCCATCGTCATCAGAAACACACTCAATCCCGCAGCGCCGGGAACCAGAATAGCAGGTATAAAACCCGACCTGGGTCGCCTTGCCACCGGTATTACCTCAGTGGAGGGGATCGCGCTTCTCGACGTGACCGGCGGCGGCATGATCGGAACGCCGGGCATCGCTTCGCGAGTTTTCTCGGCGCTCGCAGGGGCCGGCGTGAATGTCATGATGATCTCCCAAGCGTCCTCGGAGCACTCGATCTCTTTGGTGTTTCGGGAAGAGGATGCGGCAACGGCGGTAGCCGCCCTGGAAGCAGAATTGGCGTTTGAAATCCGGACACACCAGATCGATCCCTTCGAAGTAAAAGGCGCCCTGGAGATTGTTGCGGTGATCGGAGGCAACATGCGCGGAAAGGCCGGCGTGGCGGGGCGACTGTTTACGGCGTTGGGCGACCAGGAGATCAACATCCACGCAATCGCCCAAGGTGCCTCGGAGATGAACATCTCGTGTGTTATCGATGCCAAACTGCGATCTCGAGCCGTTACCGCCCTACATCGGGCGTTTTTTGGAGTATAGGCGTATGCGCTTTGCCGGAACTCGTGGTGAGCCCGCGGTCGGATTCGCGGAGGCGTTGTTTCGCGGCCTTGCCCCAAACGGGGGTCTGTACCACCCAACCTCTTATCCGGATTTGTCCAATCTATTTGCCGACCTCGATCCCGAGATGCCGTTTGTGGACCTAGCGGCCACGCTGACCGTTGGGCTCTTGGGCGACGAGCTCGGTAGCGACACTGCCGAGGCGATCGCGCGTAGGGCGTTCTCGTTTTCGCCGGCGCTCGTGAAATTGGATGAGAAGCTCTTTTTGAGCGAGCTTTTTCACGGCCCGTCGTGCGCGTTCAAGGACTTTGGTGCATGCTTCCTCGCCGCCGCGGTCGAAGCCTTGGGCCCGCCGGACAGCCGGAAGACTGTCGTGCTGACGGCTACCTCGGGAGATACGGGAAGCGCCGTGGCACAGGCGTTCTCGGGTCGAGAGGGAGTCGAGGTGGTTGTGCTCTTCCCCAAGAATCGTGTTAGCCCGCTTCAGGAAAAACAACTCACGACGGTAGGGGGAAACGTAACGGCGGTAGAGATCGAGGGCGCCTTCGACGACTGTCAACGTCTTGTCAAATCCGCCTTTGCATCGGATACGATCAGCTCGGAACTTCGCCTGACTTCGGCCAACTCGATCAACTTAGGTCGTCTTATTCCTCAGGCCTATTACTACGTGGACGCGTGGCTCAGGCTTCGAGGCGCATCAAAGAGTACGGTGCGGCCGGTCCGATTTGTCGTGCCCTCCGGCAACTTCGGCAACGTAACCGCGGGCCTTCTCGCTTGGAAGTGGGGACTGCCGGTGTCCGGGTTTATTGCCGCCACAAACATCAACGATGTCGTCCCGAGTTATTTGAAGAGCGGGATCTTTTCGCCAAAGGACTCGGTAAAAACGCACTCCAACGCCATGGATGTGGGCAATCCGAGCAACTTCGAGCGCCTGACGGCGCTGTTCGAAGATCGGGAGGCCATGCGTGAGGTGCTTACGGGTCAGGTCGTAGACGATAATACCACCGAGGAAGTCATTGCCCGCTACGCCGATACCTCCGGCCGGTTTGTGTGCCCACACACCGCCGTGGGTCTCGCGGCGGCCGAACGGGAGCTCGAGAAAGCGCGGGACTCGGGCGATGACTTTGTGGTGCTTGCTACCGCCTACGCCGGCAAGTTTCGGGAGGTGGTGACCAAAGCGTCGGGCCGGAACGTGCCGCTCCCGGAGAGACTGCGCAGTGCGCTGGAGCTACCGGGAGAGGCGATACGTTTGGAACCGACGATCGAAGCCCTCGAATCGTTGCTCCTCGACCGCTACGCGACATAGGTGGTCCAAAGAGTGTTAGAAATGGGCGTCGTAGGCCGCGCCGGCTTGGCAGGCCGCTCCCGCCTGCCGCCCCTACTCGACGTACAGGCGAACGAGTTTCCGGCCGTCGGCGTGACGGAACGGGTTCTCGTTATGCTTGAGAAATCGCCGAAACACTCGGCAGGCGCGGTAGTAGCCTTCCGGACCGCGGTACGATGACGACAGATCGCATCGGTAGAGCTCGAGAAGCGGGGGAAAAAGCGACGAGGACATAAGCCGCTCGGTCCGATAGATAGGCAGCCGATCAATCGCTGCGGGGTACATGTGGTTTTTTACAAGCCATACCGTGGCACCCACCACGGAATCGTTGAACCCAAGCCGGGTGAGAAACCGTCTGGTCAGATCGGCACCGATCTCGGCATGCTTGTCGAAGCGCCTCTCTTTGTTGGGCTTGGCCAGGGGCTTTCCCGCATCATGAAAGAGCAGCCCAAGGGTGAGTGGGAGATCGGTTGTTTTTCGATAACGGAACGTCTCGAGGGAGTGCTCCCACACATTTCCTTCGGGATGGTGCTCCTTCGAGTGCCCTGTACCGTCCATCTGCTCCAATTCCGGCCAGTAGGCCTCTACAAATCCCTCCCGCTTGAGAAGCGCGAGGCCCTTCCACGGAAACATACCCGTCAGCATATCGGTAAGGAGCATTCGCTCGAGCTCCGCGGGAAGCTCCGGGAAAAACTCGACCGGCGGCAGCGAACCCGGTCCCGATACGGCCGGTAGGGAGTAGTGATACCGGGAAACAAGCCTCGCCGCATCCACAAGTGCTCCGAGGGGTGTTGCGTCCGGCGACGGCGCCGGCAACTCCTGGTCCCGAAGCAAGCTGTAGACGCCGGACGGATCGCGATAGCTCTCGCGAACGGGATTGAAGTAAAAGTCGAGGAGAGGGAAGGCAAACGGGGCGCCGGGAGTTTCGTCGACGTCACATCGAAAGTAGACACTCCTGTCGTCGGTATCGAGTTTTGCGTCGTGACGGTCGACGGGAGTGAAGCCCAGGTCGGGAAAGGCTTTGGCCAAGTCCACAACACTCAAGGGAGTCACGGCGTACACCTGCCGACCCACCGGACGGCCAAAGTAGCGATCGAGCGCTGAGAATGAGGCCAATTCAAAGGGAAGCCCCGAATCGGCAAGGCGGGCCGGGACGCTCATGGTCGGCAAAGCATACTTTAGAAAGGACTCGCTCGTCCATTACAACCGGGCGAGCTCAACAACAGCCGGCCGATCGCGGAGGCCGTGGATGAGCCGGGTTTACAGCAACCGGTGTCGCGCTGCATAGTCCTCACATGCCTCTTATCACCCGCCCCGACGATTTTCACCTCCATCTTCGCCGAGGCGACATGCTCCGACAGGTGCTGCCGTCTACCACGGCGGTGTTCAGCCGGGCGCTTGTGATGCCGAACACGAGGCCCCCTATTCTAACCGGCGCCGACGTGTCGGAGTATCGGGCGGAGATTCTGCGGGCCGTACCCGGAGGCCACGAGTTCGAGCCGCTTTTGACCGTCAAGCTTTGTGATACTACGGAGCCGCGGGACATCGCGGGCGCCATAAAGGCGGGGGCCGTCGCAGCGAAGCTGTATCCGGCGGGGGCGACCACCAACTCGGATGACGGGGTGCGGAATGCACGGAACTGTTTTGCAGCCTTCGCCGAGATGGAGCAGCTGGCCATGATCCTGTGCATTCACGCGGAGGACCCGGACGGGTTTGTGTTGGAGCGAGAGCGATTGTATCTCGACACAATCGCGGAGATTGCCAATACCTACCCGAGGCTCAGGATCATCGTTGAGCACGTATCGGACGCAAGAACGGTGGAGTTCGTGAAGCAGGGTGGAGACGGTATCGGCGCGACGGTTACGGTGCATCATTTGGTCGCGACCCTAGACGACATCGTCGGCGAGTGCCTGAGACCACACATGTACTGTAAACCGGTACCAAAAACGCCGGACGACCGCGATGCGGTTCGCGAAGTGGTGTTTGCGGGCATCCCGCGCTTTTTCTTTGGTTCGGACAGCGCACCGCATGCTCCCGGAGAGAAAGAGGGACCGTGCGGCGCGGCCGGTGTGTTTTCGGCACCGACGGCAATCCCGATCTTGGCGGACCTTTTCGAAGAGCACCACGTACCGATCGCGGCTGAGGATTCGGGCGACGGCCCCTCGCTCGAGGCCTTTACAGCGTTTTTTGGCGCAGACTTTTACGGACTGCCGCGGAATTCCACTCGCCTGAAGATCGAGAAGTTGGTGAATAAAGGCACTGCCGAGAGAACGGCGTCGCCGGACGGAGCGCCTATTGTGCCCGACGCACTTGCGCACCCCCGGCATCGCGCAATCGCGGTACCGTAGGAGTCCCGACCTACACCGGCATCGGGAGCTTTTGGACTAGTTCCGTCAGCTTATGCATGGGAGAAGACATGGAACATATGGATCTGGCACCTATTATCGACATCTCACACCGCTATGGGGCAAATCCCGACTGGGTACTGGCCGGAGGAGGAAATACCTCTGAAAAGACGCCGGAAATACTGGCCATCAAGGCCTCGGGTCACGCCCTCGCCGACATCGATACGGACGGTTTTGTGTCCATGGACCGAGCGAAACTCGCCTCGATATGGCAGGCTGAGTATCCCGAGGACACAAAAGAGCGCGAGGCACGTGCGCTCGCCGATCTGATGGCCGCTCGACTTCCCGCGGATCGCGAAAAGCGGCCGAGCGTCGAGACGCTTATGCACGATCTGTTTCCACAGCGCCTTGTGCTCCACACCCATCCGTCCCTGGTGAATGGGTTGACGTGCTCGGCGCAGGGAGAGGGGGCGGCCCGCGAGCTTTTTGACGACGCGCTGGTGTGGATTCCCGTTGTGAACCCGGGGTACATCTTGGCTCGTACGATCCGCGATGCACTGACTTTGTACTCGGCGGATAAGGGCCGCCCCGCGGCGATTCTTATCATGGAAAACCACGGTTTGGTCGTGGCCGGCGACACGGCGGAGGACATCGACCGAGTAAGCGCGGAAGTCGTGGAGAAAACCAAAAGCCGGGTCGCGTCCGAGCCGGACGTCGAGCCGGCCGACGTAGATGCCGAAGAGGTTGCGGCATGGCAAGGCACGCTGCGAACGGCCCTCAAAGCACACGGCATTGAGGATCCCCACGTATCCTTTGGGGCGCCAAAGGAGCTCGGCCCCTACATAACGGACGCCGACTCGTTTGCTCCCCTCGCCGACCTTGGGTACACTCCGGACCACATCGTATACTGTGGCAGGCGACCGGTGTTTGTCGAGGCGACACAGGCCCGGAACAGAGCGGCGGGACGGGCTCTCGTGGACGAGTATGCCCGTCTGCATGGCGCCGGACCAAAGACTGTCGTTGTATCGGGTCTTGGCGTTTTTGGCTGTGGTGGCCGCAAGAAGGCGGCCGATGCCGCGGTAACACTATTCCTTGATCTTCTTAAGATACTACGGTATGCGGAGGGCTTTGGCGGAGCAAAGCGCATGGCGGAAGACAAGATCGAGTTCATCGTCAACTGGGAAGTCGAGCAATATCGTAGCAAGGTGAGCACATGAAGTACTGCATCGCGGTTCTGGACATCGGCAAGACAAACAAAAAAATCGCTCTCTTCGACGACGGACTCAACGTGGTATACACAAAGAGTCGCCCGTTCCCCACGGTGGAGCGCGACGGACTGGAAATCGAGCCGGTAGAGGAAATCGAGTCCTGGTTCTTGGATGAGCTATCGGCTGTTTCAGGGGAGTTCCCGATCACATGCATGACCGTAGCGACCCACGGCGCGACGTTTGCCTGCGTGGGGGCCGACGGAACTCCCACCGTGCCGGTCGTTTCATACACAAACGAGCCCGGCGCGGACTTCCACCGTGACTTCTACAGGCTTGCCGGAGACAAGGCAACTCTTCAGCGCACGACGGCCACGCTGGAGCTCTCAGCTCTGGTCAATCCGGCACAGGGAATCTTTTTTGTGCAGCGGCGCTTTCCCGAGCAGTTTGCCCGGACGCGCCACATCCTCCTTTATCCACAGTACTACGGGTTCCGGTTTAGCGGAAACGTCGGCGCAGACATGACCTATGTCGGTTGCCACACCTACCTCTACGACTTCCACGAGGAGCGATGGTCCGACGTGGCTCGGAAGCTTGGAGTCGCGGATCTTCTGCCGGCCGATCGGCGCCGGCCGTGGGATGTCCTCGGGACGATCACTCCGGAGGTAGCGAAGCGGACCGGCTTGAATCCCGACACCATCGTGACGCTTGGCATCCACGACTCCAACGCGTCCCTTCTACCACATCTGGTAAAGCGGGACGGCGACTTTATCCTCAATTCTACCGGAACCTGGTGCGTCGCGATGCATCCTACCGATAGAGTCGCCTTCAACGACGATGAAATCGGCAAGTCGGTGTTTTTTAACCTCGGCGCCGACGGAAAGCCGGTGAAGACCACCATCCTCATGGGCGGATTGGAGTTCGAGGCCTACACAACAATCCTTAAGGAGATACACGGTGATCGCCCGTTCCCCGAGTTCTCCGCCGACGTGTATAGGCGCATCATCGCAGACCAAAATCGGTTTATCATCCCGGGAGTCGTGCAGGGCACAGGTCAGTTTCCAACAAGCACCGCGGCGGTGGTAGACGGAAACGAAACCTATCCACTTCCCGACATTCAATCACGGAAGCGGGTCCCGGCCTTTTTCAACGATTTCGAAGAAGCCTATGCCGTCGTCAATCTGTCGCTAGCCGTGCAATCCAAGGTCGCCCTCGAGCGAGTCGGCATCAGGTCCGGTATGCCTGTCTACACCGAGGGTGGATTTAGGAAAAACCGAGATTACATGACTCTCCTGGCGGCGCTTTTTCCGGAGTCGTCGCAATACGTTACGGACATCGCGGAAGCCACGGCGTTCGGAGCGGCCATTGTTGGCAAACTTGCCGTAGACGGCGCGGAGCTCTCCGACACGCGCGACCTTTTTACCGTCAGCGACGAACGAATAGAGCCCGCGCACCTGGGTGACCTTTTGTCGTATGCCGACGCTTTGATAGCAATGACGTAGAGGTGCCTTGGGCGTGGTATCTGCCGCCTACGGTGTTGTCTGCGGTCCGTGGTGAGAGTATTTTAGCGGGAGAAGTCCCGACTCAGTTGGTGCGACTCGGAGGGTTCAATGACCATAATCCCTGCCATTGACATGCTTGACGGGGCGTGTGTACGCCTGCTCCAAGGAAGCTACGACGAGGTGACGGACTACGAAAAGGACCCCGTTGCGGTTGCACGAGAGTTCGAGCGTGCCGGCGCCCGCCGTATTCATCTCGTCGATCTAGACGCTGTTCGCGGCAGCTCTGCTCGCACTAATCGCAAGAAGATCCGTAAGATCCGCAAAGCGGTGAGCTGTGAGCTGCAAGTGGGCGGCGGCATCAGAACCGACGACGACATCGAGGAGCTTATGGACCTCGGTATCGACCGGATCGTCGTCGGCACACTCTTGGCGCGGAAGCCGGACCTCGTTGCGGGCTGGATTGCCCACTACGGACGGGTGTTTGTGGCAGGCATCGATGCCTTGGACGGTGTTGTGAAGGTATCGGGCTGGCAAAGCCAGACCCAGATCAACGATGTCGACTTGGCAAAGCGGGCCGCATCGGTCGGAATGGCGAGTATTGTATACACAAGCATCTCGCGCGACGGAACCATGTCGGGCCCCGACATCGACAAGACAAATAGGATCGCGGAGGAGGCGAAAATTCCCGTGATTCTCTCCGGCGGAATTGGATCTGTGGAAGACCTGGCCACCGTCAAGGACACGGGGACCGCTAACCTCGTCGGCGTCATCTTGGGAAAGGCAATCTATGAAGAGAAAATCAAGCTGGAAGAGGCAATCGGAGCCTACGACGACGGGTCTCGGGAAGAGGTATCATGGTAGCAAAGCCGCTTATCGTGCGCACCGCGGACGGAGTGGTTTTGGACCTAGTTCATACGGACGAGAAAGGTTTCAAAAAGAGCTTGGAACACGGTCGTCTGTGGATTCGCCACCAGCAAACAGGCCGGCTGCTTCCCTATCAGGGACCGGAGACCCCGGTCGGGGCCAAAAGCCACCAACATGGCGAATCGGGAGTCTTTGAATCGCTCGTCGAGAAAGAGGGCTGGTTCGAAGCGACTATCCCCGAGGACGATAACAAAACCGGCGCGCGCCACGCGACGGGAAGGGGCGCCGAGGCTCGCGATTCCAAGGACGCAGACGACGGGGAGCAGGTTGGACCGGAGGAGGTCGGCGACGTTCTGTCTCGGCTGGAACGGATCATCGCCGGACGAAAGGCCGAGCTGCCGGCCGGTTCCTATACCACCTACCTCTTCCAGCAGGGGCTTACCAAAATCCGTAAGAAGACCGGCGAGGAAGCGGTCGAGTTGGTTCTGGCGGCCGACGCGGGAGAGACGGTAAGCGAGTCGGCGGACTTCTTATACCACCTGCTTGTGCTTCTTGCGGCGCTCGATATTCCTTTCTCCGAAGTTCTATGCGAGCTCACTCGCCGGTTCGAGAAATAGCCTCCGCAATCCGACGCCCCATCTCATCAGTGCCGACCCGTGTGCACCCGTCCGACATGATGTCCGCGGTTCGGTAGCCCTCATCCAGAACCGACGAGACGGCGTTGAAGATCGAGTCGTGGGCTTCGTCGATTCCCAAACTGTATTTCATAAGCATGCCGGCCGACAGAATCTGGGCTATAGGATTCGCAACGCCCTGTCCGGCAATGTCCGGTGCCGAGCCACCGGCGGGCTCGTAGAGCCCAAAGGCCGGTCCCTCGCCGGCAAGCGACGCACTGGGGAGCATACCGAGTGAGCCCGTAATCATCGATGCCTCATCGGAGATGATGTCGCCGAACATGTTGCCGCACAGGAGCACGTCGAACTGATTCGGGTTTCGAACGAGTTGCATCGCGGCGTTGTCCACGTACATGTGGGCGACCCGGACCTCGGGGTACTCCTTGGCCACCTCCGTGACAACTTGCCGCCACAGCACCATCGTAGACAGCACGTTTGCCTTGTCGATCGAGGTGACGGTCTTACCCCGCCTCATCGCCGCACCAAAGGCGACGCGAGCAATACGCTCGATTTCGGCGCGCGTGTAGACCATCGTGTCCATGCCACGGGTGTCGTCACGCGATTTCGGCTCGCCGAAGTAGATGCCGCCGGTCAGTTCACGCACGACGAGAATATCGAGGGACTCGCCGAGCACTTCCGGGCGAAGGGGAGAGGCACTACGGAGCTGAGGAAAGACTATCGCCGGCCTGAGGTTTGCAAACAGGCCAAAGATCTTCCGCAGCGGGAGAAGCGCGGCGCGCTCAGGCTGCTGCTCGGGAGGAAGTGTTTCCCACTTGGGTCCGCCGACGGAGCCAAAGAGCACGGCGTCGGCCTCACGGCACGCGGCAACCGTCACTTCGGGAAGCGCGGTGCCCATGGAATCGATCGCGGCACCACCAACCGGCGCCTCGCGGGTCTCAATGGTCAACAAAAACCGTTTCCGGACGGCTTCCAAAACACGACGCGCCTGCGCCATCACCTCCGGTCCGATTCCGTCTCCGGCGAGTATCGTGATTCGCCGTTGCATGAGCACCCCCTCTTCGCTTTAGCCTTTTAGATCGATGCATTATAGTGGGGTCGTCTTCTCCAGTGAAGGGGACTCACAAGGCAGATTTGGAGGCTCACATAATGAACAAAAAGCAGGTCGATGCTGTCGCACTATCGGTTCGATCCTTGGCAATGGATGCGGTCCAGGCGGCTAACTCCGGCCACCCCGGTTTGCCCATGGGCATGGCGGAGCTCGGCGCATATCTCTACGGCGAGCTCATGAATCACACGCCCGAGGACCCGACTTGGTCCAATCGCGATCGATTTGTGCTCTCGGCCGGTCATGGATCGATGTTCCAGTACGCGCTTCTCCACCTGTCGGGCTACGACATTACAATGGACGACATCAAAAACTTCCGCCAGGTCGGCTCGAAGACCCCGGGGCATCCGGAATACGGCCACACGTCGGGCATCGAAACCACAACCGGGCCCCTGGGACAAGGCCTCGCCAACGCGGTGGGCATGGCGATCGCCGAACGGATGCTCGCAGGCAGGTTCAACTCCGCCGACCATACGATTGTCGATCACTACACCTACGTCTTAGCAGGCGACGGCTGTATGATGGAGGGAATCACTTCCGAAGCCTCGTCATTGGCGGGACACCTCGGTCTTGGCAAGCTCATCGTCTTTTACGACTCGAACAAGATCTCCATCGACGGGTCTACCGACATCACCTTTACGGAAACGGTCCGCGCACGGTACGAAGCCTACGGCTGGCAGACCTTCGAAGCAGATGCTTACGAGGTCGACGCCATACGGCACCACGTCACGGCCGCCAAGGCGGAAACCTCGAAGCCGACCCTCATTGTACTTCGCTCGCTAATCGGCAAGGGTTCGCCGAACAAGGCGGGAACGGCAACGGTTCACGGCGCGGCGCTTGGCGAAGACGAGGTGCTTGCAACGCGCAAGGCTCTCGGGCTCGCCGAGGATGCCGCGTTCTACGTCCCCCCCGAGGCAAGGACCTTCTTCGAGGAGCGGAGAGCACAATGGTCCGCGACCTACACGGACTGGAAAAAAACCTTTGAGTCTTGGGCCGGCAACAACTCCGAGAAAAAGGCGGAGTGGGACGCCTTTTTTGGCGACACCCTTGCCTATCTCAAAGGGCTCGATCGCCCGTCGTTCGACAGGGGCGAAAAACTCGCCACTCGCAAAGCCGGCCATACCGTGCTCAAAGCCATCGCTGCGGCGGTGCCGAACCTCGTTGGCGGCTCGGCGGACCTGGCGGGCAGCAATCTAACCAGCCTTCCGGACTACGGCGTGTTTGGCAAGGACACGCCGACGGGTCGGACCATCAACTTTGGTGTCCGAGAGCACGCGATGGCGGCAATCTCCAACGGCATCCAACTGCATGGGGGCTTCCGCGCCTTCTGCGCGACATTTCTTGTGTTTTCCGACTACATGCGGCCGTCCGTTCGCCTTGCGGCGCTTATGGGGATTCCTGTCGTTTTCCTCTACACCCACGACTCCATCTTTGTCGGCGAGGACGGCCCCACTCACGAGCCGATCGAGCAGACGATGTCTCTTCGCTTGATTCCCAACCTCCGTGTGATCCGGCCCGCGGACGCGGAGGAAACGTTAGAGGCGTGGATCATGGCAATGGAGCGCACCGACGGACCGACCGCTCTGGCCTTGACGCGCCAGGGGCTTCCCCTTCTGGACAAGGCCGACGGCGATTGGCAGAAAAAGATGCGCCGCGGAGCCTACGTCGTCCGTGAGGCCGAGAGATCACCAAGCGTTGTTGTGGCGGCCACCGGCTCCGAGGTGAGCCTGGCGGTCGACGCTGCCAAGGAGGTGGGCGATTCCGTCCGTGTTGTATCGGTTCCGTCCCTGGAGCTTTTTCTTTCTCAAGACGAGCAGTTCATCACCTCCCTCTTTCCTACCGGTGTCCGTGTGGTGACGGTGGAAGTCGGCGTCGGGCTTGGTTGGGATGCTCTTGCATCGGGTCGCCGCGACAAGTTCTCGCTCGACACCTTTGGTGCGTCCGGACCGGGCAACGCTGTCGCCGACTATCTCGGATTCACCAGGACCGCGTTGGTCGACTTTCTGCGGAGGTAGGCGATGGCGGCTTCCGGATACCTCCTCGGCATCGACGTGGGCACATCTTCCATCAAAGCGGCTTTGATAGATGTGGAGTCGGGAACGTCCGCCGGTTCCTCCACAAGCCCACAAACCGAGTTCCCAATCGCCGCGCCGCGGCCCGGCTGGGCCGAACAGGACCCCGAGCTTTGGTGGGAGCACACGGTAAGGGCGGTCGCAGGCCTTGACGCGGACAAGCGCCGAGCGGTGGCGGCCGTCGGCATCAGTTACCAAATGCACGGCTTGGTGGCGCTCGATGAATCGGACCAAGTCGTTCGGCCGTCCATCATTTGGGCCGATAGTCGGGCTGTTCCCTACGGCGAAAAGGCATTTGTAGAGTTGGGGGAAGAGCGTTGCCTCAAACGCCTTCTCAACTCACCGGGCAACTTCACCGTGTCCAAGCTCGCGTGGCTCAAGGACCAGGAGCCGGAGTCTTACACGCGAACCGCTCATGTGATGCTTCCCGGCGACTACATCGGCCTACGCTTGACCGGCGAGAGGCTCACCACCTTCTCCGGCCTCTCCGAGGCCATCGCATACGACGTGGGGTCCCGTGGTCCCGCCGAGTTTTTGTTCGACTACTTTGATCTGCCGACAACACTTTTCCCGGAGGCGCGGCAAAACTTTGGCGACCACGGAACGGTCCGTTCAGCCATTGCCGCCGATCTGGGTATTCCCGCCGGCACGCCCGTGAGCTACCGCGCCGGCGACCAACCGAACAACGCGCTCTCTTTAAATGTGCTCGAGCCGGGAGAGCTTGCCGCAACGGCCGGCACTTCCGGCGTCGTGTATGCGGTGGTCGACCGTCCCGCATTTGATCCCCGGTCTCGGGTAAACACCTTTGTGCACGTGAATCACAGCGATACGTTGGACCGGTACGGTATCCTGCTCTGTCTAAACGGCACCGGTATTCTGAACCGGTGGCTTCGTGAAAACGTCGGCGGTCCGTCTCTCGACTATCAAACGATAAACGAGGCGGCGGCGGAGGTTCCGGTTGGATGCGGGGGGCTTGTGGTGTTGCCGTTTGGTAACGGGGCCGAACGTATGCTCGAAAACAAAAACCCCGGCGCATCGCTCCATGGCCTCGACCTAAATCGCCACACAAGAAAGCACCTGTTGCGGGCCGCTCAGGAAGGGATTGTGTTTGCCCTAGCGCACGGCATGAATGTGATCCGGGAGATGGGTATCGAGTTGGAGACCGTTAAAGCCGGCATGGCAAACATGTTTCTGAGCCCCATGTTCCAAGAGGCCTTTGCCACGACTACCGGGGTCGAGGTCGAACTCTACTCCACCGACGGTGCGGAAGGCGCGGCCCGAGGAGCCGGCTACGGCGCCGGAATCTACACCGACCTCGGACAGGCCTTCGCCGGGCTTCAAACTCTGCAAACGGTTCGGCCAAACAAAGAACGCAAAGACTCCTACGCCGAGGGCTTCGCTCGCTGGCGCCGCTACGCCGCCGACCAGTTGTAACCGGGACACTACGTCTCGCACTCAGCGCTAATACGGCACGTAGTTGATGCTTCTCCATTCGGCGAGGTAGCCGCGGGGCGCCGGCTTTTTGTCCCTGTGCTCGTCGGGCGGCGGGCCGCCGGACTGCTCGACTGTCGTATGCTTGTTGACCGGAGTCACTCGAAGATGACTAATGCCGCAATTTTGGATCGGGAAGAGCGGCATCCAGCGCATCTCGCCACCCGAAACCGTCTTGATAAGCCACTGAATAAGTCCCCCATGGGAGACGCTCACAAAAGAGCATCCGGCGTGACCGTGTGGTCGAGTTGTTCCTTCGGCCGCCGGGACAGCCTGTGTTGCCTCGCGGTTTCCGTCCCCACGCCGAGTCGGGGCCGATCCCTCTGCGTGCGCGCGGGCCTCTTCGATCAGGCGCCGCCAGTGTGCGATCGCCCGCGATGCCAGCTCGTCCACCGTCTCGGCTTCAGGCACGGCGTCCCAGCTTTCCGCCCGAAACCGCGCGGATACCTCTGGGTATCTACGCGCCGCCTCGGCAAGCGTGAGGTCGGTGAAGATCCCGGTGTTGAGCTCCATGAGGTTAGCGTCGGAAGCCGGACCGGCAAAACCTGCTCGTCGACAGATGATCTCGGCAGTTTCCCGCGCGCGCTTGAGAGGAGAGGTGATAACCTTTGTGATCGGCTTGTCTGCGAAGAAGCGACCTGCGGCTTCCGCGTGTTCGCGGCCACGATCGTTTAGCTCAGAGTCCGTACGGCCTTGGACAACGCCTCGTGCATTGGCATCGGTCTCGCCGTGACGCACGATATAAAAGTCCGTCTGGACCGGAAGGTCGAGAAAATCAACTGCTTTGATAGCGTACTCCTTCGTGCATTGCTCCCTATGTTTGCGTGGGAGACGGGTCTCAGAAGTTGATGACGATACGCTCCGCGGTTGTTTCGCGCGTGTCGTACTTTATCAACAATGACCGTGTAGCGGGATCGAAATAGCGACCACGACTGTAGATCTCGAACTGCGCATCGTTCCGCCAAGGGCGTATGCCAAACAGCTCCATCTCGACATCGTTTGCCGTCGTCGGAACTCCCGACATAACGATGTAGTAGGTGCGATCGTTTGGGTGATTGACCGTCATGGCATAGCGACCGGATTGAAACGAGGTGTTTGTGATCTCGACAATCGTCCAGATCCAAAATCCGGACGGCGTCTGTGGATACGGGATAGTGGCGCGGGGATAGCGCGGGTTGGACGAGAGCTCCGCGTAAAAGCGTTCCGGCCCCAGAGAGCCCTCGGTTTCGACCGGTTGGGCCGAAGCGGCGGTGACACGAACTCGTGCCGGCAAGAGCCCTCGATCGTCCGAAAGGTCGATTACCGATGCAACAAGCGCTCGGCCGGCGAACTCAAGATCGCTGCGCTGCCGGCGTTGCCCCGCCTCAACAAGTATCAACCCAGCACGCAAGGAGAGAAGGACATCGACCTCAAAGGTCGCCTCAGCGTCCGTGTCCACCTGTCCCGCGCCTGACAGCGGCAGAAAAAACCGGTTTCCGACCTTAACGATGGCCGGGAAGACCCGTTCCGAGGGTACCGGCAAAAAGCGGGAAAAGGCCTCCGACTCTTCTTCCGTCACCGGAGCCGAGAGAAGCCCGTTAGCCGCCAAACCAACCAAGTGCGGAAGGGGAATACTCTCTGCCTCGAGCGTCTTGGTCCACTCCACGAGCCGTTCATACAGACCGAGTCCGCCAACACGAAAGGCGGTTTGGGCCACATCGAGATCCAGAAAAATCGAGGTGTCATCGTTCAAAACCGACTCGTTTAGTGCCGCCGAGATCCGTTCTTGGCGCTCCACATTCGACGCAACACCCCTCCGCAGATCTCCCAAAAACGGACTGCTCGCCAACGTGAGATCCGATAGGTGACGATCCGCCGCGGCACGCATCTCACTAAAGGCCGAAAGATACTGCTCGCGCCCTCGAGCCCAAGCTTCCGCCAGATAGGCCACCAAAATATCCTCTTCAAATCGCGGGGCCCCGGCACGTGCGTCCCAGGTGCCGTCGTTGCTGTTGTACCGGCCCGTAGCCCAGCCGCGGTACGCCGACTCGATATACGAATCAAGCAGTACACCGTACTGCGAATCACCGATCTGATACGACGGATCGGCGAACCACGCGGACGGGTCACCACCCATCTCAACCACCTCGACCTCCGCCTCGTACACCAAGCGATAGTTCGTCGGCGAAGCAGCCAGTATCACACGGCCTTCGCCTGTATCAAGCTGCGCCTTGGGCGGCAGATGGAGGGAGTACGTCGTCCCATTGACTTCAGTTTGTATCAGATCGCGTTCCGGCGACTCCGTGCCCTCGGAAAACTCTATCGGTATCGACACTTCGGCGGACGGCGAGTCGCCCGCTCCGCTGATCTCCAGACTGAGGGTAAAAGGGTCTGAATCCGATCCAAAAAAGCTCAAGGAAAGCCCGCCGTCGAATTGCACGTCCACACGATCCGCCTCGCTCAGGTAGCCGACCAAGCGTCGCTCGCTCCAGCCACCGTCTTCCCCGCGTACCAAAAGCGGTTCGTCCTCCGAAAACGCAAAAACGAGGCCCCGGTAGTCGACCGTGAGATCGGAGACCAAGTCGTCGCCGGGTCCGCGGGCGACCGCACCGCGCACCCCGAGGGTGCCGATGATCTCTGCGAAGAAAGACGTCCCGGAAAACTGGAGCACCACCAATGCAAACAGGACCGCCAGGTAAAAAAAAGGAATAAGCAAGTACGCTTTGTTAAATCGTCTGTTCATAGAAGCAAACCGAGGGCGCCGGGCGAGCGCCCCGGTACTGCGGAGTCTACCAACATGCACACCCTTGGACAACATCTGAACTGGTCCAAAGAGCGTTGGATTTGGACCAAAAAACCTGGATTTTTCTTTGCCCGAAACAACACCCTTGTCTCAATTCACAGGCTTCGGATCAGTTCGGTTGTCATCCCAGGGTTCGGTCTGTATTATTGAGGCCCAATCGCCGTGAAGCACTCTAATCCATCCATATTCCTGCGCCTGATACCCATAATACTGTTGTCCTCCTGCGCGCTCCTCCCGACGGAGTCTTCCGATTCCGCGACGGCAGAAAGCGCGCACCAGGAGGATGGGGCGGAAACATCGCCTGAGACGGCCGCTCGTGGTTCGGCTCCAGGCGAGGGCGAGACGGCGCTCCCCGAGGCGGGCGAAGTAGCCACGGTAGAGATCACGCCCGCAGAAGACGAGCCGGAAACGGGACGCGACGGCGGGCCGGAGCAAGAGACCGGGTCGGGCGAAATCGGCATAGAGCCGGGTGTGGCGAACACTACCATCGAGGCACCGCCGGAGACAGGCGAGGCGACGGAGCCGCAGACGGAAGAGGTCCTCAGCCAAATTGAACTGGCCCTATCGGTGGGCGACGTCTCGGCGGCCATCGAAGCTTACGAAGAGGCTCGCCTGGATGAGCCGGACGAGCCTGAGACGCAGGTGTTGTACGCAGGATTGCTTCTCATGGCCGGGCAAAACGATCAGGCGGAGGATCTGCTTCTCGGCGTTTTGGAGTCGAGTCCTGAGAACGCCGATGCCCTGTACTACATGGCGTTGATTGCCGGAACTCGTGGCGACATGGAAGCACACGAGGACTACCTGGAGCGGACGGTCGACGCGGCCCCTGAGTACCACGAGGCCTACGCGGCGCTGGGGGATGTGCGATTGAGAAGGCGTGAGACACCCGCTGCGCGGCAAGCCTACGAGACAGCCATCTCCATCGATCCGAACAGTTTTGTTGCCATCGTGGGTCTTGCCAACGTGAACATACGGCAGGGAAATCAGGACAGGGCGGAGGAGCTCCTCACGCGGGCGATCGAGCTCCGCCCCGACTACCCGTTTGCGTACATGGATCGAGCGGCGGTGCGGATGAACACACGGTCGATGGCCGGAGCTCTTCGAGATTTGGATCGTGCGATCGCGTTGCTGCCCGATTATCCCTGGAACTACGTGGACCGGGCACGGACTCGGGCGGAGGTCGGCAATCACGAGGGCGCAATCGAGGACTACGACCGCGCCATTGAGCTTACGGGGAGTGTATTCCTCCTCTACGCAAACCGTGGCAGGTCATACGAGTACCTCGGGCAGTTCGACAAGGCGGCGGAGGACTACGAAAGGGCACTGGAGATCGAGCCGGACTATCTTCGCGAGCTTGCTCCGGGCCTCGGGACTGCCTACTACGTTTTAGGGCGATACAACGATGCCGCCGACGCATTCCAAACGGCCTTCGACAACAGCCCGGACCTCTACTCGTTTTTATTGCTCGCGGCCTCTGCACTCGGCTATTCCGACGCACGGGAACAACGCCGGTACCTGGAATCGGTAGTTCCGCTGATCCCACGGGATTCGATCTACTATGAGGTCGGACGTTTCTACATCACGCCCGCCCAAACCCAAGACGGATTCCTCCTCCAAAACATCAATTCACATGCAGACACTCTGGAGCGAACCCAAGCGCAATTCTATCTTGCCGAGTACTACCGTCGGATCGGACGCGCGTCCACGGCTCACGCCATGTACCTCGAGATAATCGAAGAGGGAACACAAGGGCTCATCGAATGGCGCCTCGCCCAGTGGAGGATCAACTCATCGAACCGATAACCGGCGCGAACAAACAAAACACATCAGAACCCCTCGGTCGCCTTATCTCCGTGATCGATTCGTCGCGACCGTTGGTCATACAGGCACACGATTTCCCCGACCACGACGCGGTGGCGGCCGCGTTTGCTCTCAGAAGCCTTCTGGCGACCTACGATATTAATGCTGACCTGTGCTACGGGGGCCAAATTCAGAGCAATTCACTGACGGAGGCGATCACGGTTCTCGATATTCCGATCATTTCCTGCCGAGCGGCCGGTCTCACGGAGGCATCACAGCTCGTGGTCGTCGATGGATTTGCGGGCAACTCCAACATCACCGGATTGCCGGGGGAGGTTGTCGGGGTGATCGACCACCATTCTCCGCCCGATGAGTCCGAGTGCCCGTTCCAAGACATTCGACCGGACTACGGCGCATGCTCGACAATGCTCTACGAGTACTTCCGTGACACGGACCGCCCGATGGAGCGCAACGTGGCAACGGCGCTGCTTATGGGCCTAATGATGGACACCGCCTTTATGACCCGAGGTGTCCGGCCCATCGACCTTGATGCCTTCTCGAACCTCTTTTTCCGCGGCGACTGGGAAACGGGAAGCCGAATCCTCAAGAACAGCCTGTCCGTTAAGGACCTTGCCGTTTTCCGGGAGGCCATCAACTCCTGTACGGTAGCGAGCGATTTTTGCTACGTACCGATTCAGAACGAGACGAGCCCGGAGGTAATGGCCTTGGTTGCCGATTTCTTTCTCGGCCTTCGAGAGATTCACTTTGTCGTGGTTGTGGAACCCGACCGTGACGAGTATCGTCTGTCCGTGCGAAGTGAAGACGCCAAACGCCCCTCGGACGTGGTCATCCGTCGCGCCCTTTCGGGGATCGGTTCGGGAGGTGGCCACGTGCACATGGGCGGCGGCAGCATACCAAAAGACCTTTTCCCCGGTGAGCAGCGACTGAGAAAGCGCTTCTTGTCGGCAATGGGAATCGAAAACTAGCGAGCAGCAAATGAGCATCCACCGCGTACAGCTCGGCGATCGGGAGATCACCATCGTCGGAACCGCCCACGTATCCCAAGCGAGCGTGGAGGAAGTCCAGCAAGTAATCGACTCAGATCAACCCGCACGTGTTTGTGTCGAAATCGATCACGGTCGATATCGAGCGATGACGGACGAGAGTCGCTGGCAAAACCTCAACATCTACCGTGTTATTCGCAACAAGCAAGGGTTCCTGCTCCTGTCGAACATGGTATTGACCTCTTTTCAGCGGCGGCTTGGGACCGAGCTGGGCGTAAAGCCGGGTGCTGAGATGATCGAGACGGTTCGAATCGCCGAAGAGCGTGGCATTCCCATCGCCCTCTGCGATCGCGAGATCCAAATCACCCTCCGGCGGGCGTGGCGAAAGGCGGGGATTATCACGCGATTTCGGATGCTTTCGGCTCTCATCGGTTCGGCGCTTAGCAAAGAGAAGCTCGATGCATCACAGATCGAGGAGCTCAAGGAAAAAGGCGCTCTCGGAGGCATGATGGACGAGCTTGCCAAGTACCTGCCCGCCGTAAAGGAAGTCCTCATCGACGAGCGGGACAGATACCTCGCTACAAAGGTCTTTCGCACCACGGAAAAGCAAGTAGTGGCCGTTGTGGGTGCGGGGCATGTCCAGGGAATTATCGAGCACCTCCATAAGCTGCATGAAGGGCAATTGCAGCCTGAACTGGCAGACATCGAGCACGTTCCGAAGCGTTCGGTCGCCTCGCGCGTTGCTCCTTGGGTACTGCCGGCGATTATCCTCGGCATATTTGCCTGGGGCTTTGCGACGGCCGGGTGGGACGCGGGCCTCGAGATGCTCGGTCGGTGGATACTCGTAAACGGCACGCTGTCCGCCGTCGGCGCCCTCGTGGCACTCGCACATCCTATCACGATCTTGGCGTCGTTTTTGGCCGCTCCCATTACGTCGATGAACCCAACAATCGGCGTAGGCTTTGTGAGCGGGCTCCTCGAGGCCGTATTGCGAAAACCACGCGTCGCCGATTTCGAGGCGTTGCAAACCGATCTTCTGACATTCAAGGGCTTTTTTCGCAACCGAATCACACGTGTCCTACTTGTGTTCTTTTTCTCATCCATAGGAAGCGCGATCGGGACCTTTGTGGCGATTCCACTGTTGTTCCCCGCCGTGGCGTAGGGAGCCGCTCGCCGTTCGGGACGCCGCGACGGCTACGACTACATCACTCCGCGGCGAATGCAGCCTCAACGGCCTCTCGCACGGTGGCCACGTGAACGGCCTGCGCCTCGGTTTCGCCGGCGCGAGGCCGTGGGCAAACAATACGCCGAATTCCTTGATCCCGCGCCGCCCGTGTACGTCCAAGGCTCCCGAGTGTGTCCCGCACCTCGCCGGCCAATGTGACCTCACCGTGGACCGCCACGTCGCCGGCAATCGGTTTATCACTCCGTGCGGAGTATAGCGCCACGGCGAGCGGGAGCTCCACACCCACTTCACCAATTCGAAGACCGCCCGCCACATTGACGTAGATGTCTTGGTCGCTAAAGCTCACACCGAGGTGTTTTTCCAGCACCGCGGAAGTTCGAGAAACGCGACGAGAATCAATACGATCCGAAAAAACCCGACTAATGCCGCCCTTCGCCGGTACCGTAAGCGCCTGAAGCTCGACGAGAAAGGCGCGGCTGCCCTCGTAAACGGCGGCGATCACCACGCCGGCCGGCGGTTGCCCGCTGCGTCGCTCGAGAAAGTGTGACGCGGCGTCGCCTACTTCCACAAGGCCGGCCTCGGTCATTGAGAATACTCCGACCTCCTCGGTTGCCCCAAAGCGATTTTTGGTAGCGCGCAAGTAGCGATAACTTCCGGCAGCTTCGTCAAACACCAGCACGGTGTCCACCATGTGCTCTACGGATTTGGGGCCCGCGATACTTCCTTCTTTTGTGATATGGGCAACAAACAATACTACGGCACCTGCACGGCGGGCCCACTCGGAGAGCTCTTGGCAGCAGTATTTGATCTGCGAAACCGTTCCCGGGACCGCGCCGGCCTCTCCAGACCGAACGGTTTGTAGAGAGTCGACGATCAGAATCCCCGGGCGATACGTAGAAGCGGCATCGAGAATTGCGTCCAAATCCCCTCCCTCGAGTATCGAGGCGTTTTGCACCGGAATCGACAACCGCCGTGCACGGGCGGAGACCTGGGCTACGGCTTCCTCTGCGGAAACGTACAGGCAACGCTTTTTCCCGGCGAGTGAGCCTATAACACACAGCATCAGCGTGGACTTGCCGATTCCCGGCGGCCCCCCGACCAGGATGGAGCTTCCCGGCACCAGCCCACCGCCGAGAACGCGGTCGAGTTCCCCGATGCCGAGGCGCAATCGATCGTCCGATGTGGCCTCTTTGGGTTCGAGAGGCACCGGGGGTTCGAGGGGCACCGGCCGAACCTTCGCGACGGATCGCCTGGACTCTCCGACGACCGTTTCGACAAGGGTGTTCCATTCTCCGCACTCGGGGCACCTTCCGAGCCACTTTGCCTCTTCATGGCCGCACGAGGAGCAAACAAAGCGCCGTTTTTCTTTCGTCGCCACCACGCCTCCTCATATTGACGTCCTAAATCGCAAGGACGTAGTGTAGGGTTATATGGAGCACAAAGACTACCGTCTCGCTGCGATCATGTTCACCGACATTGTAGGTTTCTCCAGAATGATGGAGACCGATGAGGCGGGAACGCTTGAGCTGCTTCGCGACCACAACGAACTGATCACAGGGCTGGCAGGAGAATACAAGGGCACCGTCATCAAGACCATCGGGGATGCGTTTTTGGTCGATTTCCCAAACACGGTCAATGCGGTCCGTTGCGCGATAGCTATCCAAGAGGGCATCGGTTCACTCAACGACACCACCAGCGGAAATCCTCTCGCGCTTCGAATCGGCATCCACCTGGGGGATATCTACTTTTTCGATGATGATGCTTTGGGCGAGGGGATCAACATCGCAAGCCGCCTCCAATCATTGTCCAAACCAGGCCGAGTGTGCATTTCTCAGGACGTCTACAATCTTGTCGCCAACAAGCTCGAAACACGATTTGTGCACCTCGGTCAGGTCAAACTCAAAAACATCAGCCGGGAAATAAACGCTTACGAAATTGTTGTAAGCCCCGACGACAAGGTGGAAGAGGCCGGCGTAGAGACCAAGGGCAGGCAGCATGCCGATCGTTCGGGCAGCGCTGCTAGCCGGTTGAACACAAGCGCGTCGGCCGACCAAACATGGTCTTCAACAGCTGGGTCCGCCGATGGTGCTCCACCGGACTTCAACGAGCTCAAGCGCCTGGTCCTCCTAGAAATCAAAAAGGCCGGCCGTAGGCTCCGGATCGACGAAATCCGTGAGCGGCTGCCCCACGCCGGCCAAGGAGTCGACCGAGTTCTCGACCAACTGGCCGAGCGCGGGTTCCTTACGCGCCTCCGACGGCCCCAAGGCAACGACGCATATGCCACGGCACCAACCGAGGTGCCGATCGACATCCCTGATCGACGTGGTGTCCGGCACGATCACGATGGGGACAAAGAGGTCGAACGGCGCTGGGACAAGGCACTTCGTGATGCCGGGCACGCTCCGACGCACACGGGCCGCACAAACGATCCCCTGGTAAGGGAGTACAAGGAACAGACGGTCGCGGCCGCGGAACAGGCACGGGCGGGCTTTCGAGGGCACGCCGGAGCCTTTGTCGGCGTCCAGGCGATGCTCTTTGTGGTTTGGCTGACCACGATGGGCGGCGGGTTTCCGTGGTTTCTGATCCCTTTTTTCGCGTGGGGCATCGGCATCGCCTCGCATTTTGGCAGCGTCCGGCGCCGGATCCGCGAGGCGGAGGAGCTGTCGTCAATGGGCGACATCGACCGCGAGCAGCTTCGACTGTACCGCAAGTTGGCGAAGGTCAGGGACTCGTGGGGTGGACACCTCATTTCGAGCCTCGCCACCTCGGCTCTGTTGCTTGTGATCAACCTGATTACCACGCCGTTTCCGTGGGCGATTTTCCCGATCGGTGGCATGGCCATCGGGCTCTTCTCCCACTTCCCTAACTTCAAGGCCAAAGAGCGCAATCTTTTGAGACAGCTCAGAGAGGCGGGAGCCAAGATCGGCAGGTTTTTTAGACGACAAAAGGAAGACCACGACCCGGCGGCGGCCGCTGAGGGGCCTGCGGCGGAGGCGAAGCGTCTGAGGACATCCATCCTAGCACAGATAGAGTCGATGAAAGACGGAAAGTCCGGCACGTCGCCGGTGGGTGAAGACTTTATCCCGGTGCTGGATCACTATGTCGAACAGATCGAGGCGCTCTCTGAAAAGGACCGCGAGCTCGAAGAGCTTATCAACTCGATCCCCATGCGCAATCTCGAGCGGGACATGGCCCAACTCGAAAGTCAAAAGGCTCAGTCTTCGGACCGACGCGTGCTCGCAGAATACGATAAGTCCATCGCGCAAATTCAAAAGCAGCAGCACTCGTTCCAAGAGCTCAAAAACGAGAAGGAGATGCTCCGGCTGCGCCTGTCAACCTCGGTAAACAGCCTCAAGCAGATGCAGATCGACCTGGCGCGGATGAAGAGCCTCGCCGCCACGGGCGAGCCCGGCTCGATCGGCTTGCTCCGCGAGAAATCGGGCGAGCTGTCACAGTACCTCGAGGATCTGCGCGCCGGCTACAAGGAGCTCGAATAGGCGGCGTCGGACAGGCGGCTCGCGTAGCTACTCGTCAAGCAGCTCCAGGTCGAACACCAAAAACGAGTCGGGCGGAATCACCGGCGGGCGGCCCGCGCTGCCAAAGGCCTGCTCCGGCGGCACGACAAACACACGCCGCTCGCCGCGCCGCATCGTGCGTACCATCTGCTCGATTGCCGGAAGGATTTGGCCCGAGCCGACCACAAACTCAAACGGCGGTCGTGACCGCGTGGTCTCGAAGCGCGAGCCTCCCAGCACGGACGCTTCGTAGTGAACGGCTACTTCCATTCCGGCACCCGGAATGCTGCCGTCCCCTTCCTCGATAATGTCGTAGTAAATGCCGCCGGCACTCAGTTGTGCATCCGGCCAGGTCTCTTCTATCAGGGCGAGGTCCTCGGCTCGTTTTCGCTCGCGGGCGTCCGGGTCCCAACCGGCGCCACGAAGTCGCGCGGTAAACGCCTCCTGGTCGGCTTCGAATGCTTCCGCCGCCGCCCCAACTCGAACGATTTCCATCGTCTCGATTACGTCGCCCTGCACAATTGAGTTCACAACCGACATTCCGTCTACGACCTCACCAAAGACCGAGTGCCTGTCATCGAGGTGGGGCGTCGGCGCCAGCGTGATAAAAAACTGGCTGCCGTTTGTATTGGCGCCGCTGTTGGCCATCGACAGAATTCCTGCCTTGTCGTGGCGAAGCTCGGGGTGAAACTCGTCGGGGAACTGGTAACCGGGTCCGCCCCGACCGGTTCCCTCGGGGTCACCGCCTTGGATCACAAAGTCATCCACCACGCGATGAAAGGTAAGGCCGTTGTAGTACGCAACGCCCTCGCCTCGAGTGTTTTCGATGGCGCCCTCGGCGAGGCCCACAAAGTTCGTCACAGTTAGCGGTGCGCGCTCGTAGAACAGGCGCAGCACTATCTCACCTCGATTGGTTTTCATGTGGGCGTAGAGGCCGTCTGCCAGGTCGGTCCCGTCGGCGGCGCAGGCTCCAAGCACCGCGACCACCAGAAACACCACAAGCGATGCTCCGGTGAGCTTCCATTTATTGTTCTGCATGCTAAGAAACGTAGGGCCAAACCGCCCTTTGTTTCAATACCGCCCTTTGTTTTACTACCGTACGTCTTTCTCCCGCCGCATAGTGGCGGGGGCAAGGGCAATAACACATCCTGTGGCGGTATCCCACGGCGCGCAAGGCACTCCGGGATGCCGGCGTCGCGGAGTAGGCCGTGAACGCCGGGTTGGCAACGTACCGGGTGTCGACCGTGCGAACCTAGGTGATCACACGAACCCGTATGACGCCTTCGATCCTGCCGATGGCGTCCACCGCCGAGCCGGGCAGATCTCCGTCGACGTCGATGATATTGTAGGCGATGTCGCCTCGGTGGCGGTTTAGAAGATCCATAATGTTAATTCCTTCGGCCGCCAGAATCGTTGTCACTTGCCCAACCATGTTTGGGATGTTGCGGTTTGCGACAACAAGGCGGTTTCGGCCGGCGTACTCCATATGGCAATCGGGGAAGTTGACCGAGTTTTTGATGTTTCCGTGGCGGATGTACGCGTCGAGCTGCTTGGCGGCCATTACGGCGCAGTTGTCCTCCGCTTCGGGTGTTGACGCGCCGAGGTGGGGAATCGGGATCACACCAGGGTGGCCAACGACCTCGGAATCGGGGAAGTCCGTCACGTAGGAGGAAAGGACGCCTGCGTCGAGGGCTGCGATAAGTGCATCGTTTTCAACAAGTCCACCCCGGGCGAAGTTCAGCAGCCGTGCGCCCCTTTTTGCCTTTTGCAGGAGCTTGGTATTGATCATGCCTCGCGTCCCGTCGTTCAACGGCACGTGCAGGGTTATATAATCCGCCCCGGCAACGGCAGAGTCGATATCCTCGGCACGGCGCACGTTCCGCGACAGGCCCCAAGCCGACTCGACGGAGATAAACGGATCGTATCCCACCACATCCATCCCGAGCGCGACGCCCGCGTTCGCGACCATAACGCCGATTGCGCCGAGGCCGACGACACTCAAGGTCTTGCCGAGTATCTCGGGACCGACAAATCGTTTTTTCTCCTTCTCTACAAGAGCGGCCACGTCGGGCTTGCCGGCCACCGATTTGGCCCACGCGATCGCGTCGTAGATCCGCCGTGAGGAAATCAGGAGCCCTGTGATCACCAGCTCTTTGACGCTGTTGGCGTTTGCACCGGGGGTGTTGAATACCACGATCCCGGACTCGGTGCAACGGTCTACGGGAATATTGTTGACCCCGGCACCGGCGCGGGCGATTGCCATAAGGCTCGTAGGCAGCTCGGACTCATGCATCGACGCGCTTCGTACCAGTATTCCGACCGACGGCTCATCGCTGTCGATGGAATACCCCGCTTTCTTGAGTATCTCCATGCCCTGCGGAGAGATACTATTGAGGGTCGTGATGTTGTTGCTCATTCTTGCTCCTCCACAATTTCGAGTCCCAGTTCTTCCAGCTGCTCGGCGCGCACCGTGCCTGGAGATCCGTCGAGCGGCGATGCTCCCACCGTGTTCTTCGGAAAGGCAATAACCTCGCGAATGGTGGATTCGCCGGTCATTAGCATCAGGAGTCGGTCCAAGCCGGGGGCAATTCCCCCGTGCGGCGGCGCACCGTATCGGAAGGCTTCGAGCAGAAATCCAAACCGCTCCTCCGCGTCCGCCTCGTCGAAGCCGACGATGCCAAAGATACGCCGTTGAATCTCCGGATCGTGGATCCTGATTGACCCGGAGGCCAGCTCCACGCCGTTACACACCAGGTCGTACAAGTCACCAAGCACGGCACCGGGGTCGGCCTCCATGTCGGCCAGGTAGCGTTCTTGAGGCATTGTAAACATGTGGTGCCGGGCCTCCCACCGCTCGTCGTCCTCATTCCACTCGAAGAGGGGGAAATCCTCGATCCAACAAAACGCAAAGGTCTTGTCCGCGGGATCGAGAGTCCGACGGCCGATCACCAATCGTACGGCGCCGAGCGCGGTGCAGGCCCGATTCCACTCGTCGGCCACAAAGAGAATAAGGTCTCCTTGTTCGGCCCCGGTTAGGCTAAGGACCGCGTCTGTCTGCTCTGAAAAAAACTTCGAGATGCCGCCCTCCAGTCCGTCTTCTCCGACTTTTATCCATGCAAGTCCCTTGGCGCGGTAGGTCTTGGCAACGTCCTCCAGCTCGGTGATCTCTTTTCGAGACAGGGAGGCACCGCCGGGAACAACCAGGTATTTCACCGCACCGCCCGACTCGACGGCGGATGCAAAGACGACAAACGCGGAGTCCTTGGCGATTTTGGCAAAATCCCCCATCTCCAGCGCAAATCGTAGATCGGGCTTGTCGCTCCCGAATCGGTTCATGGCGTCGGCGTAAGAAAGGCGCGGAAACGGCGTGGAAAGCTCTACATCGAGGGTCTGCTGGAATACGTGCGAAAAAAGTCCTTCAACGAGGGCAAATACATCCTCCCGCGACACAAAGCTCATCTCTATGTCGATCTGCGTGTGCTCGGGCTGCCTGTCTCCTCGTGCGTCCTCGTCGCGAAAACAATGGGCAATCTGAAAGTACTTGTCAAATCCGGACGCCATGAGGAGCTGTTTGTATAGCTGCGGCGACTGCGGGAGCGCGTAAAAGTCACCCCGGGACAAGCGCGACGGCACGAGAAAGTCCCTCGCCCCCTCAGGTGTGGACCGGATCAGCGTAGGTGTTTCGATCTCAAGAAAGCCGGCGTCGGACAGCCACTTTCGTATCTCCAAGACAACCGTATGACGGAGGATGATCTTCCGCTGCATCGAAAATGATCGCAGGTCGAGGTAGCGATGCTTGAGGCGGAGATCCTCCCGGGCATCGCTGCGTTCGTCAATCGCAAACGGGAGCGGCTCGGAGGATGTAAGCACAACGATGCGCTCGGCAACAACCTCGATGTCACCGGTGCTAAGATCGGGGTTCCGCATAGTCCCAGGACGCGGTCGGACCCGGCCCTCCACAGCCACGCAATACTCTCCGTGGAGCATTGACACCGCCTCGCGAACCTCGTCGGCGGCATCGGAGTCCACAACTACCTGGGTCAGACCATATCGATCGCGGAGGTTAAAAAAGCGTATGCCGCCGTGGTCCCGAGCTCGATGCACCCAACCGTTGAGCACAACAGCGCGCTCGGCGTCCTCCAACCGGAGCGCGCCGCACGTGACGGTCCGCTTATGTTGTTCCATGGAGGGACTCTACCACGGGCAATAGTCCCCCTCAAGCCGCCTCGTTTGCCCCAAAAGCCGGGGTGCCCAAAAAACCGTGGTCACGGAGCACCAATATCGCCGCTCCCTGGATAGTGGTCTTTGCGCGGTTCGGCCCGATCACATCGTCTCGGGAATATCGTCGGGCCTATTATCCGGGCGGCCAACTCATCGGGCGTCCGCCGAGAATGTGGGCGTGCACGTATTCTACCGTCTGTTGGCCGTCGGAGCCGTGGTTAAAGACGACTCTGTAGCCGTTTTCTTCCAAGCCTAGCTGGTTGGCCACTTCCGAGACCGCGCACAGGAAGCGCCCAACCGACTCGGCACTCTTCTCGCGAAACTCGGCAACGCTACGTGCCTTCTCCTTCGGAATAACCAAAACATGAAGCGGCGCTTGGGGATTGATGTCCCTGAAAGCAAGAACGTTATCGTTTTCGAACACAATATCGGCCTTGAGCTCCCGATCACGTATCTTCTCGAAAATCGTCTTGTCTTCCATCCGTCGCTCCCGTTTTCCTATTTTTCACCTTCGGCGAGCAAGCTTGCCAGATGAACGTCGTCGGGCGGCGAGAGTATGCCTACCACGATTCCCCCAATAATAACAAGTTCCGCGAGGACCCGCATGTACAGGAGCAAGATGATGGCAAATGCGAGCGCGCCGTAGATAAGCAGATTGCCGGCCGCAACTCCGGCCAAGGCGTCGCCGACAAAAAGCACTCCTTGCCACAGGGCGGAGGTCGCCAACGCCACCAAAAACGTCACCCCTCGTCGAAGGCGACGCCGCGCGAATACACGGTAGACGAGCTGCACCACGCCGGCACTCAACAGCGTTGCCACGACCCGCGAGGCAATCGCCATCAGAACGGCGTTGCCGCCGGCGGCATCCACGGTCGAGGTAACAAACCCGCCAAGTATGGATATCGCGTAGAACAGAACCAGAATCAAGCCCAAAAAGGCCACAGATACGAGTCGTCCGACGTGGAATTTCCGCCGCTCACTCGAAAGAACGGTCGTCAAGGCCATCTCCAACCCGTCGAACAGGGCCACAGAGGTGAACACAAACGCAGCTATTGTCACGATACCAACGCCCGCGCCTGCGGTGTTGAGAACTTGCCGAACGATTGTCCCGCGGAGCTCGGCCGGCAGGAATGAAAACAGCGAGTCTTGGACAAACGCGACAGTGTCCGTCGAACCAAAAAGCGCTTGAAGACTGATGAGAAAAAACAGGAGCGGCACAAGACCGAGCAAAAAACTGAATGCCAAACCCTTAGCAAGAAGCGGCCCTTGGATTCTGATGTAGATTCTCGGTACTGATCGAAGGACCGACGGCTCTTTCATCCTATCCCATCCTACAAATCGAACAGCCCAACACATGGACATGGGCGCGGGTGGACCGGTCAAACATACGGGCAATCACGTAATCGGTGTTGCCCAGTTTCGCCGAACACACCGGGCATATTCGAGGGTATTCCGGGTTGGCCGGGTAGCAGTAACGGCAGCCGTGAATGTGCGCGAGGTGATCGGCGACACGACCACTGCGTTGCGCCTCCGCCTGAGCCGCTTTGGCGGTAAAGACCTCCGATCGTACGGTTTCTCCGCGCTTGAGAAGGGTGCCGCAGAGGGGACATGGCTTGAGAACCTCAAAGCCGTCGCGTGTTTTTTTGGCCATTTGGTTGGCAAACTGGGAGAAGTCACGACGCCCGAGCCGGACCGTGAGTCCGACGAGGAACGCGACAAGTATAGCGAGGGCGATAAGTACGGCGGTCTCAGGCACTCCATCTATTTTTCGTCACTGTACATGGATATCTGTAGAATATACATTGGTTTGGTGGCGACCCTGTACGTCGTGGCAACGCCGATCGGCAACCTTCGCGACATAACCCTCCGTGCGGTTGATACACTCAAGGCCGTTGAAATGATCTGCTGTGAGGACACTCGCCACAGTCGGAAGCTTTTGAGCAGCCTGGGAATCGCAAAGCCCCTCATGAGCATTCGTGCCGCCAATGAGGCGGACGGTAGCGCTCGGGCGCTTGAAAAACTGGAAAGCGGCATGGACCTCGCCTACGTCACGGATGCCGGTACTCCCGCCGTGAGTGACCCCGGATCGGTGTTTGTCGCCCGCGTTCGTGAGGCGGATCACGAGGTTGTACCGATCCCCGGACCTTCCGCACTGACGGCGCTGATGAGCGCCTCGGGCCTGCCGGTGAAACCGCTGCTGTTCGAGGGTTTTTTGTCTCCAAAGGCAGGCAAACGACAGAGACGCTTGGCGGAGTTGTCCGGAAGGGGGGAGAGCTTCCTTATCTACGAGTCGCCGCATCGCCTTCTCAAGCTCCTTGGTGAGCTGGCCGATATCCTACCTAAGTCCACTGTCGTGTTGGGCAGGGAGCTCACCAAGCACTATGAAGAGATTGCGACCGGAACCCCGATTGAGCTACAAACTCGGCTCGAGAAGCGGGGCGCCGTCAAGGGGGAATGCGCCCTCCTTGTATGGCCGGGCAAAATGGTTTAACTTAGTGACAGGTTATGTCGATACTAAAGGTGAAAGGACGGCTTTGTAATGGGTATCGATAGTATAGGCCCTGTGGACCCTGTCCACAAATTCGACAAACCCGAAAAGACCTCACGACCGCAAAAACGTGCGGAGACCGATTCCGTTTCGCTCTCGGACGAAGCAAAGTTCAAGGCGGAGCTGTACAAGGCCACGGAAGAGGTCCGCAACAGCCCGGATGTTCGTCTCGATCGAATTAGCGAGGTCAAAAAGCGCCTCGAAGACCCTAATTACATCGACGAAAAGGTGCTCGGTGACGTTGCAGAGCGCCTGATGGACCAATTCGGCATCTCGTAAGCCGCCTAATCCCCCACCCGATCTCGGGTTTTCCCCTTTCCGTATGCCTCTCTGTTGATTGTGCGCTATATTGCTACCATGGATGAGTTTGTCTTTGCTGTTCCCACCCGTGCTTTTTTTGGTTACGACGTACTCACCAGGATTGGCCCACTGGTCGCAGGCTATGGAAAGCGCGCGCTCTTGGTCACCGAATCGGCCGGAATGGAGGGCGACTACCCTGAACGGGTGCGAGACAGCCTGATACGCAAGGGCATAGACTGTATTGTCTACGACGAGCTCATCCCCGACACCGCACCCCTCGTGATCGATCGTGTAGTCTCGATGGCCCGCGCCAGCCAAAGCCAAGTGGTTATTGGACTCGGCGGTATGCGCGTCTCCTTTGTAGCGCGCTGTGCGGCGCTTTTGGCGACCGGGCGTCGGTCCATGGCGGACATCGTCCACGGGGCTCCCACACCCGACACCTTTTTGCCATACATCGAAGTACCGGTCTCCTGCCGCAATCACATGATGCTTTCGAACACGTGTGTGGTCACGGTGGAGCAGAGCCGCGCTCCGATGATGATCCGCTTGCCCGTGGGGCTGGTGCAGGCGGTCCTGATCGATCCAAAGTTCTTTATGAGTGTCTCGCCCGCCTACACGGCGGCGGCGATTCTAGACGCGCTCCTCGGTTCCGTCGAGGGCTTTATTTCGAAGCACTCGAATTTCCTCTCAGACGTGCACCTGCTCAAGGCGGTAAATCGCCTTGGAAAGGCCGCGGGCATTCTTGCTCAGAGCCCGCAGGACATCAAGTCCCGGGTGGCCTCAGCGGAGGGCGGACTTGCCCTGGCCGTTGGATTGGCGATGGTCGGCCAGGGTCCGGGAAGCGCCCTCGCCTACGCCATCAACTCGAGGTTCGACGTGCCGAAGTCCTCGGTTGCAGCGATACTGCTGCCGCACGTCGTTGACTTTTTTACCACCGCTCGTGCCGAGAAGACCGGCCGAATCGCGAACGCATTGGGCGAGGAGGAAGATGCCATCACCACAGCCGAAGCGGCGCTGTCCGCACCGGTGGCGGTCCGACGCATCATCGCCCGTCTTGGCGTCCCCGCTCGGCTCCGAGATCTCGACCTTGACATAGAATCGCTCTACGACTGTGCCGAGGCTGCGGCGGAGCTCGAAATGATCAGCAACGTCCCCATTCCCGTCGCCGCCCCGGAGCTATACGACATCCTTAAGCGTGCCTACTAGCGGCGGGCACGTGTCCGGGCCGCCACAACGATGCCCATCTCACCGCGCAAACTCTCAACCATAGAGCCCCAAACAAGACTCCGAAAAGGAGCACGGATCTTTGCTTCAGCCGAGCTCGATATAGCCGGCGCAAAGCGTGTTGACGTGGAATACCTCATCTCCATTGCCGGCGTCCTGCTGGCGGAGGATTCTCCGATCTCATCCGACGGCCGGACGGAACTCGATTCGATACAAGCGCGCCTAAGGACGTTGAGAGATACGGCCGCCCGCGACAACACACCGGCCCTACGACGCGTGATAAACGGAGCAAGACACCTGCTCTACGCGGAAACGGGGGAATCTCCCGCCGAATGGGACTTGCTGCCCCGTGACAAAGACGTCGAGGGCGACACGGATTTGGCCACCGCCTCTCGCGGCATCCTTTCGCAATGCGGTCTCTATCTCGACGATATTCGATCTCCGTTTAACGTCGGATCGATCCTGAGAACTGCGGAGGCGTTTGGCGTCGGCGCCGTCTATTTGTCGTCTATGACGCCGGGTCCCGAGCATCCGCGGGTCGGACGAACCGCACGCGGGGCGGAGAAACGGCTCCGAGTCGAGCGGCTGGACAGTCCGAGTCGGGTGGAGGCACCTGCGGCGATTTTTGCCCTTGAAACAGGCGGGGCGCCCGTTTCGGAGTTTTTGTTTCCGCGCTCGGGTGTGATGGTTGTGGGATCGGAAGAGCTGGGTGTCGAGCCGAACCTCCTGGCGCGGTGCCGGGAGGCTGCAGGCGTTGTCGAACTGCCGACGGTGGGGCCAAAGGTCTCTATTAACGTATCCGTCGCCGTGGGAATCGCAGTCTACGAGTGGTCCCGAAGCCTACTCGGTCCCCGAGCCGCCCTACTTTGCCACGGTTAGGGATTTAGCACGATCTCGTATTTGATTTCGGTGGCTTTGCTTAGCATGGCCGTCACGCCGCAGTAGACATCCTGCGAGAGGTCCACCGCCTTTTCGATTTTCTCTTTGTCGAGCTCGGAGCCGGTGAACACGTAGCGGATGCGGATCTCGGTGTAGACCTTGGGATGCTGGTCCGCAAGATCGCTATCGACTTCCACTGCGAAGCTGTCGTAGGGCATCCGCATTTTTTTGAGGATCGATGCGACGTCCATGCCGGTGCAGCCGGCAAGCGCGGAAAGCAGGAGTCCCTTCGGCCGTGGACCACGGTCCTGTCCGCCCACCGCCTCCACTGCATCGATGGTAAAGTGGTGGCCGTGAAGCTCTACGTCGAATGATAGCCCCTCTTCCTGGACCGCCCGTGTGCTGTCGCTCATTGCTCCTCCTATACCCCGATTTGCGGCATTGCCGCTTGCGTTGCTATCGTTTTAGGGCGCGTTCGATCTCCGGCTTGTTGAATCCGACGATGATCCTCCCGTTAATATCGATCACCGGAACGCCGGCTTGCCCCGACTTTTTCTGCATTTCCGCAGCCCTGCGCTCGTCGCGAGCCACGTTGTATTCGGTAAAGGGAATTCGATTTTCTCTGAAGTAGGTCTTGGCCTTTGTGCAGAAGCTGCACGTCGGTGTTGTGTATAGCTTGATTGCCACAGTATTCCTCCGGCGGCGCCCCAAGCGCCTTGAGTTTTATATGCGGAAAATACTATATAACAAACCGTCGGTCAACGGTCGAACCGGAGTCCCGCGTGGTGGCGGCCGCGTATCCGTGCTAGAGGACGGCCTCTCTCTGGAACGCCTCGGAGAGGCGACTGCTCATGCGCTCGAGATGAGTTTCGTCCGCGATACTAAGCGCCCTGAGGACCTTAGGATCGAACTGATCAAACGCCACCCCGCCCTCTTCGTAGTTGCAAAACGCATTGGCCATGTACACCGCGTACACTACGTCACGGTCACTTTGGGGCGCCGAGTTGGGATTGTGGTGGTAGCGAATGGCGGACACCAGCGGATCCGGAAAGTTCCACTTTTCGGCAATCAAGGCGCCGATCTCCGAGTGGTTCAAGCCGGTAGATAGATCTTCGAACAAATCGGCAGGAATGCTCTTTTCCCGGCAAAACCGAGTGATCTTTTTAATAAGATCCGGATGTACTGAAGAAAAGATTATCTTGCCCATGTCGTGAAGAATCCCACCGACATATACATCGTCAAGAATCTCTTTCTTACGCATAAGGTTGCGCGCAATGCTGTACGCGTAAAATGCGGTTCGGTAGGAGTGCTCCCAAAGCTGTTTGGTGTCCGGCGAGTCGGTGCCGAGGATTCTCTGCGTGCCATAGGAGTACAGTAGATTCTTGATACCGCGCATTCCCATGTACTTCACCGCTTCCACGATGTTGTCCACCTTCTTGGGCAACATAAACTGCGCAGAGTTGACCTGCTTAAGCAGATCGGCGGTAAGCGAGGGATCCATGCTGACCTGACGGGCGATATCTTGGATGTTTGTTTCCGGATTGCTGATCATGTGCTGAAGCTGCGTAACATTCTCCGGAAACTGCGGAAGCGATTCGATTTCTTTGACAATCTCCTGCGACATCATGTCTAGGTTCTCGAGCCTGACCTGCGACATGGGAACGGTGAGGCGGGCGACTGTTTCGCCGTTTTCGGTATCGATGTCGAAGGCGTCCTCATCCAAACCGATTTTTTTGAGCATAAGCACAAGAATGACGATTCCCAGACCGGCACCTTCGGAATCGTCGAGGACTGTCGACAGGGCCTCTTCCAAAGAGTCGAATGCGCGGGATCGCGCAATACGATCGTAGATGCGGATCTGCTCTTTTTTGGTAATCGCACTGTTATTGACGATAAAAAGGTTCAAGAGCTGACCCTTCGCGTGAAAAATAACCTTGATGTAGAGCCCTGCGCCCTTCTGTAGCTCGAGGTAGTGATTGATGTTCTCCAAGGTCTCTTGCTTGAAGTGCGTCATGCCCTGCTTATACTCGTCCTCCTTGAGGATGTCTAGCCCTTTCTCTTTGAAGTAGACACGTTTGGTATTGGCCTTTTTGGCGTTAACGGCCAGTTCCCGGAGGCAGTAGGCCAGTGCATCACGGAGCTTGTCCTGACCCATCTCTTTGAGGAATATTCCGAGGATCTCTTCGAGATAGACCTCGGTATCGTGCGGTAGGGTGTACGACTTAACCGTCAACGGAATACCGTTTCGGGCGGCCTGCAGGACCTTTTTACTGTCAACTTGTTTTGCCATCAGCCACTCCACTGCTCAAAGGCAGGCTACGTGTGAGAGTAGGGTTCCGACCAACGTGTGTCAAGAACGAGCCGTCACGCCGGTCATGCCAAGCCGGCGCACCGGTCCGGGCTCTACGAGCTGCCGAACTCCTTCATGGTACGCGCCATCTCTTGGAGCCGCTTTTCAACCAACGAGTTTACCGTTCCGGCCTTGAACGTGCCTCTCTGGGTTCGCCGGCCGGCTTCCAGGCCGGTTAGGATCTCGAGACCTTCATTTACGGTCTCAACTCCGTAGACGTGAAACATCCCGTTGGCAATGGCCTGTTCCACTTCTCGGTTCAGGATGACGTTTTCGATGTTTTTTCGGGGAATAATAACACCCTGGCTCCCGGTCAAGCCGACCTGCTTGCAGATGGCGTAGAAGCCCTCGATTTTCTCGCTTACGCCACCGACGGCCTGGATGTCACCCATCTGGTTTACAGACCCCGTCACCGCTACATCCTGCCGCAGCGGAACCTCGGCGATGGCCGAGAGCAACACGTAGATCTCCGTGGACGAGGCCGAGTCGCCGTCGACTTCGATGTAGGATTGCTCGAAGCAAACGCTGGCCCGGATCGAGATTGGGAAGTTCCGGGCGTAGGTGGACTGCAAAAAGCCTTCGAGAATGTATACACCCTTGTCGTGAATCTCTCCCGACAGGCCGCTTTCCCGCTCAATGTTGATTATACCGTCGTTTCCCGGCGAGACACGGGCCGTTATCACCATCGGTCGCGCAAAGGCGTAGTAGCCACGGTCGAGTACCGCCAAGCCGTTGATTCTGCCGACGGCATTGTCGCGAAACGAGATAATCAGCTCTCCGGAGAGGATCTCCTCATCGATCTTCTCCTCGGGCAAGTTGTGCATGTGGCTCCGCTCGCTTTGTGCGCGGCGCACCGCCTCGTCATCGATGATGTTCTTACCCATTTTGCCTGCCCAGTAGTCGGCCTCGCGAATCAGATCGGCGATAATGCCAAACCGTGTCGACAGCTTGCTGCGAAACTCCGACATACGAACGCCCTGACGCACTATCGCGGCTATGCCTCCGTGGTCGAGGGGTTTGAGGCCCTCGTCGCTTGTGATCAGTCTGGTGAAGCCGATGTACCGGGTAACCGCTTCATCCGTACGTTCCATGGAGGAGTCGAATTCCGCCGGCACCTTAAAGAGCTTCTGGAACTCTTCGTCGGTGTTGTAGAGAGCGTCGTAGATGTTCTCGCTCCCCATGACAACCACTTTGACGTCGACCTTCACCGGCGCGGGGCTTAATCCGGATGCCTGCATGTTAAATGGGCCGGGCTGATTGCGGATCTCCACAACCCCGTCCTGCAGCGCGCGCTTGAGGGCGTTCCAGGAGTCCTCGTCGCTCAGAATATCTTCGGCTCGCAGGATCAGGTAGCCACCGGAAGCTTGGATCAGGGAGCCTGCACGAATGTTGACAAAGCTGGTGTGCGGATCACCGTGGGGATCGAAGGTTTGATCCTGCCGACCCACAAGGCGGTGGTAGTCCGGCTGGCGCTCGAAGATCACCGGGACTCCTTGGGTCTCGCCGTGGTCGAGCACCACGTTGACGTCGTAGCGTTGGCGAGGGGGGTTGCCAAGCTCGTCCTTCGGCGGCGCATCGGGAAGAAACAGTGCACTGCTTTCCACAATATCGGCTGCGGCTCGATCCAGATAAGACACGACGATAGGATCGTCGAACTCTTTTTTGATGCCTTCGATCGCCTCGTCGACCTTCGGCTTGAGTGTCTTGGCGCGAAGATCCGATATACTCTCCTCGACTTCGTTCCGCTTCTTGCGCAGATCGCGGTACAAATGCTCCATTTCGTCCAGGTGCTTGTAATACCGCTCGCGCATGCTTTCCCAATGGTCGGGTTCAAGGCGTCCTTCGGAAACGTGCTTCTGAAGCTCCTGAAAATCCACGGCCTCGCCGTCCACGACCGGTACAATGTCGCTCCGCATATCCTGATTCTCGTCGCCTTCCAGTTGTACTATCCGGAACCCATCCCGGCGGAGTCGGTTTTCGAATTCGGCGAGTGTTCGACTCTCCTGCCCTTCGGTTTCGACGAGAAGCTTGTCACGAGTCTCGCGAAAACTCAGATCCTGGAACAAGGCGCGAACTTCCGAGGCCAGCTCGTCGGTGAGTTTTCTCATACGATCCTTGAACTCCGCCCCCCGGCCCTTTGGGAAGTAGAGGACCTCGGGCGCATCGGGCCGATTGAAGTTGTGAACAAACGCAATATCGAGAAGTTTACGTTTTTCCGGCATCACGGCTGCGAGCATCTTGGTGATGGCCGTGCGCTTGCCGGTGCCGGCCATACCGGTAGCAAATACATTGTAGCCCTTCGCGTGCACTTGAATCGCCATCTCCAGCGCCTTTAGGGCACGGGGCTGGCCTATAACGTCAAACACCTTGCCCCCGTCGTCTAGAGCCGCGACATCACTCGGTGCAATGTCAAAAGACAGCTGGTCGTGGTTTATTACCAGGCTACGAATACGCTCCACGACGGCGGTGTCGCCCGGCGACGGCGACTCCGAGGTGCGGGGAGTCTTAGGATCTTGTGCCATGTGGATATTGTAGTGACTCTGGAGAACGATGGACAGGGAAAAGCGTGGCCGCCTATAATTCCGGAGATGTTGTTACGAAATCTGGACAAAAAACTCCAAGAAACGTTCTATGGACCGCCCAACGCGCCGCTACGGACCATTCCGCCCGATGTTGCGCTCAACGGGCTCCAGGTGGGCCGGTGGGACAAAGAGGTCAAACGAGTAGCCTGCGCCGTGGATGCCGCGGCCGAGACAATTAAACGTGCGATTGCCTGGAAGGCCGACATGCTGTTTGTCCATCACGGCCTATACTGGGGTCACGTCTACCCTCTGGTGGGGTACGCCCACGAACGATTTCGCCTCCTTTTTGCAAATGACCTATCCCTCTATGCGTTACACTTGCCTTTAGACGTCCATGCAACACTCGGAAACAACGCGGGCATGGTTGCGAGATTGCAGTTGCAGGATAAAAGACCCTTCGGCGAGTACAAGGGCAAGCCCATCGGTTTTGCCGGACGTCTTCCCGAGCCGCGTGCCGTTGATTGGGTGATCGAACGGCTTTTCGGGAGCCGGTCGCAGGTATTGGGTGTGTTAGACTTTGGACCGGAGAGCGTGTCGACGGTTGGAATCGTTTCCGGTGGCGCTCCACGGGAAGTGGAGGAGGCGATCGCAGCGGGTCTGGATATGTTTATCACCGGCGACGCCTCCCACGAGATCTACCACGCCTGCCTCGAAGCCGGAGTTAACGTTGTATTTGGTGGCCACTACGCAACCGAGACGTGGGGAGCGCGGGCGGTGGCGGATTACCTGTCGACGATCGACGGAATAGATGCCACCTTTATGGACGTACCAACGGGGCTGTGAGGCTTGGCCCGCAAAGAAAAACCGGCGAGGAACACATTGACTGCGGACCTAAAACGAAAACTCCTACCATTTATGCTATCTGCGCTACTTATCGTCGTCGACCAGATTACAAAGGCGCTGATTGTCGCCAACGTGGATTTGCACACGGTGGGCGTTTCGCTGTTCGACGGGTTTCTACGAATCATCCACACCCGAAACCTCGGGATTGCCTTCTCGATCGGGGTGGGACTGCCTGAGGTGCTGCGAACCATCCTATTTGTCGCACTGCCCAAAGCCGTTTTGGCGTTTTTGGTCGTCTACTACTTCAAGACCAAGGACCTGACGCGGTTTCAGCACTGGGCCATCGCCGGCATTCTCGGCGGTGGCTTGGGAAACATCATCGACCGAATCTTCCGACCCGCCGGAGTGGTCGATTTTATCGATGTTCGGTTTTTCGGCATCTTCGGATGGGACCGATGGCCGACCTTTAACGTTGCCGATGCATCCGTAGTGGTGTGCGGCATTCTCCTTGTCGTATCAACGCTCTTCCAGCCGAAACCCCAAACGGAGTTACAATGAACAAAAAGACAAACACGGTACTGTTTATCCTCGGCGCGACCGTAGTGAATATCGTGATCATGCTCGCGATCTTTATCGGCCTCTTTGTACTGTACGCGCGATTTGTGGCGCCCACCGTATCGACGACCATTAATCAGCTCATCACATTTGTGATCTTTATCGGCTCGGTTGCGCTGACTTACCTCATCTATCACCGGCTGATCAAGCTACTGTCGAAGAAAATGGATATGGATAAGCACTTTGATCCGATCTTCCGGTCAAAGAAAAAGCCCGAGTAGCGCGCCTATGGCGCGACGGGCAGTCGACTAATAGCCGTCGGACATGGCGCGGTTTTGATCCTTTTTGTATAGCTCGGAGTACACAAAACCGCGGTTTTTGAGCTTGTCCTTGATGTCCTGCGGAAAAGGGGCGTATCGCCAGAGCACACCTCGGGCGCCGCGTTCGAGTTTCTGCGTGCCCTCGCTCTCTTTGGTAATCCAGAGAATGTAGTCCTGAATAAACTGCTCGCGGACGTCGCCCTTTTTCTTTTCCTCCGTAAACCACTGGTAGTACCAGCCGGTGAGTCCCTCTTCCATCCAGTAGTGCTGCGCCTTCTCCTTCGCCACCTGCCAACGCAGGTCACCAAGCGCCGCGACTACGGCCATTCGAACATCCTTTGCGTACATGGGAATCGCGAGACGACCGCGACTCGTAGCCCGGTTGAACCGCTCGAAAGGCTCCCAACAGACGCCCAACTCGCCGTAACACGGCACCAGCACCACGTTGGGGACTATGCGATTGGTTTGCTGCTTGAATGTTCGCAGGAACACACCCGGATCGAGATACTCGCAGTCCGCGAGGGTATTTAGCACGTTTTCTCTTGTGCCGATATCCTTGATCGTGCCACGGAAATACTGTTTCATTAGAATGGGGAAGTGGTTTCCTTGGCGGCCGACACACAGCTTTGCCATTTGCCTAACCGTCTTCATTTCTTCCACCACGCCCTTTGAGTCGACGTCGTCAAACCCCTCGTCTCCAATCTCAGACTCTTTTTCCTTGAGGGAATCGAGGTTGCTCTTTACCCCATCGAGCTCCCGATAGAACCGTTCCGCCTCTTTGTTCATCGTGCCAAGGCGGCGAATAATCGTCGTTATCTCGCCAAGGAGGGACCGTTGGCTTTCAGTGTAGGTGTCCGGAAGTCCGCCGAGGTCGTCTCTGATGTCGTGAATGGTCAAGAGGTCGGCCTTTTCTTTGAGGTTTGCCTCCAACGACACGATCTCGTCCATCTTGTTGCGAATCAGCGTCTCGTGCGCCTCGACTTTCCCCTGGGTCTTTTGGAGCTGGACTGCAACACGAGCGCCGCTGCTTTTGGCGGCGTTTTTTGTTTCGTCGGTTGCCGAGCCACTTATGTTCCCGCGACCGACCTCCCGGAGCCAGTCGTCCACGTAGAAAATGGGCTCGTCCGATGTGTTCTCGAAGATGATTCGGGAGATTGTCTTTCGTTGCTCCGCAGAGATCGTCGTCGGAAGCAGCAAACCAAACCGCAACATCAGTCTCTTTGGCAAGGGAAGCTTGGTGTGGACCTTTGCCGCGATGCTGTTGGCCAGTTCCCAATAGGCAGGAATAAGCCTACTGCGATGGAGCGACCTATCCTTTGGGTCTTTTGCGGACAAAAAGTCCGCCAAGAGCTGGTGGACGCGTTTTGCGACATCGCCCTCGCCGCCTAAGACCTTTTTATAGAAGTCTTTGTCGGCAAAGTACGGTTGTGGAGGCCCCTCGATTCGCTCCGGCCGTCGAAAGGCATCCCGGCTGTCGTCAACATCCTCGAGGTCACCCGCCGGAGCCTCGTCAAAAAGATCTTGGAAATCGGGGACCTCTTGGTCGTCGCCGGGCGATTCTATCAAGCCGTCCAGGTCGAGATCATCGTCTGTGGCTGCTCCGTTGGTTGGGTCACTCATGATCGTCTGTTCGCGAACGCCGTGGCCGTGTGGCTTGAAGTAGAATCCGGCTATCCGACATGGAAAGGGGTTTGGAGGTGACGGGATTCGAACCCGTGACCCCTTGAATGCCATTCAAGTACTCTAGCCAACTGAGCTACACCCCCACTTACCAGCAGGCTCAGCAAGATCCTGCAACACGCCATTATCCGCGAATCTCGGTCCTTGTCAACTGAACTGGTTCGAAGATCGTGGGGGAGCGTTGCGTGCCGGAGGCGGCTCAAGTATAGTAGTGCGCACCGATGGATCACCGAACCACCACATCGGCGTCCGGCGCGTTTCACCCGCCGGACGATCACGTGTATCGGGCCATGATTATCCGCGCGGAGGGGCACAAACGAGAACAATCGTTGCTTCTCCAAAGCGAAGCAATAGAGGCGGCCTTTTTGCTCACCTGTCGAAACGTGGTCTCCAGCTATTTCCTAGAGCACTTTTCGGGCGATCGCGCCGACGAAACCTACTTCAAAGAGTTGTTCGGATGGCGAATTTGGAGATACGACACGGAAGACACACTCACCTATGCGGCCTACCTATCGCCTGATTGGGAATTTCCGGCAGCCGGTCTGTCAAAGCGGTACTCGGATCTGTCATTTGTCCTTGCGTTTCACGACGTCTGGGAGGAAGATGAGCAGTGGCGATCCCGCTCTTTTTGCGAAGTATGGCGCGCCGGGTCTCAACAAGACCCCGACAGCACCAAGAAAACCGCCGCATTGGGTGTCTTGGGGTCGGTTTTTGATCTCGAGTCCGTTGCGGGGGGACGTACCGATGGATGAGAGTGACGAGAAGATAGGCGAAGGTATGGTCTCCGCCGGAGTAATGACCCAAGAACAGGTCGACGCGATCTTGAAGCGTCAACGGACCGGCGACGACAGCCTTTTTGGCGTTATTGCCCTTGAACTCGGCTACGTCGAGCAGGACACGCTTATGCAGTATCTGGAATCAAAGGGGCTCTAGGCCCGTTCAGCGCGGATGTACCCTGTTCGAAGACAGACGTCGAAAAGCTCCTTCGAGATGTATTCGCAGGATTCGCGCATCCCATGAATGCCGGTGCTGGTGATTCGCAGATGGAACCCGTTGTGATCTTCGCCGAGGACTTCGAGATATGTATCGAGCCCTTCAACACCCTTAACACGAAACCGTCCAAGAGTCTCTGTTGCCGTCACGTTCTCCTCCCGTCTTATCATCTTTATGATCGGCCGAGCCGGTGCGCGTCTCAAGCTAAAGCGTTCCACCCATGAAGCGTATAGAGCCCATGAACGCGAGCGAAGTACTTCACGGCGACGCGCGTATCGAGGTCTATCCATCGGAAGTGATGGCCGCACAGGCGAGACGCCGTTCGGTTGACGCCGATTCAACCACGGCGTCGAACTACTATCCGACAATACGAGAGGATCGGTTTGTTTCGTGGGACGCGTTTAAGGAACGGTACTTCCCCCGGTCGGCACGGGAGCGACCTGCCAATCGATTGATACGCTCGTTGTTCCTCGAGAGGCTGTTCCAAGAGGAGGGATCGGGACAAAGTGGGCAAAAGGGACCGCTTTCGAGACTGCTGCCGACGGAGTACATCGACGCAATAACCGTGCCCGGCGGCTTGCTCCGTCTCCTTCCAAAGCTCCCGAGTATTCTGACGAATGCGCCCAGGTCCGCGCCAATGTACGCGGATTTGGCCTACTTGGACGGCCGGTACGAGCGATTCTTGGGAGAGCACGGCCTTTTCGAACCTGCACACAACGCCGATGCCGCTTTGCAACTTCCCCGGGTAGTGATCTACTATCCGGAATTGATCGAGGATTGGCCTGAGTTCGGAACGAGTGTTATCAAGGCGGGCGCGGAGTTGCTTCCGCTCGTCCCCGCGAACGATGTCCCGCTCCACGAGCACGACAATACCCACAACGAGATTTCGAGTTGCCTCGACCGGATTGCGGGGCTTCTGGACTACGGTGTTCCGCCGTCGGACATCGTGGTAACAATCGCTCCGTACGAGTCGCTTGCCGCTCGGTTTGCGGCCGAGGCGCGAGTTCGCGACGTGCCGCTAGCCCTGCGTTCAGGGACCGGACTCGACGAATACGCCGTAGGCAGGTTTATTCGATCCCTCGAGTCGCTGGGAACCGACCTGACCGCCATGCGGCGAGCGGTTCTTGACCGAGCCGTGCCCTGGAGGGACCGCGATACGGTCGCGCGGCTGGTTGCGATCGGCGTCCGATACGGCTGCCGACGGACCACGGACACCTACGACGGCTGGCGCCACGCCATCCTCCAGGCCTCCACCGACCGCGAGGATGCCCGCGGGCTCCGCCGGCTACTTCGGAGAATTACACGCGCCGCAACCGCCGTCGGCACATCGAGTTCCTTTGCGGAGGTGCGATCACACCTCTACGCCTTTACGTCGCAGTTTCTGGACTCCGAGGCGTGGTCGTCGGTGGACAAGGCGGTTTTCCAACGCTCTGCGTCGCTGCTCGGCGACCTGATTCAGACCGAGCTGAGCCTCGGCATAACCGCCCGCCGCCCGTGGGCGTTCTACCTCAACGCCCTGAACGAGCGCCGCTACGTCGTTCAGCACGCGGGTGACGCCGTGGCCGTGTTCCCCTATCGCGTTGCCGCAGGCATCGATGTCCCTTATCACTTTGTGCTCGGCCTTTCCGACGCCGCCACCCGCGTACGCTCCGAAGCACCGCTGCCGGAATACGAGGCTGATGCGCTGGGGCTCGAGCCACGAGACCAGTCGGCAGCCTTCCTCGCGGCGTACAGTCGTCCCGGCTGTCGCCTAAGCTACAGCCGGCGCAGCCCCGATGGGGCGGCGGTGCCGCCGCCGGGCCTGACGCCGGCGGCCGACCCTGATTTCAACGGTGCCGGCGGCGCGGCGCGGGACCACGTTCGGCTGCCGGACCCGATTCGTGCCGAAGAGGCCATGTTCGCCGGTTTGTGTACCGGGCCGACAGCACTCGGCCCAACCCTACGCGCCTCCGCCGAGCGTTGGGCACGGAAAGGGCCGCACAGAATCGGAACACACGGCCGCGGCATAACCGGCGACTGGGTTTCCAAGGCGCTCGAAAAGGACGGCCGCCTGTTGGTAACTCCCACCCGCCTCGAGCGGGGGCTTTCGTGCGGGCTGAGTCTGCTCTACGAGAACGTGCTTGCTCTCGAGGATGAGGAGTTCGATCCGGTGGACGAGTCTCCCCGAGACGAAGGCAGCCTGTACCATCAGGTTCTCGAACGCCTGTTCGCTCGAATACGCGATGAAGACGGTCGCTTTCGCGCCGTTCATTGCCCGGACTATCTTGCGTGGGCGAGCGAGACTATTGTTGCGGAGATCACCAAGCGGCGGCCACGGGGCGCGGTTGTCTCGGAGTTTGAAAAGGCCTACCTCCCCGCGCGGTTGCTTCCGGCCATCGCGGAGCTCCTCTCGTGGGACGCAAAGGCCCACGGGGATTTTGCGGTGGTCGGCCTGGAATCCACGTTCGAGACATCCCAAGGGACGGCGCTCCTTCACGGCCGGGTAGACCGGATTCTCGCAGACAAGGATGGATCGCTGGCGCTCGTGGATTTTAAGCGCAGCGGTCGATCCGTAAAAAGGGCCCGCTTCGACCCGGAATTGCCGGTGGAAGATCGGAGCCACCAGATTCCGTTTTACCTGATTCTTGCATCGGCTGAGGGAAGCGAGGTGAGCGAAGCCGCCTACTTTATCTTGTCCGAGGGCAAGGCTTCAGCTGTCGTAGGCGGGCCAAAAGCCTGGCTCGGCGACAAAGTCGCCGTCGACGAGGCGGTGGCCGCCACGAGAAAGGCGGTTGAGGTATTTGAGAATCGGGTGCGCTCGGGGGACTTCTCATCCACCGACGACAAACGCGCCTGTCGCTTGTGTAGTTTTCGCCCTGTCTGCCGAAGCTGCTACGCCACGGGATAGCCGATGCAACTCGACCCTGATCAGAACAAAGCGGTTACTATCGACGAGACCTGCGTGGTGTCCGCGGGTGCCGGGAGCGGCAAAACATCGGTGCTCTCCGAGCGTTTTTTGCGTCTTATCGTCGAAGAGAAGACCTCCGTCGACCGCATTCTCACGCTCACCTTTACCCGCAAAGCGGCCGCGGAAATGCGTGAGCGCATTTACCACAAGCTTTGTGCCGGTAATGGAGGCGCCGCCCGGGCTGCCGTTGAGAACTTCGACACGGCTTCGATTTCGACACTCGATTCGTTCTGCGCGCGTATCGTTCGGAGCGAGGCTCTTCGGTTGGGCATTCCAAGAGAATTTGTAACGGACGAAGAGGCCCAACAGGAGCTCGTCGCGCAGACTGCCTATGACTTCCTTGCCGCCAATCGGCACAACCCCGTGTTTGTGGACTACCTCGCGGATTGGGGACTTGCCCGCACTCTTGAAGATGTCTTTGTTGCGATCGGCACCCGATACGGCACACCGGGCGTCGACCAGGATCTCGAGGCTCTTTTTGAGGCGCAGGAGACGGAAACACTTCAGCGAACAAACGCCTACCTGCACGAACTTCGCACCGTGCTTTTGTCGATCCTGGAAATCGAGGGCGAAAAGCCCAACGCCCTGGCGAACGCCAAAAAGGCCGTCTCGACCCTAGCCGAGCCCGTGGGGGTCATCGATCCCGATCGCCTCGAAGACATCGGACACCTTGTTGAGGTTGTGGCGTCATTTTCGCTTCAGGTAGGCGGCTCAAAAAAAACCGAGGCTCTCCTTGCCTACAAAGAGTTGGTCGAACGAGCGCGAGACCTCGGGCGGTTGGTCGACGCAGGGCTCGAGATGCTTCGTCGTCGCTCGGAGACCGCAATCTTCTTTTCCGCCATTCTGGAGTACTTGGAGGCGGTTAAGTCGGCAAAACGGCGGAGCGGAATCCTCGACTACGCCGACGTCGCCGAGTTGTCCATCCATGCGCTCAAGGCGAATCCGCTTCTCTTGGATCACTATCGGAAGCGGTTCGATGCCGTGATGATAGATGAGTTCCAGGACAACAACGCCCTCCAAAAAGAGCTCTTGTACCTCCTGTCCTCGGTGCCCGGCACCGGAGCCTCCCCGGGGCCCGGCGAGCTGGCTCGCGGAAAGCTGTTTTTTGTCGGCGATGCCAAGCAATCGATCTACCGATTTCGCGGTGCCGACGTCTCGGTGTTCAGAGGCCTCGCGCGCGAACTGGCGATTGGGGACGGCACGGCCTTGGAACTGCGCTACAACTATCGCAGCTCACCAGCGATCATCTCCACCGTAAACACGGTGTTCGAGCGTGTCTTCGCCGAGGCCCACAAGCCGTATGAGGCAGAGCACGGCGCGCTTCTGTCCGGAGTCGAATCGACCATAAAGCCGCACATCGAGCTGTGGCTAAAGGGTGCAAGCGAGGACGAGTTTCTTTCGCCGGCCGAGGCCGAGGCCTACCACGTGGCGTACCGAATTCGCGAATTGGTGGACGGTCACGAGCTTCTCATTCGAGACGAGGGCAAAACACGGCCCGCCTCGTTCGACGACATTGCGATCCTATTCCGCAAGTCCTCCGTACAGCGATTCCTCGAGCCGATGCTCCGGCGCTTTGCGGTGCCCTATCAAACGGAGGCGACCCGCAACCTTCTTCTCGAGGCAAGCACAAACGACTTTTTTGCGATCCTCCAGCTGCTCGTCTACCCCCACGACAGGGCCGCCTACGCCGCGCTCCTGCGGAGTCCGTTCGTCGGGCTCAGCGACGCGGGATTTGTGTCGGCACTCCGACCGCAGGAAAACGGCGCCTTTGCTCCGTTTGTGCTGCACCCGGAGGAGGTTCTCTCGGACAAAGACGCTGAGCGCTTTGCGTTCGGGCACATATTGTTCGCGGACCTCGTCGCCCGCGTCGACGTCGAGACTCCGGCCACACTTGTGTCACGACTGTGGTACGACTACGGATATCGGTACTTCCTCCTCGAGAATCCTCGCCATCACGCCTATCTCGAGCATTTTGATTTCTTGTATGAGTTTGCCCTCGCCGCCGAAGGCAAGGCCCTGGTAGATTTTTTGGCCGTGCTTCGCCCCAAGCTCGGAAAGCCCGAACAGCTCGACGGTGTCGAGCCCATGCGCCGCCGCAGCGGTGGAGTGCGACTGATGACCATCCACAAGGCGAAGGGTCTCGAGTTTCCGGTTGTTTTCTTGGTAGATGCAGGGTCGACGACTCGACCGCGGTCCGGCGGTCCCCTTTTGTTCTCGGCTCGTTGGGGTCCCGTACCGTCCGTTCGCAGACACAACAAGAGCCCCCTGCCGCGAGCCGGTAAGTCGGTGAACCTGCTCTTTGAAGAGGCAAAAGACGTCGAGGCGGCCGAGGAAACAGCGGAGTCCAAGCGGCTTTTGTACGTTGCGTGCACACGTGCCAAGGATCACCTATTTGTTACGGCATCTCACAAATCGGACGAACCGGCGGAGGGGAGCCACTACAAGCTCTTCGAGTCCGCCGTGCTCGAGGGCAACCTGTCGGACACCGTGACCCTCCGTGCTCTCGACGATGTTCCAGAGTCGGCAATTATACAGAGCGGGTCCGACCAGATAAGCGTCGACATGGCACAGGTTGTTGAGCGCTATCAGAACCTCCCCACACCACGTGTGGAGGCCGGCGTGCCTGAGGTGGCGGTCACAACGTTGGCGGCGTCTTACAATGCTATGCGATGGGCCCCACGATGGGCCGCCGAAGAGGCCGGACCGGACCAAGCGGGCGACGGCGGCACGCCCCAGGCGTCCGGTAATCCCGGCATCGCCGGCGGTCACGGGCCGGGCGCCGGAGACAAGACGGCGGGCGCACTCGATATCGAGGACCTCTTGACCACGATGGGACTCGAGAACTACTTTGGCACGCTCTGCCACCGTCTTATCGAGCACCGGCTCCGCACCGGCAACTTCTCGGCATTTGTGGACCCGCCGGTCGACCGCTTGGATCTGGCGCCCGACACCGTCGCTCGCCTGGTACACACCGCCCGAGAGCTCGCGCAAACGCTCTTCAGCCGGGCCGAGATGCAAGCTCTGGTGGCCCCGGAAAACCCCGCGGAACACGACGGAGCCGCAAAAACGGTGGAAAGCGAAGTCCCTTTTTTGATGCGCTTTGCGGATAAAGCCCTGGTTCGAGGCACGATCGACTTGCTTGTTACCCAGAAAGATCGATCCATTGTCGTCGATTTCAAGACGGACAAGCACGAGGCGCCGGAACACCACGCCGCACAGCTCGCCTTCTACCGGTTGGCCGCCCGGAGTCTTGCCGGCCACGACGTCGTCACGTACCTCGCCTACGTGCGATCGGGGCGAATTGTTGAGGTCCTCGATGAGGGCACCGAAGCACTTTGCGACGCGGCGGTAGCGGCTTTCCAAGCCGGTCCCGAGCGTGGGCCGGGCAGTGGGACCGAGAGTTTGGTTGACGGCGTGCCAAAAGGCGGACGGTAGAGCCGAAAGCCCGGACGTGGTAGAGTTTCGCGCCATGAGCTCCGCCGAACGCAACCCTCGCGGGGGGATACCGGGCGATCCGGACGAACGAATCAGCGCCATGCTTCAGACCCTCGGCAGTGTCATTCGTGGCAAAGGCGAGTTTTTAGAGCTTTTTCTGGCGTGCTTCCTCGCCGGTGGTCACGTGCTTATCGAAGACCTTCCGGGCTTGGGGAAAACGACTGTGGCCAAGACCCTGGCACGCCTTATCGCAGGTGACGATAAGAACCCCATCGACTTCAAGCGCATCCAGTTCACGCCGGATCTGTTGCCCTACGACATAACCGGAGTTGATGTCTTTGATCCGGACAAAAAAAGCTTTGTGTTCTCGCCGGGACCTATCTTCGCCAACATAGTGCTGGCCGATGAGATCAACAGGACAACACCAAAGGTTCAGTCGGCGTTGCTCGAGGTGATGGCCGAGAGCCAGGTGACCGTGGGCAATACAACGCACACGTTGGACGCCCTCTTTTTTGTTGCCGCAACACAGAATCCGCTCGAAATCGAGGGAACATATCCACTTCCGGTGGCACAACTGGATCGTTTTATGATGCGTTTGGCGATCGGATTCCCCGATGCAAAATCTGAGTTTCGTATCCTCAAAGACAATCCCTCGGCCCGTGTCATGCCCGAAGTGCAGCCGGTTGTGACCGCCACGGATGTTGTGAAGCTCCGGGATTCGGCGGCGGGTGTTTTTGTTGCCGACGAGTTGATCGAGGCGACGGTCCGGATTGCCCACGCCACCCGGGAGCACGATGCAGTGGAGTTTGGTGCATCTCCGCGGGCGGGGCTGATGCTGCTTGCCGCGGCCCGGGCCCTCGCGCTGGTCCGTGGCCGAGACTTCGTCACGGACGAGGACCTCGTCGATACCGTGGTACCGGTGATTGCCCATAGGCTGCGATTCAAGGACCCCCGCATAAGCGTTGCGGGTTTGCTTCGTGATGCCGCTATCGAGGCGGTCGATGCACCGCTCAAGAAGTAAGCGCGCGGCCGGTAACGGGAAGCAAAACAGAGGATTCGCGCCCACCGCCTCGTGGTTTTTTGTCGTGAGTGTGGCCGGCTTGCTTTTTGTGGTCGGCGTTGCTCGCTCGGAACCGGCCGCCGCGATCTCCGGCGGCTTTTTTCTGGTGGCGCTTATTCTGTTCGCGGTAGCCAACACAGTTGCCTTTATGGCTGTTTCCCGGCGCCTTGGCAGAAGCTCACCGATCCACCTGTCCCCCCGTGTAAGCGCGGCAGACGAGGGTGAAACACGTACTCTACTGCTTCACATCGAACCGGGGGCCCGCGCACTCACCCCGTTTGCGCCGTTTTTGTTCTACGTTCTTTCGACTGATCTCTCCTTTGGTACCAGAGCCATCTCCGCGCGTCTGCGACTTCGTACGCACTTCGACTCCGCCGAGCTGCGCGTAAGATGTGACCGGCGCGGCCGGTACACGGGACCTCACTTCACGCTTACCATCATGGATCTTCTGGGATTCACACAAACACGAGTCGTTTCGGCGGAGACTCGGGAGCTTATCGTACACCCCATTGCGCACCCCGCAACCCTTCGACTCCCGCGCGCGCGGGAGGGTGAACGGACCGTCAGGTCCGAGCGGCGACGGCGAGGTGAGGAGCTACTCGAGGTCAGGGACTACGTCCCGGGCGACGATGTGAGGCGAATCCATTGGAAGCTTCTCGCCCACGCCGGGAGGTTGCTGGTGCGCGTCGAAGAACAGATCCCTCCGCCTCAGGCGCGTTGCCGGTTTGTCCTTTGCGGAGACACTGCTCTCCAGGCGGGAAATCGGACGGTGTGTGGGGATCCGGCGACCTACGGCGATCGGTTGACGCAGGTGTTCCTGTCGGCGTTCGACCGGGCCCGGGCGCAGGATGTCGTAGCCGAGTGGACAATTCCGCCGACCGACTCCGGCGGCGGCGGCGATTCCGGTCCGCGGCGTGGCTTTGACCGCGATGCCCTGCGCGACGGCCTGGCTGCCTTTTTGCCCGGCGGACCGCCCGACGCCACGTCCGTCGCCACGCCGCCGGACGAGACGCCTACCATCGTTGTTGCGCCACCGGAATCGGCGACGGCCGCGCAGCTGGTTTCGCGGTTGAGGCGGCGGGCCCGTGTGTACATTGTGTTGCCACCGGGCATGGATAGGGTCGGCGAAGCTCGCATTGCGAGAATCAAGGCCGCGTTCCTTCGAAACGCACGGCGCCCGCCTGCACCATCGCCCCGGGAGCGGAACGCTGTGCAAGAAGCCGTTGAACGCGATATAGTGGCCTTCCGGCATGCAGGAGCTTCACACGTCGAAGTTGTTTAGCTTCCGGAGTTCTCCCGCGAGTGTGGGCAATCCGGCAATTCTGATTCTTCGAATCCCGCTTATCTTGTTCCTCTGGATACACCTATACCTCCAGCTCACGTGGCTCAGCCCGGTTTTTTTGGTGGTCTCGGCAGTGATCGCGACAGCCTGCGGTGCGGCACTTGGCGCCTCGCCCCTTCGCACTTGGATAGGCATCGCGCTTGTCCTCTTACTGCCGTGGATTATTCATGGCGGTGTCTCCCTAGGCCTCTCAATACAGCGTTTGTTGTCTCCGGGGCCGAGAACCGACACATTGGTCCTGCTGTTCGACCGTAACTATGTGCCCTCCGTGCTCCCGTTTGTCATCACCGCCCTGGGAACACTCTTATTCGTCCGGATACCGCGCTACCGACTCGTCGACGCCGGCGTCAATGTCCTTCTTCTTGGGGCTCTGTTTTGGAACCAGGCCTTCCACCTGCTGACAATCTACGCAACCCCGTCGGGCGCCATGGCGGCCATCGCAGGATTTGTGCTGTACCAGGTACTTGTGCTTGTCATGGCGCAGAGTTTCGAGGCGCGCGCGGCGTCGCGACGGAACAGTCGAAGGACCACACCTCGTCACCGAGGGAGGGCCGGGTCCATCCTGGGAGCAATCACGGCCGCACTGGTGCTGTTGGCGGCCCTCGGCGGCGTTGCGGGTTTCTTTTTTTCGCGGTATTCGGCCGACTCGGTGACCGAGGGTGGCGCCGGTTTGATACGGGAAAGCCTCTTTCGATTCGACTTTTCGGACTTTGTCAGCCTCGAATCCAACATCACGATGGACGACGACCTTGTTCTCTTGTATCGACGGGACGGCAGCCCCTCGCGGGACCTGCTCAGGCGTTTTGTGCTCTCCGCATACACACCCCAACGTGGCTTTTTCCGCGACTCGACCAGACCGGAGGATCCGGTCCCTACGGAGGGCGTTGTCGAACGTTCCTTGGTCGAGCAGGACTACTTCCTTATCAATTTAGAACCGTCGGCGCTCTTGGGACTCAACTCTCCCGTTTCCCACGTATACCTCGAAAACTGGGACGACTCGAGCTTTATCGGCATGTACCGGGTCGACAGCCGGGTACCCGCCGGCCCCACCGGTGGTCTGGCCGACATCCGGCTTCCGGAGGCCATGGACGGGGTGACGGAGGCGTTTCGGACACACTACTTGGACTACGGGAACAACGAGTTGGTGGCCGAGCTGGCGCGCGAGATCGTTGATGAAGGCGCCGGCCCCTACGCGGCGGCCAAACGAATCGAGCAGTATTTGAAGGCAAACTACTACTACTCCCTCTCGCCTGGAATTTCGGCGTCGGGCAATCAGCTCCATCACTTTCTGTTCGATAGCAAAAAGGGATACTGTTCGTACTTCGCTTTTTCGATGGCGCTGATGCTTCGAAGCCTCGACATCCCGGCGCGAGTCGCCGTTGGCTTTTTCGCGCTGCCTGAGTTCTCAGTTATGAACATGTACCCGGTTCGTAGCGACATGGCCCACGCCTGGGTCGAGGTTTACTTCGGCAAATACGGGTGGATCGAATTCGATCCGACCTCTCAGACACCCGCTCCAGGCGAGGCGCTGCCCTTCTCGTTCAACACAAACACCAATGAGATACTCTCGCTGCTCGAAGAGGTTCTTAGGCAGGGCAGTATAGACGAGCTTCCCGAGATTGCCGGACCAGGCGTTCCGGCGGGGCGAAACGTGTGGGAGCAAATCGGTAGGCGCCTGACCGAGGCGGCAAACAGATGGTACATCTGGCTGCCGTTTCTCTACGTGCTCGTGGTGCTGCTTACTCGCGTTCCACTCGTGCCGCTTTTGGTTGCCCGCTTGCACGGCGAACAGAGACTTCGTATCTTGGCCGACTTTCGGCGCCTCGGGCGGCGCCTCGGGTCTCTCGGCATCAGGCGACGCTCCGGTGAATCGATAACCGATTTTGCACGGCGCGCGGAGGCCGACCGCGGGTTACAACTGGTAGAGGCCACGCGCCTTGTGCAGCTTGCTCGATTCTCGCCGCGTCCGGGCGGCGAGGGTCTGGACGAGCGGCGGCGCACTGCTTTCCGACGGGCGATGCGCTCGCTTCGGTCGCTTCCGCCGGGGCGCCGAATTGCAGCGGCCCTCCTGCCGAGCATCCCTCGGGGCCGCCCGTGGTAGGGAAGACCCACGGCCGCACCACAACAAGCGCCCGCCCCCAAGGCGTTGCCGCGGCCGGTCGTCCGCGCCGACGCTCCGTGCCGGTCGCGCTCTGTGCCGTTGCGCTCCTTGTGGTCGGAACAAACGGCGTCGGGCAGGAAGAGGAGCTCTCCGCCGACTGGTACGCGAGTGAGGCGCGCCGGTCGATCCGCCTCGACCAGTTCCGCCGTGCGGTAGAGCTCCTCGAGGAGGCGCAAGAGGCATACCCGGATGCCCGCGATTTCCCGATTATCCTCGGCGATCTGTACTACGACGAGGAGCTCTACGGTCCGGCTCTCGACGCCTACCGGCAGGCCATGGAGATTGCACCGGAAAACTACGTCATCCTTCATCAAGTGGCGGCAACCCTGAGCCGCCTGAACCGTGAACGGGAGGCAATCGAGCAGTATGAGCGCCTCCGGTCCCTCTTTCCCGACGATTCGGAGGCCTTTCCCCGCCTGGGCTGGCTCTACTTCAAGACTCATCAGCTCGAGGAGGGAGAGGCGGTGCTTCTCGAGGGCCTCGAGCTCTACCCGGACGACCGGCTGATCCTTATGACACTCGCTACCGTCTACGCGGCGATGTACGACTACGAGCGGTCCGAGCACTACTACATGGAATCGATCGACCGGGCTGAGGCGACCGGTGACAACGCTTTCGCCGCCCTGGCCTACTACAACCTGAGTCTCCTGGAACGAGAGTTCCACCACTTCGATAGGTCCTTGGACTACACCAATCGGTCAATCGCGCGCATGGCTCGGGCAAGCGGCTATCTGGCCCGCGGGGAGCTCCTCGAGAAAACGATGAACCTTACCGCCGCCGAGGCGGAGTACGCGCGATCCTACGAAACGGATGCCGACGCCCCCTTTGCCCAAATCCGCTTGGCGGACCTCTATCGGAAAACCGGACGTCTCGACGCGGCAAAGGACGTGGCGGAAGAGGTCTTCCAGTCCGAGGACCTATCCTGGATCTACGGTTTTGGGACCGACGTAGATAGGCACCTCATGGAGATACACGAGCTGCTTGCCGACATCTACGAGGACCTCAACGAGCGGGAGAAACATCGGGCCATCGCCGGGTTTGGCGCCCGCCTATCAAACGTCGTGGAGCGGGCGCGTTTGGCAATCCTCGCCTGGTACCACCGCGGGCGGTTTGCGTTCTACGCGAATCGTGTGGCCGACGACTACCGCGAGGCGAACAACGAGCTGGACGCCGCCGCCACCTACATGGAAGCAACCCGGTCGCATCCGGATATTGCGCTTCGGTACTTGGAAGACGCCCGAAGGCTGGAAATGCCGCTTATCCCGGAGACACGAGGCGTGTATTTGGTCGAGGAAGCGAAGCTCCGGCGCTCCGAATCGCTTTTTAGAGAGTCCCTCTCTATTCTGAACCCGGAATGGGAGCAGAGCGTGCTGGAAGAGGCGCGACTCGAGCTTGCCAAGATTTTTGTGGAATCGGATCGACTTTCTGAAGCGGACACACTTATCGCGGCGGCCTATGACAAAAACCGCGGAGCATTTCGGCGAGAGGGCATCGGCGTGCCCGCGGTCGTCGAGACAAACGACCATCATCGAAGGCTAACCCGGTACCTCAGAGACGTTGGCTTTCGCACGGAAACGGTGCGGCCCGTCGTCCGGATTCGGGTTACCTTCACCGGCAACGGCCTGGCCGGATTCGCTCTCGACCCGATATACGCTTCGCAAGATGATGGAGCGGGAGCCGTCGAAGGCCGCAGTGACCCGGTCGCATCGGGCACGTTTCCGCTCGGGGAAGACATCAACTCGGGCCTGGCGGCCTTGGCCGAGCGGATTGCCGCCGACGCCCTGCAGATGTGAGCGAGCCGTTTCCAGCTCCTACCAACGCATGATATTGCCGCCGTAGGTCAGGCCGGACCCAAAGCCAACCGTTACGATCAGATCACCCCGTTCTAAGAGCCCTTTCTCATCCATCTCCGCAAGGGCAATGGGGATGGAGGCCGCGGATGTGTTCGCGTACTCTTCGATGTTCAAGTAAAATTTCTCTTTTGGGATGCCGAGCCGCTTTCCAGCGGCCTCGATAATACGAACGTTGGCCTGATGCGGCACGATGTAGCGAATATCGTCCACCGACAGGCCGTTTCCAGCTACGAGGTCGTGGATGGTCTTGCCGAGGGCCTGGACTGCGAACAAGTAGACCTTGCGGCCGTTCATCTTGAGAAACCGATCCTCTTCCGGTGTCTCTCCGGGAATGTACGGTGTTCGCGTACCACCGGCGGCGCGCAAGAGCGAATCCGCGTCGCGTCCGCGGGATCCGAGGATCGAGTCGAATATGTAGCTCCGATCGTCGTTGCTCTTTGTAACCAGCGCGGCACCGGCGCCGTCACCAAAGAGAACACAGGTGGACCGATCCTTCCAATTCAAGATCTTGCTGTACACCTCGGCCCCGACGACAAGGACGTTCTCGGCGCCGCCTGCAACCACAAAGTTTCGCGCGGTTTCAAGGGCGTATACAAATCCGGTGCAGGCGGCGACTACGTCCATCGCGCCGGCGCGCACCGCACCGATGGCGTTTTGCACAACACACGCGGTGGACGGCAAACCCACGTAGTCGGGGGTCGATGTTGCAAGGAGGATCAGGTCAATTTCGTCGGCGCTGATGCCGGCGTGGCGCATAAGCTTCTCGGCTGCGGCCACTCCTAAGTCACTCGCAGCCTCATCTCTGGCCGCCAGGTGGCGGTATCGAATACCGGTATGGGAGTAGACCCAGTCGTCCGAAGTGTCGACGAACTCCGCCAATTCGGTGTTTGACATTCTTCGCGCCGGTACATGCGAGGAAACGGCTTTGATGTATGCGCGCAATCAAGCCCCCTTGTAATAGGCACCCATCTTACGGACGCCTTCGAGAGGGGTCAATTGCCGGAGTCGGAGAGGCCAAAACGCTCGGCGTGCTCTCCACTTCCGGCCGGCTCGACGTGCACGATAACATCGTAGACCTCCGGGACACGCTCGACGATGATTCGTTCGGTGTGCATGGCGACTTCGTGGGCGGCATAGACCGACATGTCCCCGTCCACTTCGATGTCGAGCACCACCACAAACACATGGCCGAGGCGCCTGATTCGAACCCGGTGCGGGTTCGAAGCATCAGGCACCTCGGAAACGGCAGCAAAGACCCGTTTGTACATCGTTGTATCCGTGGTCCCGTCCATGAGCTCGGTGTTGGTCTCAAAAAAGATGACAACCGCGATGCGAATAATCCAGACGCTTACTAAAAGCGCCGCTATTGTGTCGATTTGTCGAAGGCCTGTTACCTGCACCAGGATCAACCCAACTATCACAACAAGCGAGATACCCACGTCACCCTGCATGTTGCGACCGTTGGCGATAAGCATCTTGCTATCGATTTTCCTGCCAAGACGACGGAGGAAGACCGAAAGGCCGATCTTTGCAACAAGCGACACACCGGTCACGATAAACGCGCCGGTTGTCGGCAGCGGGCTGTGAACTCCTGCTGCCATATGGCGGATGGACTCGAGCACGAGCTCGACGCCGGCAAAAAAGATGATAAACGAGAGTACTTTGGTTGCGAGGGTATCGGCCCGCGAGTAGCCGAACGGGAACTTCGCGTCGGGCGGTCGGGCCATGATGTGGGCCGTAACAAGGGTGAGCAGGCTTGCCAGAATATCGGCACCGGAATCGATGCCGTCGCTTATGACCGCGTAGCTCCCGCCGACAATGCCGACCACAACCTTGGCAACCGTGAGGATCCCGTTGGCAGCGATCGCGATCCAGGAGGCACAAACGATCCGACGGTTTCTTTCGTCAATCGGCCTTGCTCCAATCATCACGTTCGCCGTTTCCAGTCTCTATTGAAAGGCGTCCAACATCCTCTCGAGCTGCACACTCATTCCGGTCAGAAACTCGTTAAGGTCCTCCGGACTCAGATCCTCTTCCTTTGGTCCGGGAAACCTGCGCATGGCCTCTTCGAGGTTGCCCTCCGTGATAAATCCCGGGATGGCGGTTACCGGGTCGAGTTGTGAGATCGGCCCGGTCACGATGTAGCCGTCTACCAGCTCTTCCAAAGCCAGCTCTTCGTCGGAGCCTTCGGGCACGTACGGCGTCGGAGGGAGCGAAAGCGCCCCAAACGCGTTGCCCACCACGCTAAATCCCTGGAACTGCTCCACGCCGTCTTTGCTAAACACCAGCGCGTCGATCGCTCCGGCCGTTGGGTAGTCGGTGCCGGTCATGGACTCCGTGCTTGGAATAGGATTATGGAACATAGCATTGGTGACACGACCGCCGATTTCGCCGTACACGATACGAGCCGCGCGGCGGGGATCCTGTATGCCGGCTTCACTCGCGCTCTCGGCATAGCTGAAGTCCTCATGCCGCGCGAGGGTGTGTTGCATGGGCAAAAGCGCGATGATGGTTTGCCCTTGGCGCACAAAATCGTCGAGGATGATCTGCGCGATATGGTTGTCCGGCGCCCCCCCCGGAAAAAGCTGTGCCAAGACCTCCGGATTTTCCGCATCTTCCTCGGTCTGAACGAGCTCGTAGTTAATAAACACACCCAAACCGATAATCCGAAACGGCTCGGCCCCGTCCTGCGCATCGTTGTTTACCTGCCACGCCGCCTCCACCAGATCGACGTACTCCTGGTAACCCGAGACTACAATGTTGTTAAACAAAAGGCGGTGAACGTCTTCCGCGTTGAAGGATGGCGCAGTCACGATGCGATCGAGCATCTCCTGGTCCCGGCTCAAAAACCAGTCTACCCCCACCGATCGATGCCCCGCTTGGTAGAGTCTTGGCACCGCGGCGGTTAGGTTGGCGATCGGCTCACGGATTCGAGGGAAGTATCCGAGGAGGACCGCATCGTGGTTGTCCGCCAAGCGGACCAGGTACTCGTCGATGGGCCGGGCGATCTGATCATAGAGCTGTGTCAAGGTATTCACCGTCTCGGAATCGGTACGTCGGCCGATGGCGACGTTGTCTCGAGGCGAGATAATGTTGAATGGGTCGATCAAAAAAAAGACCGCTACGCCGATCACGACGTACATAAGCGTTCTGGACTGTTTTCGTTCCACCGCCGCAGTATAGCCGAAGCGCGTGCGCGCGTCCAAGATGAGCTTGTCGACGCGCATTTTTATCGGTCAGCGGCCGAATTCGGCCGCCGACCGACTTGACAGTGGCTTCTACCGCTCGCTAGGATTGATCCAATCGCAGTCCCGTCAAGGAGGACACACATGCTTGTAAAGGGCAAAACGGCCCTCGTCACCGGCGGAGCCCGGGGCATAGGCAGAAAAATCGTCGAAAAGCTTATGGAAAACGGCGCCTCGGTCCACTATATCGACCTGCAGGAAGCCGATTCCCTCGCCGAGTATCGGCACATGGCAGGAAATTTGGGAGTAGAGGTGGCCTTCCACGAGGGCAACGTCGCCGATGAAGAGCAAATCACGTCGCTTGTTGAGGGCATCATCAAGGAGACGGGCGGCCTCGACATTGTTGTCAACAACGCGGGCATAACACGTGACGGTCTTATCTTTCGAATGAGCGCCAAGGATTGGTCCGATGTGCTGTCGGTCAACCTCACCAGCGCCTTCTACATCTCGAAGGTCGTATCGCGGCACATGATCAAGGCGCGGGCGGGCTCTATCATAAACGTTGCGTCCATTGTCGGCGTTATCGGCAACGGCGGGCAGACAAACTACTCCGCCTCCAAGGCCGGGCTCATCGGGTTTACCAAGAGTCTGGCGCGGGAAATCGCAGGTCGCGGTGTTCGTGTCAACGCCGTCGCCCCCGGCTTTATTCAGACACCGATGACCGACAAGCTGACCGAGGATCAACGGACGGCGCTTCTCACACAAATTCCGATGGCCCGTTTGGGTCAGCCCGAGGAGGTTGCCAAGGTCATTCTCTTTCTCGCATCCGAGCTAGCCTCCTATTTGACCGGCCAGGTAATCCACATTACCGGCGGTATGGGTATGTAACGTGAAAAATCGAATCGTAATAACGGGAATGGGCGCCGTAACACCCATCGGAAACAACGTTCCGGATTTCTGGGCGGGCATTAAGGCCGGGAAAAGCGGCGCCGGCCGCATCACCAAATTCGATCCCGCCGAGTACCCCGTGCACATTGCCGCGGAGCTGAAGGACTTTGATCCAACGGTGGCGCTGGAGTCCAAAGAGGCCCGAAAGATGGATCCGTTCGCGCAGTACGCCACCGTGGCAAGCGTCGAGGCGATGAACGACGCCGGGCTCAAACCGGGAGACGTAGACCCGGAGCGCCTCGGCACCATTCTCGGCTGCGGCATCGGAGGGTTTGAAGCGCTCGAAACGGCCTATTATAAGCTCTTCGAGCGAGGCCCGAGTCGAGTCCACCCGATGACGATTCCCAAGATGATCTCAAACATTGGCCCGGCCAACGTCGCGATCAAACACAACGCCCAGGGGCCTTGCTTCACGCTCACTACCGCCTGTTCCTCAGGCACCGATGCCATCGGGCATTCGTTATTCTGGCTCCGCCAGGGCCTATGCGACGTTGTCATAAGCGGCGGCACCGAAGCCTGCATAAGCAAGATGGGACTCACCGGCTTTTGTGTGCTCCAAGCCCTGAGCACCAAGTATAACGATCGCCCTGAGGAGGCATCGCGGCCGTTCGACAAGAATCGGGACGGTTTTTTGATCGGCGAGGGAGCGGGCATTGTGATCCTGGAGACCTACGAGCACGCGAAGGCTCGGGGCGCAAAGATTTACGCCGAAGTGGCGGGCTACGGAATGAGTTGTGATGCGAGTCACCTGACCGCGCCACACCCCGAGGGTCGCGGCGCCATCTTCGCAATAAAGGCAGCGCTGGCGGATGCGGAGATGGTGCCTGATCAAGTCGACTACATAAACGCCCACGGTACATCGACCCCGATGAACGACCCTACCGAAACCAAAGTCGTAAAACGAGTATTCGGCGACCACGCCTACAAACTCAAAATGTCGTCGACAAAGTCTATGACGGGCCACTGTATCGGCGCCGCCGGCGGCATCGAGGCAATCGCTTGCTCGTTGGCGATTCGCGACCAGTTCTTTCCGGCCACCATCCACCTCGAGCAGCCCGACGACGAGTGCGACCTGGACTACGTGCCGAATGTGGGCGTCGAAGGCAAGATCGACGTGGCGATGTCGAACTCGCTCGGCTTCGGCGGCCACAACGGTATCCTGATACTAAAAAAGGCGGAGTAGGTCGCCGGCCGCAATTTGCAGGCGGCCGGCTGAACCGGTATCATAGTAGGGTGATCGACAACACCGCTTTGGTGCCGGATTGGGCAAGCCGGGTCGCGGATGAGGTAGAGACGGTCATCCGGGGCAAGCGAGAAACAATTCTCCGTCTATTGACCGCCTTGCTTGCCGACGGCCACGTGCTCCTCGAGGACGTACCGGGAGTCGGTAAGACAATCCTCGCCCGAAGCCTTGCGGCCGCTTTAGGTGTTACTTTCTCGCGGATTCAGTGCACCCCGGACCTCTTGCCCGCCGACGTGCTCGGCCTATCAATCTACAACCCAAAGGACGGGAGCTTTGAGTTTCGCTACGGGCCCATTGTGGCAAACGTCGTTCTGGTGGATGAGATCAACCGCGCCACGCCACGGACGCAGTCGGCATTACTCGAGGCGATGGGCGAGGGCCAAGTAACTGTCGAGGGTCGCGAAGTAGAGCTCCCGGCGCCGTTTTTCCTTATCGCCACCGAAAACCCAATCGAATTCGAGGGAACATTCCCGCTTCCGGAAGCCCAGCGAGACCGCTTTCTCCTTGCCACAGCGGTCGGTTATCCCGACCGGCGCACGGAAAAGAGCCTTCTCTACGATCTGGCAAAACTCCAGCACCCGGTAGCACGGGTGCGCGCCGTTACCACGGCGGAAGAGGTGGTTACAGTCCGTGCAGCCTGCGTCGATGTGTTTCTTTCAGACGACTGCGCGGAGTACTTGCTCGCGATTGTCGAAGCCACACGCACGGAGCCGACCTTCGCCCTCGGTGCCTCCACCCGTGCTTCGATCGGGCTGTCGCGTGCAGCTCGTGTTCGGGCGGCGATAAACGGTCGCGACTTTGTAGTGCCGGAGGACATTCGTGACTTGGCTGTTTCCGTCCTGTGGAAACGGGTTGCACCGACTCCGGATGCAGTGGTTCGCAATATGGACACCAGACAGACGCTCGATTCCATCGTGCAACGAACCAGGGTACCGGTGCTGTCGGACGAGTCGCCGTAGGCCCAGGAGCACCTCGCCTATGCAGGCAAAATCGATATTGTACGTCTTGTTCTGTGCAGTGCTCGTCATCTTCGGTGGCCTGTTTTTTTTGAGGTGGCTTGGTGTTTTTTTGCTCGTAGTAGTCGGCGTATCAAAGGCGTATTCGGCCATACTCCGGCGCGGAATCGTTGCCGCGCGGACAGTGGACAGGCGATACCTTTTCCGGTACGAGTCCGTGGATATCGGCGTTCGAATCGAGAACAACAGCCTTCTGCCGAGTTTCCCGTTGGTGGTCGTAGATAGGGCACCGGGTCTCTACACAAACGGTCGCGAAGCCCACATGCTCAAGGTTGGGCCTCAGCTGGACGGCAACCTGAGTTACACCGTTATACCACGGCACCGCGGTGTCTTTGAGTTGGGCCCCCTAACGGTGGGCGGAGCAGACCCCCTCGGCCTTTTCCCCTTTGAGCTTCGCTTCGTGGATCCTGCCGAAGTGGTGATTCTTCCCGATATCCGAAGAATCGATTTTCCCAAAAAGCCGATAATCCCCGGTGGCCCCGCCACCACAAACGACCCGCGATTCGAGGAAATCCAACTCCCCGTATCGATCCGAGACTATGTTCCCGGCGATCGTATGCGCCTCGTACACTGGAAGGCGTCGGCCCGCCTCGGCCGCCTTGTTGTGCGCAAACCCGCGAGACAGGCCCTGGTGCCGACGGTCATACTCCTGGATCTCCGTGCCGGGGCGTATCCGCTGCGCCACCGCGGTCACAACATCGAGCGTGCCGTAGAAGCCGCGACCGCGCTGACCGTGCAGCTGACTACCAAGGGGCACCCGGTCGGCCTTTTATGCCTCGGCGAGACAAGAGACTGGCTCCCGCCGTCGGCAGGCATTGGAAGCCTTCACGAAATCCTCCGAACCCTCGCACGGGCAAAACAAACCGACCGTATGGACCGCCTGGCCGACGCGTTGCTCCCGCTTCCCCGGACCAATCACTTGGCATTTGTGGGACCGCCCACCGACCTGGGAGTTGTTATCGCACGGTTCGATCGTGGAAGACTCTCGATGTATCTGGTCGGCGCGGAAGGGCCCATTCCGCCCGGCGCGGTGAGAGTGAGGACCCACGGTGACTTTTAGGACCGAGTCGTACCGCATACTCGCACACCCTCTGCTGGCATTTGTGCCGGGACTTTTGTTTTTGATCGTGCTCGGAAACGCAACGGCTTTTTTCCTTGACCTGGAGAGAATACCGCTGTCCACGGCAATCATGGGCCCGACGGGCTTGGTGGTGGAATCCGTGATGCGGGCGATTCGTCGTGCCCAGGCCAGACGCGGTGGAACGCAGAGCCGTTTGCGAGAAATCGCTTTCGTGTTGGTGGCCGGCTACTTGCTCGGATCTTTCGGTCGTATTGTCCAAGGGACCGGAGTAGCCGGTGCGGCGGGGCCGCTCGATGTTTTCTCCCCCGGCATCGGAAATATCTACCCAACCGTTGCCGCTCTTGCCGGGTGGTTCCTGGCGTTTGCGATCAACGGACGGCTGATTTACCACGATCGGTTCTTGTCCTTAACTCAGGGTCTCGGGGAAAACGAACTCTACCTGGCAATCCGCAATAACGCCGATATCGGCCGCGCCTTCTATTTCACCATGAAGACTCTGCGCGCCATTTATTCCTGGCTCGCAATCGGGGCCATCGCCGTGCACCTGCTTGCCCATGCGGTCTCGGAGTATGCCGACCTCTCGGTAGCTCCACCCCGGCACTTCGCGGCCGTTGTTCTGGTGCTTGTCACCATTGCCGCCCGCACGACCGTTCGGATTATCGCCGAGAAGGGCTATACCGAGTCGCTCGGGGTGTCGGTATCGCGAAGGCTCGAGTCGCGGCGCATTATCGTTGCGATCGCCGGCGTGTTGCTCTTGGCGCCCGCCGCAATGATTCTGACCCCGTCGAGGCCCATCGTGCCCGCGGCTTGGCTGGACGCGTTTTTCTCCTGGCTTGCATCGCTTTTTACTTCCCAACCCGGCAAAGCCGTGGAGCAGGCGCCAACGTTCGCGGACTTCGAGCGCATGCGCGCCTACCTAAACGAGTTATCGGCATATCAAGACTCGACCGGTCCCCCTGAGTGGCTTCAAACCCTCGCGGTTGTCCTTAGAACCATCCTGATTGTTGTGGCGATTGCTGCGTTTGTGGGGTTCATGGTGTATCCGCTTTTCACCCGGCGGCGTGGGCGAGCCCGGCACGACCTCCTCAGACGGCGAATCCTCAGCGCGTGGTACGAGTTTCTGCGGTTTGTCCGCAAAGTCGTCCTTTTTGTGAGGCTGCTCGGCCGTCGGATTCGTGCCGGCGGGCAAAGCGCGCGCGGGGACGCCCCGTCTCGGTCTGCGTCTTCACCCATCACCTTCGACAGAAAACGGCGACGGCAGAGTAGGCGCCTTGACCGACTGTTTATGGAATTGGTCACGTCGGCAAAAAAGGCACACATCGCCTATCACCCAACCGACAGCCTATCGGACTTCCTCGATCGGGCGTCTCGACATGTGGGAAACGGTAAGCCCGGGCGGCTACTGACTCTGTTCTACCGTGGACGCTACGGACCCTCCGGCCTCAATCGAGCCGAATTGCACACGCTTACGGGAGAGGTGAGAGCTTTTGCAAAATCTATGTCGACCTTATGAGAGACCTTTGATACGGTCGCGGAGCCGGGCGGCCTCTTCGTAATCCTCTTCCTCGACCGCCTTTTCGAGCTGAGTCATCAGTTGATTTTTCTCAATATCTTGTGCGGAGGGGAACGCGGCCTCCGATTCACCTTCGCTAATAAGGTTCACGGCGATGCCGGCTTCCTCAACTACAGACTCAGCAATCAGGACGGGGCACTTTATCCGCGCCGCCATCCCCAACGCGTCCGAAGGGCGCGCATCGATTGAGAGCCGCTTCAAACCCTGTTTGAGGATGATCTGGGCGTAAAACGTCTGCTGCTTGAGGTCGGTGATTTCCACTTTTTCCATGGTCAAGCCGGCTTTCTCGAGAACCGAGATCATAAGATCATGAGTGAGGGGGCGCGGCATCGGTACATTGCCAAGGCCGATGAGTATCGACTGGGCCTCGAGCTGGCCGATAAAAATCGGCACCGCTCTCTCAGATCCCATTGGACGAACAAGCACAGCATTCCCCTTGTCCGTTCGCGCGACAGTCCAGATTTCTGCTTCTACGAGCATATGCATTTCAACTGTAGTAAAGTCTACTACCCCAAAGATCAAGATTCAATTCATGTGTACGATCACGACAAGGTCCGCTTGGCCTTCTCGTTGGCCGGGGATTTCGATACATTCTGAGCGAAATCTAGTCCGGGGGATAAAGAATGATTGTTGGAGCAGTAAAAGAAACCCGTGACGGCGAAAGACGCGTGTCGTTGGTTCCGGCCGGCGTCCCGGAAGTTCGGAAACTGACGGCGGAGGTATGGATTGAGCGTGGAGCGGGTATGGCTTCCGGTTACACCGACGCCGAGTACGAGGCGAAGGGTGCGAAAATCGTCGATCGAAGCCGCATCCTGGAAAGTGCCGACATCGTTCTGGCTGTGCGCTGGGCCGCGGCGAACCCAGGCTCCTCGGACAGTCCAGGTAAAAACGGACAAACGGCAATCGGACTTATGGAGCCCTACCAGCCGGACCCGTCCTTCTCGCGTCTAAAAGAGGCGGGGATTACCGCCTTTGCGATGGAGCGGATGCCCCGTATCACACGCGCCCAAGCCATGGACGCGCTGAGCTCGATGGCGAATTTGGCCGGCTACAAGGCGGCGCTTCTTGCAGCTGAGAACCTTCCAAAAATGTTCCCTATGATGATGACGGCGGCCGGGACGATCGTTCCGGCCAAGGTTTTTGTGGTGGGCGTCGGCGTTGCCGGCCTGCAAGCAATTGCTACAACCAAGCGACTCGGGGCGGTGGTCAGCGCGTACGATGTGCGGCCGGCGGTAAAAGAGCAAGTGGAAAGTCTGGGAGCCAAGTTTGTGGATATTGAGCTGGGAACGGAGGACTCCGAAGATACAGGCGGATACGCCCGCGCAATGGATGAGGGTTTTTACAGGAAGCAGCGTGAGATGATGACACAGGTGGTGGCCGACAGCGACGTGGTAATCACCACCGCCGCGATACCCGGAAAGCCGTCGCCGGTTCTGGTCACCAAGGAAATGGTTCAGGGTATGCGGCCGGGCTCGGTTATCGTAGACCTTGCGGTTGAGCGTGGAGGAAACTGCGAGCTCTCGGAGGCGGGCAAAACGGTGGAAAAGCACAACGTAACCATCCTGGGGCCCATCAACCTGCCTTCATCGGTGCCCTTCAACGCAAGCCAACTCTACTCGAGGAACATCACGAGCTTTCTATCAGCCGTTGTAAAAGACGGTGCGGTAAACGTCGACATGGACGACGAAATCATTGCCGCCACCGTGGTAACCCACGACGGCGAGGTACCAAACGACGAGTTACGGGCACAACTCGAGCTGTAATCCGGAGGAACAACATGAGTTTTATCGGCATCTTAACCATATTTGTCCTGGCGGTCTTTGTGGGCTTCGAGGTAATAACAAAGGTCCCGCCAATCTTGCACACTCCGCTTATGTCGGGCTCCAACGCCATATCGGGCATCACGGTGATCGGTGCAATTATCGCTCTTGGCGCCGGCACCTCTCTGATTACGCAGATACTCGGTGTAGTCGCCCTCGTCTTTGCCACCACCAACGTGGTTGGTGGCTTTTTGGTCACCCACCGTATGCTCAAGAAATTTCGGAAAAAGGACTAATCCATGCCTTCGGAACTTGCCGATCTCTTTTACCTCATAGCGGCCGTGCTTTTTGTGCTCGGCCTAAAGGGTCTCTCACATCCTCGCAGTGCGGTGCGGGGCAACCTCCTTGGCGCCATTGGCATGCTGGTTGCAATTGTTGTCACCCTGGTTGTGCAAGTCGGGCTTCCATGGGAGCTGATTGTCCTGGGCATCGGCATCGGGTCGGTCTTCGGGGCGATTCTCGCGCTTCGCATTCAGATGACGGCGATGCCGCAGCTTGTCGGCCTCTACAACGGCTTCGGCGGCGCCGCCTCGGTTCTGGTGGCGGGCGCGGTGCTCATTCAGGCGGCATCGATGCTTGGAACACTCGGAGGCCCCTCCGGCCTACCGCTCCAAGAGCTGATCGCCACTGCCGCCTCCGGGCTAATCGGCGCAGTCACCTTTTTCGGGAGCCTTATTGCGTTTGGAAAACTGCAAGGAATCGTCACCGAAAAACCTGTCCGCTACAAAGGCGAGCAGGTCGTCAAGATTCTTCTCCTTGGAGGCTCAATTGCCGCGGCCGTCGTTTTGGTGATTGACCCCGAGCTAACCTACCTATACTGGGTCCTCGCGGGGGTCGCCTCGATCCTCGGCCTATTCCTGGTTATTCCAATCGGCGGCGCGGATATGCCGATAGTAATCGCCCTGTTGAACTCTTACTCCGGCTTGGCCGCCGCGGCAACCGGATTTGTCCTTTCGAACTCGGTGCTGATCATCTCCGGCTCGTTGGTCGGTGCCTCGGGGATTATCCTCACACGGATAATGTGCAAGGCTATGAATCGATCGTTGGCGAATGTCCTGTTCGGCGGCGTCGGCGCCGTTGTGGAAGGCGCCGCGTCCGACGACATCTACGCGGGCAAGGTCAAGTCCACCTCCGCTGAAGAGGTCGCGATGATCCTAAAAGGCGCCCAGCGTGTCGTAATCGTGCCGGGCTACGGCATGGCCGTCGCGCGAGCTCAGACGGCCGTCCGGTTGATGTCCGAGGCGCTCGAGAGAGACGGTATAGAGGTGGAGTTCGGCATCCATCCGGTTGCAGGCCGCATGCCGGGGCATATGAATGTTCTCTTGGCTGAGGAGAATATCTCGTACGACAAACTACGCGAGATGGATCAGATCAACCCAAGCTTTCCCAACACCGACGTTGCGATCGTCCTCGGCGCCAACGATGTTGTGAATCCCTCGGCGCGCGAGGCCACCGGGAGCCCGATATCCGGCATGCCGATTCTCGATGTCGACAAGGCCCGGACGGTTGTGGTCATCAAGCGAAGCATGAGCCCCGGTTTCGCGGGAATCCCCAATCCGCTTTTTGCCGCCGACAACACGCTGATGTACTTCGGAGACGGAAAGGTGGCGATGGAGGGCCTGGTCACGGCCTACAAGGACGCGTAGAAACCGACCGGCGGCGGCGAGCTTAATTGTCTTTGTACCGGTTGGCGATTGTTTTGATGTTGGGAAGAACTTCAAAAAAGACTTCGAGGAGCTCGGGATCAAACTGCGTGCCTGAGGCATGCCGCATCTCCTCGAGCACCTCCTCTTCGGTCCAGGCCTCTTTGTAAACACGTTTGCTACTTAGAGCATCGTAGACGTCCGCAAGAGCAACTATTCGGCCAAACAGGGGAATTTCGGTTCCTTGCTTGCCGACAGCCTTTCCGTTGCCGTCCTCCTGCAGCGGCTCTCCGGTTTCCACGTCGATGTGGCCGGGGTAGCCGTTGCCGTCCCACCGCTCATGATGGTTTAGGGCGACAATTCCGGCCATTTCGTCGAACTCCGACTGAACATCGAGGAACAATCGGCCGCCCTTCCAGGTATGAGACTTCATGATCTCGTATTCGTCGTCGGTGAACCGCGCCGGCTTTTTGAGGATAGTGTCGGAAATAGCTACCTTGCCGACGTCGTGAAGCATAGCGGACATACGGAGCAGGTCGCGATTTCGTTCGATCTGCTTGGCGGGTAGGCCTACGCGATTTGCCCAGCGCTCGTAGATTTCCACCGCATAGCCGGCAACCCGGTTTACGTGTGGTCCGGTTTCCTTTGGGTCACGAAGCTCGGCCATGCTTATCATCCGTAACAAGATGGCGCGGGTCATTTGCGCCCGCTGGAGCGCGACGGTGGCGTTTTGAGCGAAGTGCGAAACGACAAGCTCATCTTCGGCGTCAAAGGGAATGACGTTACCGTCGTCGTCCATGGCGTTGATGACCTGAATAACGCCGAGTATTTCGCCGGTGTTTGTCTGGAGCGGCGAGGTGAGCATGGAGCGAGTCGTGTACCCCGAGGCCTTGTCGGTCTCCTTGTTGAAACCGTAGGGAGCCTCTTCCGGGATGTTGTAGCAGTCCGGAATGTTCACCGGTTCCGCGGTGACGGCGGTGTATCCGGCGATCGATCTCTCGTTTATCGGGAAGGAGAAGATGTTGTAGATCAACTTCTGCCCCGGCGGGAGATCCGCCTGCATGGTGTCGTTTTGCGCGTAACTGATGACCAGCTCATCTCCCCGTGTCCGGTAGATTGAGCCCGCATCCGCATTTACAATGCGGCGCGCCTCTCGCAGGATGCGCTCGAGAAGTATATCCAGGTCTTGTATTTGATTGAGTTCAGAATCGAGGGAGATGACCTCCCGTAGTTTTCGGTCTTCGCTGCTGGTGCTCATATGTAAAACAAGGCGCAACCACGACCCGGTGCGCTTACCCTTAATATCGGACTAATGATAAGGCCATGTGAAGCGAAAATCCATGGTTATTCACAAGAGAGTGGAGAGAGTTGCGTTTTTGAACCAAAAAGGCCGGTAACCGGCGAACGGCTAAATGACGTCCTTGATCTTGAGGCCGCTTTTTTTGAGGTACGCGATCAAGCCGATCTTCGTAATGGTTCGAAGAGCGTAGGCCGAGACCCGAATACGCACCGTGCGGTCGAGCTCCGGCACGTAGATCCGTTTTTTGTGAAGGTTCGGGGCCTGCTTCATGCGCGTCTTGTTGTGCGCATGCGAAACATTATTACCGGCGAGAACGCGCTTTCCTGAGATCTTGCACTGTCGAGGCATTTCCGGACTCCTAGACCTTACCCGATTCCTTGTAGAGCACGTGCTTACGTACGACCGGGTCGTACTTCATAAGCTCCATCTTGTCCGGGGTGTTCTTCTTGTTTTTTGTCGTGTAATAGCAATGGGGGCTCTCGGAGCTCTTTAATCGAACTCGAACTAGATTCCCTTTTTTCTTGGCCATGGCCAGCTCCTGATCAAATACCGATGAACCAACACTATATAACGGCTTTCGGTGGGCTGGTCAAGTCCGCTTCGGCGGGAACGGTAGCGATGAGTTGGGCACGTCGTGGGTCCTCGTTTCGCCGCGGGTCCGATGGTGCCCGCCGCAGATCCACGGCACTTGTCGCCGACACGCCGGCTACGATCTGCGGCGCCAGAATCGCCTGTAGCCGCGGCCCACCTCCGCGAATGAAAACCGCTCCGGTACCGGGTCATCGCCACCGGTGTACAGGCCCCCGGCGCAGCGGAAAACCCGCGCGAGACCCAACACCAGTCCGCGCAGGAGGCCAAAGCGTTCGATCGATCCTTGCATATAGCGGGAGCAGCTCGGTTCGTAGATACAGCTGCCCGGCAGTATGGGAGACACCAATCCCCGATACAAAATGATGGGGAACACGAGCAGTTTGCGAAAAGCCCAGACAGTCTTGTGTGCCGCGATGCGGAGGAATTGATACACCCTCACGGTCCACAAGGTAGCGACGTGCTGATGATAGGTCGAGCCCGCGGAGAGAGTTTGGCCAAACCCGCCACGATTTGCATAAATATCCGATTTTGTTGTATAGTTAATCAGTTTCCGGCAATCCCTTTTCGACGGCAACCACATATAGGAGATCACATGGACAAGCCAACTGTGGCGCGGATGTCACTACCGAGCGAGCTGCGCGACGTCATCCAACAGGTAGAGATCATCGTTCCGGAGAGCAGGTCACAACTCCTCGACATAACCTTCGGCGGCGAGGCGGACCTGTTCGAGGTCGCGTACGAGGTTCCGGGTCGGGGACGGGTGGTCGAGGCGACGGTTGCCCGGTGCAAAAATGGGGCGGCGGTGAACTACGTCGAACCGTACATGCGTCGGCGCGATCCCGAGGCCATGCTTATTGCTGATCAGCTCCCGACGGACAAAACTCGCTACCGGGACCGTTTTGGCCATGACTTCAGCTCGGTGCGAGACGAAACCTTTGCGTGGTTTGCGTCCCAGGACCAGCTTATTCTGCTGCCGTTTATGGCGGGAGATAAGCGCCACGGCTACCCGGCCGCCCTCGTGGCGCCGGCAAACGCGGGCTTTTTTGTTACCGGGCTGGCCGATCTTCAGGGCTTTATTCCGCGAGACGAGCTCCCTGCAAACTTCTCACCGGTCTCGCTCCTGTATCTCGCGCCGCCTTTTCGACACACCCACTTCTCCGGTAAACAAGTCGTGGTGCACAACCGCTCGGAAACGATGCACGAGTTGTTTTGCTACAACCTCTATCCGGGTCCGAGCGCCAAAAAGGGCGTCTACGGTGTCCTTCTCACCCGTGGAGAGAACGAGGGCTGGCTCACGCTCCACAGTTCCGCGGTGCGTTTGGTAACACCCTACGACAACGAGTTTGTCATCCTGCACGAGGGCGCGAGCGGAGGAGGCAAGAGCGAGATGACCCAGGAGATTCATCGTGAGCCGGACGGGCGGATTCTTGTTGGTGAGAACACGGTCACGGGGGAGCCCTACTATATCGAGCTGTCGGATACCTGCGAGCTCCACCCGGTGACGGACGACATGTCCTTGGCGCATCCCGACCTACGCAACTACAGCGGCAAGATCGTAATTGAGGATGCCGAAGCCGGGTGGTTTCTCCGTGTCGATCACTTGGACGAGTACGGAAAAGAGCCGTCGTTAGAGAAGCTCACCATCGATCCGCCCGAGCCACTTATATTCCTCAACATCGACGGAAAGCCCGGCAGCACGGCGCTTGTGTGGGAGCACACAATGGACGAGCCCGACAAGCCCTGCCCGAACCCTCGGGTGATTATGCCCCGTCACTTTGTGCCCCGAATCGTCGACGGGTCCGTCGAGTTGGACGTGCGAAGCTTTGGCGTGCGTACGCCTCCCTGTACGCGCGAGAAACCCAACTACGGCATTATCGGCATGCTTCACATATTGAACCCCGCCCTGGCGTGGATCTGGCGTCTTGTGGCACCCCGTGGCCACTCGAACCCCAGCATCGTTACAACCGAGGGCCTTTCGAGCGAGGGTGTCGGTTCGTACTGGCCCTTTGCCACGGGCAAGATGGTTCGCCACGCGAATCTTCTACTCCGGCAGATCATCGATCACCCCCGTACGCGCTATGTGCTTATTCCCAACCAGCACGTGGGAGCGTACCGAGTCGGTTTTAAGCCCGAGTGGATCGCCCGCGAGTACATTGCGCGGCGGGGAAGCGTGCGATTTAAGCCGGGTAAACTGCATGCGGCACGGTGCCCGCTGCTGGGCTACACCCTACCCGGCCTTCGCGTCGAGGGACAGCAGATGCCCCGGGGCCTCTTGGCGGTCCACGACCAATTGGAAGTAGGCTACGACGGGTACGACGGCGGTGCCGAGATTCTCGGGCGGTTCTTCAAGACCGAACTGGAGAAGTTCCTGACGGCGGACCTGGACCCGCTTGGGAGAAGGATCATCGAGCTTTGCATGGACGATGCGGACGTGGAAGCCTACGAGGAAGCAACGTATCGCGAAATCATGTCGGGGAACGAAAAAACCGACCACCTCAACTTCGAGGCGATACGCTAAGACCGCGCTCGGCAGCAAACAGAGGCTTTCCGGCCAAATAACGCATAGCAAGAAACCACTTGTACATGGACAGGCGGTGGTCGGTAAACGAAAAACGATACAAGAGCCCGCCCGAATAGAACTCCATTCGCTCGTTCTGCTGAACGTTGAGACCGTCGAGATCGGACAGGAAAAACGATATCTCGCGGGCTTTGACAATCGGTTCGACCACAAGTCGGTCGGCAAAGAGATGGAGCCGACCGTAGTGGAACCGCTCGAGAGGCCGGCTCTTGAAGCCGGTCTCTACAAGTGCATGACCTTCGGCCATAAACGGCTTCGTGCGCGGTCCCGCCTGATAGGAGTCCAGAGCCCGGGCCAGCGCCTCGACTTGCCGCACGTTCCACTCTTTTACGGTGGCAAAGCCCGGCGTCGCCGGTCGAAACCGCCCGCGGTAGCCATACTCCACCTGCATCCCACATGCGGTGCAGGAGAGGCTGTTGCGGTGCGACACCAGTGCGTCAAAGCGCTTGCACTCCGGGCAGTAAAACAGCGCGCGTTCGATCCGCTCGGCCCTCCTGCGGCCGACGTACGGACGATTGACCTTCGCCTGATATTCGTACTCGTCGTGAGACAGCTTCTCGGAAATCACACGATGGATTTCCTCGATTGGTATGGAGCGTAGATCAGGCCCGTCAAAGACCTTGTGAAATTCGATGTGGATTTCACCTCGCCTCCAGCCCCGCCCCCATCGCGGAGCGGCAAAAAACGCTCCCTTTACCACTGCAATCACAACCGGAATTTTGAGGAGCCGCGCAAGCTTGGCGGTGGAGTAATAGACCGGCAGCGGCGTGCCGTCCCAGCTGTTTTGCCCCTCCGGAAAAATCCCAATGACGCCTCCTTGGTCCTTCACTCGCATGATCGATCGCACCGCATCAAAATCGGACATCACTTTGGTCTTGGGGATGGCGCCGATAAGCGAAAGCGCAAAGCTCACGATACGGGATCTAAACTGGGCGTCAGCCACCACAAATTGGATTGGGTGCGGAACACGGTAGCTGATAAAAAAGGGATCTAGGTGGCTGCGGTGACAGGCAAGTATCAGATACGGGGGCTTGAGACGGCGGAGAAAGTCGGTGTTCTCCCCCACGAGGTCAAAGCGACTCGTGAATACGGGCGCAATAACGGTTCGAAGCACCCGATGAACGCTTCGAAAGACACGTGGGGTTTTTTGGATGTGGCGTTTACGTGAGGGAGTGTTCATGATTTGTTCCGTTCGACCCGGAGAAAGTACCACGACTTTTCCTAAAAAGGCGATGTGTCGGCTATACTGCCGCCATGGATAGCACATACTCGCGGATGAGGTTTATCGGCATCCTATATCAGGCGGCGGTTGTCGTTGTTTTTGTCGTGTTGTTTGCGGGGCCCGCCGCGGCCACAGAGGTCGGCTTGGGAGAGCTGCCCCTGGTCTTTCTCGTGGCGGGACATTTTGTGTACGGGGCCAGGCTGGTGCTCCCCGGAGGTCCGCTAAAGCGCCGGAAGCTCCGTCGGGCACTACGCATTCCGGAGTTGCTCCTTGTCGCAACCCTCGCCTTGTTTATCTTCTCCTACCTCTTTGCCCTAAACGCCAACCTGGAATACGTGCAGCGATTTGTGTTGTCGGGCGGCGACCTCAACTTCGCCGTCGACTCGGAGACCGAACGCAACATTGCGCTTCTCCGCTACCTGCCGCTTATTCTCGTAAACGGCATTGCCTACTTTGCTATCCGCCTGATGCACGGGCGGGTGGCCGGTCTCGAGTCTCGGCACGACCGGATCGTGGGCCCTTGGCGCCTCCTCTTGACCTTTCTGTCGGTTATCCTTTCTACCCTCACATTGCCGTCGTTTGCCGATATCACCGGCATCGGCATCCTTTCTTGGGTTGCCCTTGTGCCGCTCTTTGTGGTGCTGCGGCGAAGTCGCTTTTCAACCGGTGTGTTCTATCTTGTGACCTACGGTGTGCTTCACAACACCCTTGTTAATTACTGGCTCGGCACTTTTAGCCTTGTGTCCCTGCAGGTCACGATGATCGTTTTGTTTCTCTACTATTTGATCTTCTCTCCCTTCGCTCTTGGCTTCCTAAAGACGATTCGTGTAGGGAAGTTCCTTGTCCTGCCCTTGTCCTGGACGTTTTTCGAGTTTGCCCGTTCCGTGGGATTTCTCGGCTATCCGTGGGGGCTTGTCGGTCACGGTCAGTACGCAAACCTTCCGCTTATCCAGGTTGCATCCATAACCGGCGTGTGGGGCGTGTCGTTTATAGTGCTGCTGGTGAACTCGGTGCTCGCAGAGCTCGCGATAGCCGGCCTTGACCGGCTGTTTCCCGGGCGAGAGCGGCCGCTACGGCTGGGGAGGCGACAAACACCGGTGGCGTGGGCCGCCGGAGCTACGGCCGCAGCGTTAGCGCTTGTTATGCTGCTTGGCGGCCTGGCACTAACTGCCGACTCCCAAGCGCAAGCTTCAAACAGGTCGGCGCGGATAGCTCTGATCCAACAGAATTCCGATCCACGGAAAACCGAGTATTCGCAGACCTTCCAGTCGCTGACAACTCTCACCAACGCGGCGCTCGAAACGAATCCAGACCTTGTTGCCTGGTCGGAGACGGCCTTTGTCCCCAACATCCGTCGCTGGAGCCGGGAGGACCCACGGCGTTACTCCCTAGCGCGTCTTGTCGGGCGATTGATAGTCTACTTGGAAGGCATCGATACCTGGCTGCTGACCGGAAACGACGATTACGACCGTGTCTTGGACGAAGACGACAATGAGGTGGCGAGACTAAACCACAACGCGGCAGTGCTCTTCAACGACAAAGCGGAGCGCGTGGACACGTATCACAAAATCAGGCTCGTGCCGTTTACCGAGACCTTTCCCTACCGCGACACGTTTCCCGGGCTCTATCAGATGCTCTTGGACTTCGATGTGAATTTCTGGGAGGCCGGAGACGAGCGCACGATCTTTGCGCATCCGAAATTTCGCTTTGTTACGCCAATCTGCTTCGAGGACGTGTTTCCGGACGACATTCGCCGGTTTGTGCGCAGAGGGACCGACGTGATTCTCAACATCTCCAATGACTACTGGTCCCTGGACCCGGTGGAGGGCAAACAGCACTTTGTCGCCGGCATGTTTCGCGCCGTGGAAAACCGGCGGCCATTGGTCCGGTCTACCGCATCGGGGCTCACGGCCCACGTTGATGAGTACGGTCGTATCCTCGCGACCCTCCCATATTACGAGGAGGGATACCTCATCGCCGATGTCGAGTTAAAAAACAGACCGACCACCTTCTACACCCAGCATGGCGATTGGTTCCCATGGGTCGGCCTTATCGTTCTTGGTGCCCTGCTTTTGTTCCGCGGTCTCAACCTGCTATTTTCACCTGCGCCGGCACGGGAATCTCGATCGTAACGGATGTTCCGCCTCCCATCGTCTCGTCTTCGCCGACGTTGCCGCCGCGAATTCCGTAGGGACGCCGCTATTTCGGCGGGAGATAGGCGCACCCACGGTCCGTCGGCGTTGTATCGGAGCAAGATCTCGTCGATGCGGGTCGCGGCAACAGCAAACACCTCCTCGAGAAACTCAACTTCGACGGCCACACGACGTTGGGCGTCGACATTGTCCTCGACAAGCGGTGGTATCCGATGGTCGATAGTAGTGCGATGGTCGGCGAAAAGGTCGGGCCGCTCCACAATTTCCTCGAGTTCATCGAGCTCGCCCCGAAGCACGTGCAATACATTCACAAAGCTGTGAAACGCAACCCGTCGTTTGTCTCCGCCGCGTATCTCGGGTATCTGAGTTATCTCGACTTTCACCCAACAACCTCCTGCATCCCGCTGCCTCCTTGATCATAGCCGACTGGAAGGATATGGTCTGCCGACATGAGTGACCGGTTTCGCATCGGGATCGTCAGCGGCAAGCTCGGGGACGTGGACGGCGTCTCGCTCGAGGCGGCAAAATGGATCGAGATCATCGGTGGACGCCTGGGACACACACTTCTCACCATCGCCGGTAGCTACAAGGGCCCGGTTCACGGCGTCGACGCGGAAGCCCAGCTTACCCTGCCGGAGATTCGCTTCGACTCCGACCGGCAGCGCCACTTTGAGCACCACGTCTTTCCCCACATGCACGCCGTCGCCCCCCACGTCACGTCGGGAGGCATCCGGTCGGTCCTCGAAGAAATCCAGCAATTAGGGGCGTCCGTCGCAACGGAAATCGATCGTTTTGTGCAGGACTACGACATCGACGTGCTTGTAGGGCAAAACACCAATGCAATGCCGATGACCATCCTTGGTGGTGTTGCCATGCATCGCGTAGCCACGCTCAGCCGAGTCGCAACGATATTCCACCACCACGATTTTTGGTGGGAACGGAGCCGATTCAGCAACAACCACATCGAGGCGCTGTTGAACAGGATTATGCCGCCCGTCGATATCGGCCTCGAGCATGTGGTGATTTCCTCCTACGCCGCCCATATCCTCTCATCACTAAAGCGCGTCCGGCCCTTTGTTATTCCCAACTGCGAGGACTTCGACCATGCGGTAGGGATAGATGAGTACAACGGCGATTTTCGTGCCGAAATGGGATTCCGCGACGACGACGTACTTTTTGTGCAACCAACGCGAATCGTTCCCCGAAAGCGTATCGAGGATTCGGTCGAGTTGGTCGGTCGGTTCCAACGCCGGTTCCCGGAGTACAGAGGCCGCGTGCATTACATCATTTCGCTGTATCAGGGCGACGAGCCTGATCACGACTACATCGGCCGGATTCAACAACGCGCCGAAGAGCACGATGTCCCGATACACCTCATCTCTGATCGCGTGACCGCCACGCGGGGGACCAATGCGGACGGCAAAAAGACCTACACAAACCGCGACGTCCTCGCTCATGCCGACTTTGTGACATACCTACCGGTGTGGGAGGGGTTTGGCAACGCGCTCTTAGAGGCCACGGCTGCTCGGGTGCCGATCGTGGTCACGACATACCTGGTCTATAAAACCGACATCATGCCGACGGGTTTCCAGAATATCGAGATTCGCGACCGCTACGACACCGGCGGGAGACTGGTCATCTCCGATGACGTACTCGATGCAATCGCCCACGTTCTCACGCACCCGGAGCAGCGGCGTGATATGGTCGATCACAACTTCGCCCTCGCTTCCCGAGACTTTGGCTTTTTGCTATTGACGGAACGGCTTGAGGCGCTTTTCGAGGAGTATGGTGATGAGATCCGGGCGTCGCGAAAACGTCGTATCAAACGCAGCGCCCACTACTCAGTGTAGCGATTTACCACGCGGTGCAGGCGTCTACCGGCCCCGGCCCGGCCGGTTCCGATCGGTGGCGTCCCAAGCCGTGCCGCCCCAATCGAGGCCGAGGTCGGGCTCGAGAAAGTCTACTCGTGGGCGACTCAGATCCGCGCGGCGTTGGATAATCCAAACCACAAGACCGGCAAGAGCCACGGCCACGCTTAATAGCTGGTCCAAGGTTATGACCCCGGCCGATGCAGGAAGCCAGTGGGGCGCCGCAGCAGCATAATCGCCCTCGACCAAGAGGATTGTGCCGCGCATCGGCACGGCAAAAAAACCCGCGAGCGCCCGAACAAAACCCAAGCCGGCCAGGACCCACGCAAATGCGCGGCCGCCCGCCTTCCCGGGACCGATTCCTTTCCCGGCCCGACGGGCAACAACAGCGAGTAGCGCCACAATCAGTACCGTCTTGTATATCTGGTATGGGTGACGGGGCAAATTGAGGAGCGTCCCCGAATCCGCCGGAAGGAGCCCGAGACCGGCGGCAATGCGCTGTGCCGGCGGAAACGTCGCGGGAACCCCGGGTGCGCCTTCCAATACCGGCGCCCAGGGCACACTGGTGATCCTTCCCAGGGAATCGCCGGTAGCAAAGGAACCAATGGAGGCAACGCCGTAGGCGCAAACTAGTCCAATGGCTACCGCGTTTATCCAGCGACGTGCTTTGTCGGAGTAAACACGGAGATACAGGTAGCTCGCGAATAGGCCGGCAACAAGGCCCGTGTGGAAGCTCATGCCCCGTAGGCCAACAAAGTTCATCTGCTCGTCGAACGGCCAAACAAGCAGCCAGGGCCGTCGTACATACTCGGGCTCGAAGAGCAACACGCCGATCCGGGCCGCGGCCACGCCCACGGCGACCGCCACAAAGGCCAGCCCGGGCAGAATGGCCCGGTCGTGGACAAGACGATCATCCCTTCGAACGATACCTCGTACGACAACAAAGGCCAGGACAAACGAGGCGCCGATAAACACGCCGTACAGGCGACTTGGCAAGAGCGTCATTTTTCCGCTGATTGTATGGGTTCTTCGACAATACGACCGGTCTCTTCGTCGAACCGAATACACACGCCCTTTTTCGGCTGACTGATCTCGTGCACCCGCCCGTGGCTTTCCACCACCACCCCGGGATAGACCGTACCGGTCACCACAATCCGTGAGTCATTATGTTCTTCAAAGCGCTCGCGGAGGGTAAAGACACGTAGGCTCCGCTTTTCCATGATCTTGAGTAGTTTTCGTTTTTCCACGCGGAGCGCCTCGAGACCATCCTGTTCCTTCCGCATTTGAGTGTCGAGCTTGGCGATCTTGGCCTTGATCTTGGTGATCTCTCGCTCTTCCATCTCGATCCGATCTCCGATTAGATAGTCCTGGCCGAAGCAGATCTGCGTCTTGACACCACGGGAGGAGCCGAGGGAGCTTGCCTCGAGGCCACCCCGGGTGCGAATCTTGCCGCCGACGACCCTACCGCCGTCGCCGATAAGCTTGACCTTGCCGTTGCACTTCACGTTGCACTGCATCAGAGCCGATTTGAGGAGAAGATCCTCCACCGACAGGATGGTTGCTTGTTCGGCGAAGGCCGCCTGCACGCCTTTTTTGGATCTGATCGCGGCCTTCCCCGCCCCGTGCACCCCACCTTGCACGACCACGTTGTCCGCCGCCGACAAGAGGGCGGCGTCGACGTTGCCGGCTACCTTTATCTCCCCGTCGGACATCACGTAAAAGCCGGAGTTGACCGATCCCGACACATGTACACTTCCCGCGAACTTGATGTTGCCGGTCTTCATTCCCACGTCGCCTTTGACAACGTGCGCACTTTGAATCTCGAGTTTGTTGTTTTCGAACACGAGCTCGCCGGATGCCTCGGCGATTACAACCTTCCGGCCGGCTTCCCGCTGCTCTACCCGAAGGTGGTCACCAAGGTCGACGGACTCCCCGGACGCGCTGGTTGCCGGTATCTTCTCGCCGGTCACATCCCACCCGTCCTCGGGATCGGTGATATCGCTTCGAAGCTCGGCGACTTCCATGCCGGCGCTTACGCTTGTGATTGTATCCCGGTTTTTGAAGTCGGCGGTGCCGTTTGCCCGGAGGGTCACGGGACTGCCCGAGGCGCGCTCGACTAAAAACTCGAACACCGACTCCTCCGTGTTTCGGGGCGGTTGCCCTTCGGCGATGACGGCTCGGGAGACGGGGTGCTGCGTCCGAGCGCTCGAAAGCGCCTCGGCCACCACCGATTCCTTGATGCCTTTCTTGACGCCGGCGCGTTCCATCTCCGACTGAATCAGCGCCTCGTCGAGAAGCACTCCGGTGCCTGCTCCTTCGATCAGGCTCAAGTACGCCCGCATCTTGTCGGGCGAGACGTCTACAATGACCTGGGCGTCCTCGTGGGCTCGGACCCGAATAAGCACCGCATCGGACTCATCAACCCCGATCTCAAAAACCCCACCGGCAGTAGAGATGATCACATTCTGCTTTCGCTCGACATTCTCAAAAAGAAGGATGGCGGGCTCCTCCGCCACCTCGCCGGGAACGGTGTTCCCATGGACGTCGACGCCCGGGTCGCCGGGTACCGCCGGCGGAATCGTGATAAGACGCTGCTCACGCTCCACAAGCGCCGTCTTAGAAACAGACTCGACGGGAAAGACATCGAGGGACGAGATATCGCCGAGTCGCTCGGGATGATTGACGGCGCGGTCCTTGATCACGTCGGTATCTTTGTCGCTCAAAAAACGCACCGAGTACTCTACGTCTCGCCCGGGGCCGCGTTTGGCAGGCTTGCCTTCGATAAGGAGGTAGTCCTCGAGCAGGTAGTCCGAGCCACGGTAGAACTCGGTGAGGTCGGTGCGGATTCTGTCGTAGTCTAGGCCGCGGAGATTTGCCGCCTTGATGGCGGATCCCACCTCCTTGAGCACCAGCGCCTTTCCATGACCACGACCCTTTCGGGCCGTTAGTGTTGCCTTCATCTTGTCGTGGTCGATGTCGACCGAGAAGTAGCCGTCGTCGCTGTTGGTCAACGGTATTCGCTGATCCGGTTCGCCGCGATCAAAACCGTGTTGGATCGCCGTGCCCACCTCGCGCTCGCTCAGGAGTTGGTCCTGCGGACACCCTACGGCTTTGGCTCGCTCGAGCACATCACCGCCGGTGGGAGCAGGCGCCCGGCTGTCGCCGGGAGTCAAAAGCAGGAAACAGGTGGCCATGTCCTCGGACATTTCAACGTCCCACCGGTGAGTGGCGAACGGAACAAGGTCCACCCAGTTTTTGCCAATGCGAACGATCCCGGTTGTTTCGGCTACGAGCTCGAATTTCTGACGAGCAACCCCCTTCCCGATATAGAAATAGGGGTCGGAAAGCATCTTTGGGGCAACCGGCTCACCAAAGATGCTGCGCCCAGCCGTTCCGGGCGCGGACATCTCGATCGTCCCGATTTTTCCGCCACGCTCCGCATATCCGTATTGCTCGACGGTCGGATCGACGTATACGCGCTCTTGGGAGACGCGCTTTTCGATGACTTCGACCACTTCTTCCTTTTTGCCCCCAAAGGGTAGCACCGACTTTTTTGGGACCGTCTTTTTGCTTTTGACCTTTTCGACTTTCTCAACGACAATCTCAGGCCCTGCAAATGCTTTCGCAATATCTGTAACGCGGTCCTGGAGCTCTTTTGGAAGAGCAAGATTGGCCCAGGATGCCTGTTCGGGGATCGGATCCTCAGGAACCGTTCCTTTGGCAGCGAGAAACCGCGCTTCCTTTTGGCCTTTGTCGGCGATGTTTTTGAGATTTCGTGTGATTTCTTCCTTGGAGACGCCTTCTTTGACGCCTTTTTCCCGCAGAAGGGCAAGAATCCGATCCGCACCCCACTCTTCGCCGTCGGTCGTCCGACGATAAGCAAGCCGGCAAGTGAGTCCTTGTTCGTCTATTTCAAGCTGTACTTGACCGCTAAGGGTCGCATCTGATTTTGCCATCGTGTAACGCAACTATTGCGGCCCCGGTCACCGGCGCACGTCTTTCCTATGGAGTATATCCCTGCGAGGCGGCCTTGAGCAGCTTTGATTTGAGCAACATGTTCTCTTTCCGGATGGTCGATATCTCGACTTGCTGCATCTTAACCGTCTCGATAAGGTCCGCCGTGGTAAGAGCCCCCGAGTGAAGCAACTCCGACACGTGGTCCAGTTTGGACTCATAGTCGATCTCAGCCTCCATGCCCGCCGCCTCGTAGCTCTCCTCCACCGACAAGACTTCCGCCACTTCATCGCCGTCGTCGCCTAGTTGGATGATTTTATCCGCGATGCGGAACACCGCTTGGGCGAGGACCGACTCGGGTTTGTAAATCACAATCGGCAGCTGCGATGAAAGCGCAATGTCTTGGAAATCGTCTCGGTACACCACACCAAGGTGCTCGAGCTCCAGATCGAGGTATTGGTCGCATGATCGTCGAAGGCGGTTGGCCTTGTCGGCATCTTTGGGGTCCTCGAGCATGTTTAATACCAGCCTTGGACGAAACCGACCCATGCCGGCGGCAATGGACTGGTAAGCGGCGGGGTCCGCTCGCCTGATGCCGGCAAGCAATTCCGGAATGTAGACGCGCTGGAATGAGGTCCCCGTCTTCCGGACCTGCTCGAGGTACCCGAGGGCGGGGGACTTTTTACCGACACTACGATTGATAATTCGAAAAACGGCGTTTTTGAGGAACAGATAGGCGTTTACCGTGGCCGTAGGAGTTGGTGTTGTAACAACAATCCCGCGACCGGACATCAAAAAAAAGTCGAGAATGTTGAAGTTGGTGCCGGCTCCAAGGTCAAGGACCAGGTAGTCCGCATCGAGTTTTGAGAGCCGGCGGACAAGCATGTTTTTTTGAGCTGAAGCAAGGTTCGCGATTCCCGGGATTTCCGCGTCCCCCGCAACAAACGTAAGACCATTGTACTCGGTGTGAATGAGGATGTCCTCGAAAGCCGTGGAGGGATTATTTAGGAGAAGCCCAATACCCTGCCCCGCGCCGCGAACACCAAGAACGAGGTGCAGGTTACTCCCGCCGAGGTCGAGGTCGGCGAGCACTACACGTTTGCCGGCCTGCGCAAGGGCTATTGCGAGATTTGCCGATAGGAGCGTCTTCCCAACGCCGCCCTTTCCACTGGCGACCGGCAGTATCCTCATTGCTCGTCCTCGTACTCTTCGTCGATTTGTGTCTCTCGAAAGTCCGGCAGTTCGTCGTCACGCACAGGCCCGATCCGCTCCGTCTCGTGACCGTGGCCGCCGGCCGAGTGGCCGTCATCACGTCGGGGCGCGGCCGCTTGTCCGTGGCCGCCGTCCTTGCTCCCGTCGCCCTGCCCGGTTGCGGCGCCCCGGCGACGGGCCGCATCGTCTCCACCGACTTTTTTGTCGCCGTGGGCGCGCCCGTCGCCCCTAGCGGTAGCGGTCCGATTGGCCCGAGAGAATAGTATCAGGAAGGCGATGCTTAATAAATCGAGATTGACGACGACCAACGGCAACACGACCGCATATGGGTCCACCGAAAAATCGAGACTCGGCACGCCCGGCTCGACCAGCGCGGCGGAAGCCAAAACCGCCACCCCCACTACCAGCGTCAATGCTTTTGCAAGAGCGAGGATTGGGAGGACGGCACGAAACCTGGCGTAGTCGTAGACCGCGGCCGCTATGCCCGCGGCAACCGCGAGTTGCCCCGCCCCAAACCAGAGCAGGGAGAGCTGAGCACGAATCAGAGCTTGCGCATCAAAATAGCGAATGAGCGCCACGTAGATTCCGCCGAGGCGTAAAAGCTCCCAAAGAAAGGCAAGAGACAGCGCGAGGCGCCGCCCGGAGGTTCGTGGCATAGCGTGAGGAAGTGTACGAGCCGCAGTTGCCGCCGTCAACTCGCGGTCCCGTGCCGAAGCGCGGAGTCCGGCTTTTCCTGTGCTATGATTGTGGGTAGCTTATGGCGAAGGCAAACATATGAACAGGGTAAAAAAGTCAGCAACACGGTTTCACATTTTTTGGCTGGGTCTCGGATCGGTACTCTTGGCAGTGCTTCTGATTCTCTTGGTCTCGCCTCAGGTCTTTGCTCAGACCAGTACCACAGAGGAAGAGAGACGGGCACTTCAGACCTTTGAACAGGTATTTGATTTTGTCAGAAACAACTACGTCGAAGAGGTAGACCCGGAAGTGCTCCTCGAAGGGGCGCTCCGCGGGCTGTTCGAGAGCTTGGGCGATCCCCATTCGGCGTATCTCGATTCCGACGATATGCGGAGTCTCACCGACACGACGTCCGGGGAATTCGGCGGCGTCGGCATGTATATCTCCAAACAACAACGGGATGAAATCACCGGCGAGGTCCGCGAGCGCGATTTTGTGGAGATTGTGTCCCCCATCGAAGACACTCCTGCCTATAGGGCCGGCATCCTGGCCGGCGACCTCATCGTAAGCATCGAAGAGGAGTCTACCGTCGAGCTGAGCATTGACGACGTGGTAGACCGGCTTCGCGGAGAACCCGGGACCGAAGTCAGCATCATGGTTCGCCGCGGCGAGAACCTCGAGTTTCCCGTGACCTTGGTGCGGGATACCATCGAAGTGCCCACGGTAAAGATGGACATGATTCGTGGCGACATCGGCTTTCTCCGGATCATTCAGTTTACGGCGCGCACAGCCGACAGGGTTCGCGACGCGCTGGAGTACTTCGAACAGAACAACTACTCCTCCATGATTATCGATCTGCGCAGCAACCCCGGAGGGCTACTCCGGTCGGTCGTCGACGTTGCCGATCTGTTTTTCTCAGACGGTCTAATCGTTGGTACGCGTGGTCGCGTTGCCTCCGAGAACGATCGTTACATTGCAGACAGGAATCGCGAGGTTCCCACGGACATTCCCATCGTGGTGCTTATCAACCCGGGCTCGGCATCCGCGTCTGAGATCCTTGCAGGTGCCATGAAAGACCGAGACCGGGCGCTCCTGTTGGGCGAGACAACATACGGCAAAGGCTCGGTACAGCAAATCCGCGTTCTGGGCGACAGTGGATTCCGGTTGACGATGTCCCGGTACTACACTCCCTCCGGTGACTACATCGACGAGGTGGGGGTAGCCCCCGACATTGAGTTTAGCGAACCGGGGCTCACGCCCGAAGAGGAAGAGTCTTATGCCCGTATTCGCAACGAAGGCCTCATCAAGGACTTTTTCGACAATGTGGCAAACCCCTCGGAGGGACAGATTACCGAGTTCGTGGAGGACCTGAGGGACGACGGCGTTGTTCTGAACTCGCGGACCATTCGCCGGATGATCAGGCAAGAGGTCGAACGGCGGAACAATGAGCCGTCGGTCTACGACTTGGATTACGATGTGATCCTGCAAGAGGCGGTGCGATTGATCGAAGAGGGAGAGGTGCGACCGTAAAGGTCCACGACCAGGGTTGAAGCAACTAGTTGTCGACCTGCCCGCCGCCACGGGAGAGAAGCTACGAATCGCCGGCAGGCAGTTCCACCACTTGCGTCACGTGCGGCGTATGGCCGTTGGAGACTCCCTTCGAGTTGTCGATGCACGGGGAGCAACCTACGACGCCGGTATCGTCGAGGTGGCGTCGGACTTTCTTACGCTTCAGATCGGCAAACAACGACAAAGCGCACCCGTCGGAGTACGGGTGGCGCTCTACGCCGCCGCCCTAAAAGGCGGCAATCTCGATTCGGTTGTTCGCCAATCGGTTGAGGTTGGCGCCGCGGAAATCGTACCGGTGATTACCGAGCGCACCGTGATTCCGGCCGCAGCCGTGCGCTCGCGGCTTGGGCGGTGGAGGCGAATTGCGGCGGAAGCCGCCGAGCAGAGCGGCTCAGCTCCGGTAGTCGTTCGTGAACCCCTCGGCCTGCAAGACATTCCGAAGGATTTTTCGGCGCAGGAGGGCGAGCTCGGGCTTGTCTTTCATGAGGATAAAGAGCTTGCGCAGGGCTCGATCCACGGCTATCTTGATCCAACCCCGAGGGGAGTGCGTGTGGTCGTCGGCCCGGAGGGCGGGTTGAGCCCGGAGGAGACCCGATTCCTTGTCGAGGCGGGGTTTGTGGCCGTACGACTGCCGCTAAACACGCTCAGAGCTGAAACGGCGGCGATTGTGGCGTTGGCGACGGTGCTGACAATAGCGGGCGAGTGGAACAAATGGAAAAAAATCGAGTCATAGATCGGCAACTGGTGTTGGACGTCCCGGTCGACAGCTTCTCACTCGAGGATTTGCCCTCGATCTACGCCTCAAAACTGGCCACTGCGCAAGAGCAGGGGCAGCCGGGTCAGGTCGTGTTTCTGCGACTATGGGATCTTATGCGCGCGCGTCGATCCAAGGAGTTTCGCACAATCGTAAACCGAGCCGCATTGGTGCCGCCGGTCTCGATCGGCATTTCACGTGGGGCGCGATTCCTCAAGCGGCGACCCGTCTTCCGCCAGCCCCCTTTTGACGTGCTTATCCGGCTCTTAGCCGCGGTCGAGCAGCAAAACGGGAGCCTGTATCTCCTCGGCGGAAAAAAATCGGGCCTCCATGCCGCGGAGCTCGCCCTCCGCCAGACCTTTCCCGGAGTCCGCATCGTGGGTCGTTATACCGGATACTTCGCGCCTGAGCTCGAAGAAGACATCGTAACCGCAATCAAAAAAGCCAACCCCTCGGTGCTTTTTGTGGGAAGTGGGGTGAATGGCGGAATCAAGTGGGTTGCCCGTCATCGGTCGGTGCTACCACCCTGTTTGGCCGTCTACACACCCGACGGTTTTGCTATTTTTGCAGGCAAACGACGGCGCCCATCCAAAGAATCATTCGCTCGCGGAACAGACTATTTCCCGGACTTCAGACGGCGCCCGTGGCGACTCCTCAGACTCCCGGTCTATTTCTGGTACCTGGTTCTGCTTTTAATCCACCGAATCCGCAAGAGATAGCTTACTCGCGGACCAACACGCCCAATACCGAATCGATGCGCGTCAGAGCCGCGCGAATCCCCTCGATCTCCCGCTTGGACGCCGACGCAGCCGGACCGATCTCATCGAGTTGATCGGAGACCGCGGAGAGCGCCCGGGCGGCACTCAGGTCGTCGTTCATGGCGTCCTCAAACGCCGCGAGGATTTTGATCCCCGAGGTTCCGTCTGCAGCGGACACCGGAGGCGCCTCGTGCGGAGAGTCAACGCCAAGGGATAAAAGATCCCCAACCAACGCCGCGGCCTTGGTGCGCACGTTTTCGAGAGCGCGAACGGTACTGTGAAATCGCTTTTCCGTGTAGTTGAGCTTCGTTCGGTAGTGGGTTGAAAACAGGAAGTGGCGCAGGTGACGGGGCTTGATATCGCCAACCAAAACATCTTCCGGATACAGGATGTTGCCGCGGCTTTTCGACATCGACCTCCCGTCAACAACAAGATGCTCACCATGGAGGTAGAAGTTGGCGTACGTCTCTCCGGAGTATGCCTCCATAATGGCGATATTGTAGTCGTGATGACGGTAGATGTTGTCGATGCCGCCACAATTGATGTCCACGGTAGGACCGAGGTGCTTGAGTATCATAGCGGGGTCCTGGATGTTCCAGGAAGGCCGACCCTTGCCTAAAGATGTCGAGAAATTACCCTCGACCTTCTCCAGGATGCCGTATTCTTTTCCGTGCCACAGCACAAAATCGCCCAGGTTCCAGCGCCGTCCGTTGTACGTGTCCTTTTGAAACCGGACCGTCTTTTTTGGCCACCGCGACATATCAAGGCGAAAGAGCTTCCCAAAGTCTTTTTTCTTGAGGGGAGCGAAGAATATATCTTCGCCGTGCCGGTAGGCATAGCCGTCGGCCATGAGCTGTTCGATGATACGGACAGCGGCATCTACACTTGTTGTGGCACGAGGCACGTCTTTGGGAATCTCGATGCCGAGCAACCGTGTTTCTGCGAAAAAGTGATCGGCAACTTCGCCCGTGACCTCCCGGATTGTGCGTCCTTGATCAAGGGCCTCGGATATTGTCTTATCCTCGACGTCCGTAAAATTGATGACGCGCCGGACGTCAAACCCGAGGTACTCTAAATACCGCACGAGGAGGTCCTCGTACATAAAGGTCCGGTAGTTTCCGATATGGGGCCGTCTATAGGTGGAGGGCCCACATGTGAATATCTTGACCAACGGAGGCGTTCGCGGCACGAACACTTCCTTGCCCCGACTCATGGTGTTGTAGAGATGTAGAATGATTGTCCGTCCTCACGTGATAATACAGATTCGACGTTGGACCGTCAAAACGATCGCCCGCCCCTTTGCGTGCGGTTTTGCGCCGCGCCAAATCCCTTGACGTACACCAGCCCAATCAAACCAAAGAGAAGTCCCGTCCCGCCGAGCACAAGCGCGCGCCCCCACAGTCCCATCGCATCCGCGACGCGGGCGTTGGTTGGGTTGTCGACGGGATAGAGGATCGCCACCTCGTCACCTACCTGGAACCTACGCGCAAGTGTGCCGTGGTCCGCTACAAATCGATACTCTGCTTGGCCGGTATTGAATTGGATCTCGGGATAGTGCATGGCGCCTGACTCCGGATCCGTGAGCGGAGCAGGATTATGCACCGTTCGGACGGCGATGACTCGCCCCTGTCCGCTAATCGCGTTGGACAAAAAGGCGGCGGTGCCCAAGACGGAGACGACACCCACTACCAGCAGAATCGCGGCAAGACCAAAAAAACCCACGGAGAAAAGCTGTCGGGTCGTGAACTTGTGACGTGTTGTCATGAGAAAAAGATACAATTAGATGGAGCCGAGAGACGAGGGCCTTGGTATATTCCGCAAGTGGCTTCTATCCTCTGTTTACATGGCTACGGCGTTCGCAGTTGGTTCTGGGACAGGGTGTATACCGAGCTGACGCGCCGGGGTCACCGGGTGATTACGCCCGACTTGCAGATGCGTTCGATGAGTGAGTTGATGGCGGACGTCGATCGGCTGATAACGGAAAACGCACCGTCGGTCGTTCTCGGACACAGTCTTGGGGCCGCCATGGCGGTGCGAAACCTCGACCATCGACTAAGGGCAGCCGTCCTGCTTGCCCCTCCCGCGGCTGCACGAGCAAACTCCACGTCGGGGCTGACACTCTTTTTGCTCCGGCACCATCTGATACCACATTTTGTTCTAAGACGTCGGTTTTTCCGGACAACACAGCTGTCGGACCAGAAGCGCATCTTTGACGATGCGGTGCGCGAAACGCCGGAGCTCCAAGAGGCGGTCTTCCGGGGAGATGCATTGGTAAAAGAGCTACGGCCGGCCGACGTACCGGTTCTGGTCATCGGAAGCGAAGCCGATGCCGTCATACCCGTAAACGAATCACGACACATCGCAGAGGCCCTCGAAGGTGAGATACACGTCTTCCCAAAGAACTTGCGAATCGGACACAACGATCTGGTTACGTCCGTCGATGGGAGCTCCAGGGTCTGCGAGCTGATCGAATCGTTTCTCGAGCGCGAGCTCGGCCGCGAGTAGCCACGGCTCAGGCGAGGATAAAACACCTCATTCGAGCGGGATCGGTTTGCCAATCCTGTAGCCTTGAACAAACTCGATCTTGCGCGAGGTCAGATGATCCAGAATCTCGTCGGAATCGACAAACTCGGCGACAAGACGCATGTTTGCCGACTCCGCAAAGGACCGAATGACGTCGAGCAAATTGCTCACCACCGGATCAACACACACTCGCTGGATGATAGACCCGTCCACCTTGAGGTAGTCCATGTTCAGATCAACAACGGTTTTGAAATTGGAGTACCCGCTTCCAAAGTCGTCAATGGCCAACGATGCACCAAAATCCCGCACCTGGTCGACGAAGTCCTTGATCAGCGAAAAGTGTTGAATTCCCTCTTGCTCGACGATCTCTAAAGTGAGTCTCCGGGCAAGATCGGGCTCCTTTGCCAATGTGTCGAGAATAAGAGCGCGGGTCTTTTCGTTTTCGATGTCGAGCACCGAGAGATTGACCGACAAACCTTCTTCGCGGCCGCGAAACACCTCGATGCTCTTTTGCATGATTGTCCTGGTGATGTCGGGGTAGTACTTCGAGTTTTTGGCAACACGCATAAACTGCCCGGGACTCGACACCCCGCCGTCTGCGGTTTGAATCCGCGCCAGTGCTTCGTACTTCACGACCCGGCCGGTGGCAGTCTCCGCGATAGGCTGGAAATACGGAACAACCAGATTCTCACCGACCGCTTCGCGGATCCGAGCCAGCCAATAGAGATTGTCGGCAAATTCCTTTTGCGCGACCGGCACCACGTCGTCGGCAAACGCGATCCCGCCCCTGCTCGTGACAACCTTCTCAAGTGCCAACTCAGCACGTTCGAGGATTCGGTCGTCTCCAATCGCCACCACCGCGGTGTAGCCATGCCGATGGGGCACACCTTTGACCGCGCTTTCGTGCCCACTCAAGCGGTCGACTACGCTGCCGGCGCACTCCAGGGAAGAAACCCTGTCGATAGGTTCCTCGCTCTCCAAAAAGAAGCCAAAGACGCCCGGGTTTAGATGATACAGCCGGGCCGCGGGCAGTGTCTCCTCGGTCACCGCCCGCAAGAGCTCGGCGAAGGCCCGCTCCATCTCGGTGGACGCCACATCGCCATAGAGTCGCGCCACCGCTTCCAGATCGTCTATCTTGAGCAGCAATAGCCACGGCTCGGCCGCGGTCTCTGCCAGAGCCTCACGAAATGCGGCCCGATTGGGAAGACCGGAATGGGGATTGGCGGTCGATAGAACGTACTTTCTGTTGATCAGCGAGAAGCCGAGATACGACCGCACATGCGCCAGCAACTCCAAGCGATCAAAGGGCTTGGAAACAAAGGCCATCGCACCTGCGTCGAAGGCCTGAATGCGATCTTCGGACTCGTTGAGCGCCGTCAGCATGAGGATCGGGATTCGCGCGGTCTCAGGATCGTCCTTGAGACGCCGCGTGGCTTCGAGACCGTCCATCTCCGGCATCATCAAGTCCATCAGGATCAAGTCCGGTTTCCTGCCCTGGGCAAGCTGGATCGCTTCGAGCCCATTAGTCGCCTCGATAAAGTCGTAGTCGTAGGACTTAAAGGTCGATCGGATCACCAAGCGATTCACGCGATTGTCGTCGGCGAGGAGAATAAGTGGTCGTTCTACTGATCCGCTTGGCATAATCTTTTTGTAACAGCGAGCCCTGGTTTGGTGGCGCCCTCTATTTTTTTGCGCCCCTCTAGAGCCTAATCGTAAACGACCCCCGTGCTTTGTGATGGCTCGAAAAATTATCCGCCCCGTCCGGCCCCAGGGCCCAGATTACTTCTATGTCGTCGCCGGCCGCAAGTGCTTGATCGTATTCATCGCCCGCCGCAAGCGGCCGCCGCAAGCGAAGCCGAGTGAACCCGTCGGACTCCTCGCCGTCGATCAGCGTTAGGTCATCGTTACCGCCGATGGCAGTATCGGCGTTGTGCGCAAACATGCCCACGCCGAAGTCGTCTCTAACCATCACGTCCGTGCCCGAAACATAGCCGATTATGTAGTCCGCGTCCGCCATTGCCTGCGAGGGATTAAAGCCGATCGCCACCCATCCCGTCGTGGCACCTCCAACGTGGAACTCGATTTCGCTCCCGTCGATCCGCCATCGCAGCTCGACGTCCTCCGTCACAAGCTCCATAAAGCCGTCATCAGCCTCAACAGGTCCCGCAGCCTCCTCGCTTTCTCCATTAGCAAAGACCAGGCCGGAAACGGCCAAAACCACAAGCACGAGTAAAAAACGTCTCACAAGCACTCCTCCAAGCCGGGTGATTTTTCCGCGGACAGGCGCCCCCGGGGTCCGGCAAACCAGAAAATACTCAAACCTAACCGGCCCGAACACCGCCTCGCCGGTTTTTTCGACGACCCGTGCAATCTGGTGGGATCAGGTGCAATCTGGTTCAATCTGGTGCAATCTGGTGGGATTCCCAGAGCGGGTGCGAAATGGTATCAGTATCATGAGGCTTTACCTGTGATTCAAAACTACCGCTTACTAATCATCGTATCTGTTATTGGTCTTGTCCTAGCCGCATGTCGGACGGCCGCGCCGGTGGAGGAAGAGCCGGACCGGTTGGAGGTGTACAGCTCCTACGGCGAGATCGAACCGGAAACCAACACGGCGCCGACGCAACTCGTCGAGGTGTATCGGGATCGCCTTGCCACGACGGACCGCGTGGGTGTGTTTTGGGATATCGGGGATGTGGTGTCGGTGGTCGGTGACGAGGAGGAAACGGTCCCGCTCACGCCGGGGCGTGAGGCGCACATTCGCTCCATTCTCGACGTGGATGAGATAGCAAACGTTTACGAGGTATCGGACGAAGAGGCGGCGGACATCACAATTCGTGTCAACCCAACGTTTACGATCACGGAAGACGAATCCGTCTACCTCGTGGACTACCGCTATGAGTACCGGCTGATCGACACGAAGTCGCGGGAGATCTTAGGCCGCGATGCTTTTACGTTCCGGTTTGTTCAGCTACAGGATGCGGAAGACATCTCGAAGCTAGTCTTGTATCGGTGGGAGTAGGCCCCTGTCGCATCGGGTCCTCGGCGCACTACAGCGAAATTGGTTTCTTGTCGGGATAGTTCTCGCCGCCGTTTTGGGGACGGTTCTTGACGGTGCCGGCGCGGTCCTCAATCCCGGGGGTATCACAACCACCGTAATAACCGTCGGCCTCTTTTTGGTCATTGGATTGACACTACCGGCGGAACAGGTGCGAACGGGGGGCAAAAACGTTCGCTTCCACCTGACCGCGCAGCTGTTTATTTTCCTGATCACACCCGTGGCGTTTTTTGCGCTGTCGCGTTTGTTTGTTGGGTATTTCGACGGAATGCTGGCAACGGGAATTGTCGCGGTGGGTGTGCTGCCGACCACCGTCTCGAGCTGCGTTGTGCTTACGCAGAGCTCCGAAGGCAACACGGTAGCGGCGGTTTTCAACGCCGCCTTTGCAAATCTCATCGGCGTCGTGGTTTCCCCGGCCATTCTCTCGTTTTTGCTGAGCCGCGCGGGTGGCGGACTAGCGGCCGAGGAAATTCTCGTGACCTATCGCAACCTGGCTCTTCAGATGCTGCTTCCGATAGGAGTGGGACAGCTGATCCGGTTCCTCCTCAAGGAACGGGCCGTAAAGCTCAAAAAGCCGCTTTCCACCGCCGCAAACGCGGCGATTGTCAGCGTGGTGTTTTTTACGGTTTCGCGCAGTGCCGCAAATCCGGAGTTCACCCACCGCCTGCTACAACTGCCTGTGCCGTTTTTGGGACTCGCTTTTGCCCATCTACTGCTCCTTGGAGCGGCGATGTTAGTCGCCTCACTCTTAAAAATGCCACGAGAGGATCGTGTTGCATTGGGCTACGTCGCCCCGCAAAAGACCTTGGCACTCGGAGCCCCGCTTTTGACGACCTATTTTGCCTCGTCTCCGGAGGTCCTTGGTGTTGCAATACTGCCCGTCCTTTTCTACCACCTATTTCAGCTACTCGTTGCCGGACTACTCCGCGGGACGGTCTTTGCACCGAACAAGCCACGCCCCGAGCAAGCGGCCGAACGATAGAGCATTAGGAGCCCCCAATGATCCACGTACCAGCAACCACCTACGATACCTACACGTCGCGGCGGTCCGCGGTTGTCGGCCTCGGTCCGGTTGTTGCCTCGAGCCAGCCGGCTGCAAGCCACATCGGTGTGCAAGTCATGGAAAACGGAGGCACCGCCGCGGACGCTGCCGTTGCTACGGCGGCCGCGTTGCAGGTCACACAGCCCTGCTCGACAGGTCTTGGAGGTGACGCCTTTTTTGTGTACTACGAAGCCGAGACAGGGGGGGTATTTGCCCTAAACGGTTCAGGGGCGCTTGCGTCGTCGCTCGCATTTGATGATGTCGCGCGGGTCTCGGAAGACAAACGTCTGCCGCCGTTTCATCCCTACACGGTAACCGTGCCGGGCGCCGCCGGGGCATGGGAGGCACTCCGCAAGCGCTTTGGGCGCCTCACTTTGGCGTCCTTGCTGGAGCCGGCGGCGAACCTCGCCGACCGCGGCTTTGCGGTCGCTCCGATGACGGCCTTGTGGTGGTCGGGAGGTGTGGACCGGCAGCTCAAACACCGACGTCACGGCCATGAGCTCCTGTTGGACGGAAGCGCGCCCCGCGCGGGTGAAGCGTTCCGCAATCCAACACTTGCGCACACGCTTTGGCAATTGGGAGCCGAGGGACCATCCCTTTTCTACGGCGGCGAGATTGGCAGGCGAATCGTCGACGAGGTGCGGCACGAGGGCGGAGCTTTGAGTCTTGCGGACTTGGCTGCCTACGAGCCCGAATGGGTAGAGACGATTCACACCGATTTCGAGGGGTATCGGATACACGAATGCCCACCAAACGGGCAGGGATTGGCGGCACTCTTGGCCCTGGCGATATACCGCGAAGCCGTCCGACGGGTCGGCGCGCGCGACGCAAGTTCGCCGGATGCGGGTGTAGCCAAACACCTGCAGGTGGAGGCTATGCGCCTGGCCTTTGCCGACACGGCCAGATACCTAGGCGACCCCGGGTCGACCCCCGTGCCGGTCGAAGAGCTGTTGAGCCGGTCCTACGCGGCAGATCGGGCGCTGCTGCTGTCGCCGGACCGACGGATCGAGCAAGCAAGTCCGGGAAATCCCTTCCGCGCCGGGGACGACACGGTCTACTTCTGCACGGCGGACGACAAGGGCAACCTGTGTTCTTTTATCAACAGCAACTACATGGGCTTTGGCACCGGGATCGTCCCCGAGGGTTGTGGTTTCTCGCTACAAAACCGCGGCCACGGCTTTTACGTGGAGGCGGGGCACCCCAACGCACCGGCGCCGGGAAAGCGCCCCTACCACACGATTATTCCCGGCATGGCGGTGCGGATTCCGGCCGGTGCGGCCGACGACGGACGCCCGGCGGACACGCGTAAAGGCGGCGCCGCGGAGGCCGCAGGCGGTGCAACCGGCGGCGGCGTCACCCGGAACGGTTGCGCCCTCAAGGCAATGGCGTTTGGCGTCATGGGGGGCATGATGCAGCCGCAGGGACATCTGCAGGTTGTGTCCGCCGTTCTTCGCGAAGGTCTCGATGCCCAGTCCGCCCTCGATGCGGCACGGTTTATGCTGGAGGGCGGCGAGGCCAACGGGAGGCTTTTGGTAGAGGATGGGATAGACGGCAAAGTTCTTGCTACACTACGGGCACGACATGGTGACGTCGAGGTTGTGAGCGGCCGTCGGCGCGCGATGTTCGGCCTCGGCCAAGTAATCGCCGTGGCTGATAACGACGTCCGATGGGCGGGCAGCGATCCGAGAGGTGACGGCACCGCAATCGGGAGGTAGAACAAATGGAGTTCCATCCACTCGACAGATATTACACGGGTGTAGCGGTGCCCGTGTCCGCGTTACGGACCGAGCTGGACACCGGTGTTGGCGAATTTGCCGATCTGGTGGAACTTGGAACGTGGGCGCGGGAAGCAGGTCTGTCGGTCATTCAGATATTGCCCGTGAACGACACCGGCAACTTCGCGTCGCCGTATAGCGCGCTTTCGGCCATCGCCCTTCATCCGATCTACATCAGAATATCCGATCTACCGGAGGCACATACTCCGCACCTCGACGATTTGGCGCGGCTAAAGAGCGATTTGGACTCGCTGACACGCGTGGATTATCAACGAGTTCTCTCGGGAAAGCTCGAAATCCTTCGAAACGTCTACGACGCGGCACGGGACGGCGGTTTTGACTTCTCCGGCCTCGATGCCTGGATTGCCGACAACACGTGGGTTCGGCCGTACGGGGTATTTCGCACACTGCGCGAGCGGTATGGGGAACAAGCGTGGACCGACTGGGAGGAGCACAAGAATCCAACGGACTCGGATATCGATCGGCTTTGGACGGAGCTCCCGGACGCCCGGTTTTTCGCGTGGATACAATGGCGGCTGGAAGATCAGCTAAAAGATGCGGCCGAAGCGTGTCGCAACATGGGCGTTGCGCTCAAGGGTGACCTGCCGATCCTCATGGAGGAAGACAGCTGTGACGTCTGGTACCGGCGCGACATATTCCAAACCGAGCTCCGTGCGGGAGCACCGCCGGACTTTTTCAGCACCCTGGGACAGAACTGGGGGTTCCCGGCATACGATTGGGACCAAATCGAAAAAAATAAGTTCTCCTGGTGGCATGCCCGCCTTGCGCAGGCGGATAAGTTTTACCAAGCGTTTCGTATCGACCACGTCTTAGGATTCTTCCGCCTCTGGGTCATCCCCTCTGCCAACAGCTCGGGATTGATCGGCTATTTCGAGCCGTCGGCTCCGATCACCGAGGCCGACCTCCGGGCGATCGGACTCCCTGAGCACCGCGTGGTCTGGCTGTCCGAGCCGCATGTACGTGGTTCCATGATCCGCGAGGAATTTGGAGATAGTGCGACCGAGATCCTCAACACGTTTTTTGCCCGGATCGGCAACGAGGACCTGTTTCTGTTTGCGCCGTCGGTAGATGGCGAGCGCTTTATCGAGGAACACTGCGCCGACGATCAAATCCGCGGTCGCCTCCTCGAGCTGTATCGTGACCGGGCGTTGTTAAAGCGTGAAGACGGCGTGTACGCGCCGGCGTGGAACTTTAACAAGTGCACGCGCTTCTCAACGCTCTCGGCCGACGAGCAGCGCGCCTTCGCGGACCTCGTGGCCGACAAGCGCGAGCAATCCGAAAACCTCTGGGCCGAGCAGGGCCGGCGGCTGCTCTCCGGCCTGACCGGGGAGGTGTCGATGTTGGCCTGTGCCGAGGATCTGGGGGTCATTCCCCGCGCGGTTCCGGAGACGCTCTCCTCACTCGAGATCTTGGGATTGCGTGTGCCGAGGTGGGCAAAGTGGTACGGCACGGAGGGTGAACCCTTTATCCACCCGAAGGACTATCCCTACCTTACGGTCTGCGCCCCGTCGGTCCACGACACGAGCACCATTCGCGGCTGGTTTCACGAGGATCGCCGGGAAGCGGTCGCATTCGCTCGGTCAATAGGGCTGGAGACGGACCCGGATCAGGACTACGATGAGCATGTGGCCGAGCTTTTTCTCGACACCGTCGCGGAGACGAACTCGGCCCTTCTTGTTTTCCAGATTCAGGACTACATGGCCCTCGACCGCTCACTCATCTCGGCCGATCCGGCCAATGAACGCATAAACGTGCCGGGCACGTACAACGATCAAAATTGGACCTATCGACTCCCCGTTACGATCGGGGAACTCCGTAAACGCAGTGAGGTGCGCGACAGAATCGCGAGAATAGCGGAACGGCGGAAGAACACCACGCGGTAGGTAACCCGAACAAAGGCGGTGTCCGCCTAAGGAGATACCTATGAAACAGAAGCACAACAGAGTCCCTCTCATTTTCGAACCGGGCCCGTTTTCACGCGCCGGACGAGAATTTCACATCGCGGCGACTATTCGCAAGAAGCTGGAGCTCGACGAGACTCTTTTTGGACTCTCGGGAAACGTCGTCTTTGCGGACCTCAAGGCGGTACGCGAGTTTACCGGAAAGCTCAACGCGACCCTTGCCGACGGCGCGATATTCGCAACCGGCGACGTCAACGCTATGGGTCTTATCGACGAGATACTCCACTACATAGTGTCCCTCTACAAGAGCGAGTACGGGACCGACGTTATGCGCAGGGCGCTCGACCATCTTCGCCACTCCATCGGAAGCGCCAAAGTGGATGAGGCGCTCGAGCATTTTGTTCACAGTTTCCCCCCCACCTCCGTGCACCAAGGCCATCAAACGGCCTCGGAGTATCTCGCCTCCGAGATCGAAGGCGAGTCGGGGGCGGAGGTTGCCCTCGAAGAGATGCTTCTGCTGTGGGTGGCAAACAGGAATCCCGCCCTCTCCTCGTTCGCCGATTTGTTCGGCGACAAGACGATGCGGGACCATACGGCTTACATGCCGCTTATGCACAGCTTCGGTGATTTTTTTCGGACACAGCCGACGTTCGGCCCGGAGAAGGAGACCCTCGTGGAGCTACTGCGGGCACCGGCGATTGCACGTCCCGATTCCTTACAGGACCAACTCTCCTACATCCGCAAACGTTGGAGTCATATTATCGGAGACTACCTCTTTCGCGTGTTGCGTGGCCTAGACGCGATTCGCGAGGAGCAGCAAGCGCGGTTTTCCGGACCGGGGCCGACACAGGTCCTTGACTACTCCAGCCTCGGGGAGGAGGAATCCGAGCGGTTTAGCGTAGACCGCGAATGGATGCCCCGTGCCGTGCTGATAGCCAAGAGCACCCTTGTGTGGCTGGACCAGCTCTCCCGCCGCTTTGACCGCGAGATTCGACGCCTGGACGAGATACCTGACGAGGAGTTGGACAGGCTCGCCGACGCTGGTTTTTCGGGTCTGTGGTTGATAGGGCTTTGGGAGCGAAGCCGCGCATCCAAGCGCATCAAGCAGATGTGTGGCAATCCGGAGGCCGAGGCGTCGGCCTATTCACTTATGGACTACCAAATTGCCGACGAGCTCGGCGGCTGGGAGGCGCTACAGGTACTTCGAACCCGCTGTAACAACCGCGGGATTCGCCTTGCAAGCGACATGGTACCAAACCACACCGGTATCGACTCGCGTTGGATCTATGAGCACCCGGATTGGTTTGTTCAGCTCCCGTACTCCCCATTTCCGAGCTATACCTTCAACGGCGAGAACCTCTCCGAACGCGAGGGAGTCGGCATCTTCTTGGAAGACCACTACTACGACAAGACGGACGCGGCGGTGGTGTTCAAACGGAGTGACGCCGGCGGCGACCGGTACATCTACCACGGCAACGACGGCACCTCCATGCCGTGGAACGACACCGCGCAGCTCAACTTTTTGTATCCCGACGCCCGTGAGGCCGTTATCCAAACCATCCTCCACGTGGCGCGCAACTTCCCGATCATTCGCTTTGATGCGGCCATGACCTTGGCAAAGCGGCACTACCAGCGCCTGTGGTTTCCGCAGCCGGGAGCCGGCGGCGACATAGCCTCCCGGTCCGAGCACGGGCTGACGCGCGAAGAGTTCGACCAGGCGATGCCGGTGGAGTTTTGGCGAGAGGTGGTGGACCGCGTTGCCGAAGAGGTACCGGACACCCTCTTGCTGGCGGAGGCCTTTTGGATGATGGAGGGGTACTTCGTGCGGACTCTGGGCATGCACCGCGTGTACAACAGCGCGTTTATGAACATGCTCAAGAATCAGGAGAATGCAAAGTACCGCGACACCATCAAAAACACCATACAGTTCGACAAAGACATCCTAAAGCGCTTTGTGAACTTTATGAACAATCCCGACGAAGAGACGGCGGTTGCACAGTTTGGTAAGGACGACAAGTACTTTGGTGTCTGCACGCTTATGGTCACCATGCCGGGGCTCCCCATGTTCGGCCACGGACAGATCGAAGGCTTCACGGAAAAATACGGCATGGAGTACCGCAGGGCCTACTTGGACGAGCAGCCCGATGAGCACCTTATCGAGCGCCACCGACGTGAGATCTTTCCCTTGATAAAGCGACGTCACCTCTTTTCAGATGTCAAAAACTTCCACCTCTACGATTTTTTCTCCTCAGACGGTGCGGTCAACGAAGACGTTTTTGCGTACTCGAACAGCCATGGCGCCGAGCGAGCCTTGGTTGTCTACAACAATGCGTACGAGCAGGCGTCGGGCTGGATTAGGATGTCTACAGGGTACGTCGAGAAGGCCGAGGGGGGTCATAAGGACCACCTGCAGAAGTCCCTGGCCGAGGCACTTGGACTTCACGCCGACGCGGACTTCTTTTGTATCCTCCACGAACAACGTTCCGGGAAATGGTTTATTCGAAACAGCCGCGACCTCTGGACCGACGGCCTGTTTGTCGAGCTCACCGGATACGCCTGCCAGGTCTTCCTCGACATCTACGAGGTCGCCGATAACGCCTACTCTCACTACGCGCGACTCGCCCGGCGCCTGGGCGGCGCCGGAGTGGACAACATCGACATCGCGCTTCGCGAGGTGTTTTTGGAGCCGCTCTACGCCGCTCTTGGAGAGATAGTCGGTCGCGACAACGTCGACCACCTCGCAAGCCTCATTCGAACCGGCGCGGCGCCGGATTCCGCTACGCTCACCGAGCTGACGGAACGGTATCGAACGGCGCTCCATGGGGCGCGAACCTTTGCGGGGGTGGAAGTTCCCGTGGATCCCTTGGTGGACAGGTTCGAGGCGATGTTGATCAACGCGACAGCCGCGTCCGATCTTATCTTGCCGGAGGTAGCCAAGGATCAGGCGCAAACGCCGGCCGGTGTATCCCTGGAGAACAAGGCCGCCGCGGCGGCGACGGAAAGCGAGGCGCAGCGCCTGGCCGAGCAGGTCTCGCTGTACTGTTTGCTTACTCCCCTGGGGCGGTTGAGCGCCGATCCGCCCACGATCATAGACGAGTGGCTCATCGACCGGTTTTTGGCCCGCTGCTGTACGGACCAGTCCTTTTTTGAGGAACCGACGGGCAACTGGCCGGACCTTATCCGCGTGCTCTTGGCGGCCGAATCGCAGCTGCCCAAATCAAATACGTCCCTGAGGACGGAAACCGCACCCACTCCCGCTGTCAACGACGCCGGCACCGCTACGGGCCGGGCGGCGACGGCAGCGGACGGCCACTTCCTGGCCCCCGAGGCAATAGCGGAGCTGCTGCGAAGCGAGAGTGTTGCCTCCTATCTGTGCTTTAACACCTACGAAGACACCCTCTGGTTCAGCCAAGATGCATTTGTGGAGTTGGCGTGGTGGCTGTACCGTCTCGAGGTGATCGAGAAGAGTGGCGGCGAAAAGACGGCTGCAAAACGGGTTGCCGCGGCGGCCGCCAAACGACGGGATGCGGTGTTGGTGCAGGCCGAAAAGTCCGGTTACAAGGTCGAGGAGCTTCTGGCGATAGTCTCGAGTTAATAGGCCACAAGGCGCTCGCCGACCAAGGCCTCCAGCTCAATCAAGCTCCGCTCGTAGTCAAAGGCGGCGTACGCCGCCTCGAACCGAGCGGTGAGCAAGAGAACGCGAGCGCCGCGTCGCTCTCCTCGGGTAATCAACTCGTTCTCGAAACTGACCCGGGCGTTTTTCTCCCGCTCCTCCTCGAAAGCGAGCTTTGCCTCGGCTTCGAGAAGTCGCGCGTGATTTACGCGGAGCGTCTCCAGGGCGCGGCGGACCTGCAAAGACACGCTGTCCTCCAGGGCGCTCAGCCCAATAGCCGCCTGTCTGGCCCGAGCCGCCGCCGCCGCGATCCGGGCGGCCGACGCGCCCCCGTCAAAAGCCAAGATCTCAGTGCCGAGGCTTATCGTGACGCCGGCGTCCCAGCTGTCGATCCAGTTAGCGGCGATAAACGGCACCCGCTGGCCGGACAACTCCAACTGCACCTGCAATCCAAGATCGGGCACAAATAGCCCGGAGGCACGTTCCACCGTTTCGCCGATCTCCGCCTGCCGGCTCCGGACATCGGTGCGCTGCAGCTCAGTGGACGATGCCAGGGCCATATCCAGCGCCGATTCGTCGGAGATGTCGGGAATCTCTCGCCTCGGGGCTGTTTCAAGGCTTCCGACCTCGTCCGTCTTGAGCAGGACGCGCATAGCCTGTTCGGCGGCGGAACGGCCTTGAGCGGCCTCCACCCGGCCCGTCCTCGCCCTCGCCAGATCCACCTGTGCCGACAGCACGGTTTCGTGGTTTATCAGCCCCTCATCGAAGGCTCGGCGGCGATCTTCCACCGTTTGTGCCAAGACTTCCTCCGCCTCCACCAGCAGGTCCGCGGTCCGCCGAGCCAGTCGCAAGCCAAAGTACGCCAGGCGAGCGTCCCGCTCGAGGTTGTTTTCCCCGGACCGGGCATCGATCAAGGCAAGATCTCGCTCGAGCTCGGCAGCCTCGAGCCCCAAATCAAGCTTGCCCCAGGCGAGAATCGTTTGCGAGAGGTTTGTCGTGAGTTGGAAGTAGGAGTTCTCGGGGTCCGCTACCAATACGATGTCTTGGTCGGGCACCGGCGTCGGCACCGGCGAGCCCGGAGATGGGCTAAAACCAAGCTGGCCACGGCGAATTGCGACTCCCTCGGGCGGATTGGTAAGATAGCTTGCCGATAGCCGCACGCCTATCTGGGGAAAGTAACGCGACCGCGCCTCGTCAATGCCCGCGCGAGCCGCGTCAACCGCGAGGCGGTCGATAGCGGCCGTGTCCGATACAACGGCGGCACGCGCCGTTGCCGCCTCGACGGTCAGAGGACCGGTCGAATCGACACGGCCGGCATTCCGGGGTTGCCCGGCTGACGGTCGCGCGGCTGAGGCTTGCGCCGCCGGAGCCTGGGCAGTGCCCGACGCCCCACCCCCGTCGCCTCGATTCTCCGGCGCCCCGCCTGCCCACAAAAAGCCCGGGACCACGAGGAGCGCCGACACAATGAGGGCGCCGGCAAGACAACGTGATCTCGCCCGGAGAGCAAAAAGCAACACAAGCGGCCGCGCCACGCCAGCGTCTCCCCGCATTAATCGTCGTCTACGGCCGTCGGCAGGTAGTTGGGTGCCTGCCAGCTTTTGGCCTCAAAGTCCGTGACATTCGGCGGGGCGGCATCAAAGGTGGTGCCGGAAATATCGTAAGTGATGTCGACCAGCATAATATCCTCACCTTCGGGGATATCGGATTCGCCACCGCCGGCGTCACTTGCGGCGTCGTCGGCATCTCTTGGAGTCGAATCCGTCCATTCGACAAAAAAGTCGAAATCGCCGTTGGGATTAGTCGTCGCTGTTAGGGTCCGTGTGGTAGAGCCCCCGCCACCGTCCTCGTCGGCAAAGGTAAGCGTCACGGTCACACCCGGTACGCCGGAGTCGCTCGTGCCGTCGGCACCGGAGGTTCGTTCAACCACCCGGCCTTCGAGCTCCGCGGAGAACTCGGTTCGCGGAAACCGGTTCACGGAAATTGCCGAGCTGAGTTCGGTAGCCTGGTCGGAGACAAGTGAGACGGCCCTTGTCAGCGGTGGATCGTTATTGGAATCGGCGGCCCAGTAGTAGTTCGCGTCGTCCACGTAGACATCTCCGGACTCCGTGTCGCTCGTCGGGCTCTCGGGGTTCTGATCCTCCCACGAAACTCCGTTGAATGCGAAAGAGCCGACAACACCGTCGATGGTTGCGGTTGTGGTGACGTAGTCCTCGTCTTCATCCGCCGTGCTGTCTACGTCTAGGACCATTCTGACCCCGTTCACGCCCTCGCTTGTGCCGGCGCGAATAACACGGCCGGTGAGGGAGCCGGCGGTAAACGTCACTTGCTGCGCCTCGACGTCGTCCGCGAGCTCGAGGTCCTGTCCGGATACCAGGTCTAAGGAGATTGAATCCCCGTCGGCAAGGCGATAGTCGGGGTCGTCGATCGTCAAGGTCGCGGTCGCGCCGATGCCGTCGTCGGACGCGTTGGGGCTAGTGTCGCGCCATTGGATGCCGGTAATAACAAAGCGACCATCATCGTCGTCGATTGTACCCGTGTTGTCGGCGTACTCCCGCGGCTCCTCTTCTTCGTCGTCGTAGGTCAACGACAGGACGACCTGCACCCCGTTGACCGGCAGGCCGTCGCCGCCCACCACGCGGCCCGTGACCTCCTCAACGGAGAATATGGCGGTGTCGATCTCGATGTTGCTTACGAAATTGAGTGTGTCGGAGAGGACCCCTTCGATCGGGGTCACAATCTCCTGGTAGTCCGGGTGGGTGACCCGCACGTACACGGTTCCGGAGTCGCCTTCCTGCCCAAAGCGCGGGAAGGAGTTCTCCCAGATAACCTTCTGACTGAAGTAGCCGTCGTTGCCGTTGGAGGTGTTTGTCTGCGTGGCGGTTACCGCTTCCTCCTCCGCGTTGTCGCTCGGGTTTGCCATATAAAAGGTCACGGTAGCACCGTTGACGCCGTTCTCCGTCTCGGAGTCGACCACGTAGCCGGCGATATCCGCGGTGTGGAAGTAGCCGCAGCCGGCGGTCAGGGCGACAAGGGCCGCGGCGGCGACAGCTGCCGCCAGGTGTACAAGTACCCGCTTCTGTTTCATGGTGATTCCTTACGAGTTCCCTGATCCGGGTCCCAACCCGGAGGATCGCGACTCCGGACCGTACAGAGGCGCCGACGAGGTGTTGCCGGAACCGCCGGGCGCGGCACCGGTGCCGCCGAGCGGAGCACTCGATATAGGGCCGGCTCCGCGATTGGCTCCCTGGGCCTGGGTTCCACCAAGCTCGGTTCGCGACATCTGTGACATGACCGCGCCCTCGCCCAGCGGCGTTCCGACGGCACCCACCGGACTCCTCTCTGCTTCTTCACGGCCAAAAAACCGCTTGAAGGCGGGGACGATCTTTGTTTCCACCGTCCACAGGAGCGTAGGTATGAGGATAAGGGTGATAAATGTCGAGGTAATCAGACCCCCGACGACCGCACGCCCGAGAGGTGCTCGAAGGGCCGATCCGCCGCCAATCCCAAGAGCCATCGGAAGAAGGCCGAGAATTGTCGTAAGCGACGTCATGAGAATCGGCTTCAGCCTCGTCTTGCCACCCTTGACTATCGCCTCGAGCAATGGGAGCCCGCGGCCCCGTAGCGTGTTCATGTAGTCGATCAGAACAATCGCATTGTTCACCACGATCCCCACAAGAAGGATCGCCCCGACAAATGCCAAGAGGTTAAAGGTTGTGTTTGTTATGAGCAGGGCCGCCACCAACCCGATGATCGCGAATGGAATCGAGAACATAACTATCAGTGGGTACAAGAGGCTCTCGAACTGCGAAGCCATCACCATGTAGACCAGCGCCACCGCAATCATCAGCGCAACAAACATACTCCCGAAGCTCTCGGTCATTTCGCTGGTGGACCCCTCGTATGCCAGCTCGACACCGACGGGCGGGTCCTCCAACCGCGCCATGCGCACGTAAACCTCATCCATCGCTCGGTTGAGCGCCAGCTCACCGGTGAGCTCGCCCAACACCGTCACCACCCGTGTGCGGTCGGTGCGGGAAATGGAAACGGGCCCGCGCGAGTCGACGAGCTCGACGACGTTCTCGAGTGGTATACG
>CAZFLD010000003.1:0-44864 GCA_964519835.1 uncultured Spirochaetales bacterium
CCACAAAAGCCTCGCCCCTGGCGCGCAAGCTTGCCACCGAGCGCGGTATCGATATCCGCGGGGTCACCGGAACCGGCCCGGACGGCCGGGTCGTCAAGCGTGATATCGAGAACTATAGCCCCGCCGCCGCAGGGGCGGGCTCTGCTGCTGTGGGTGCGGCTCCGGGAACCTACACGCCGGCCGCCGCCGCTACGGCCCTCGAAGACGCGGAGTTCCCCGTCAGCGGCAAGCGTGCCGTAATTGCCAAACGGCTCGCCGAGAGCAAGTTCTCCGCGCCGCACTACTACCTCAAGGTTTCGGTCACCATGGACACCGTGATGTCGGGCAGACGGACACTAAATCAGGCGCTGCCCAACAAGGTTTCCTTTAACTCGTACATGATCAAGCTGGTTGCCGAGGCCGTCAAACGCCACCCGATGATCAACGCCTCGTGGCAAGGAACAACAATTCGCCAGTTCGGAAGCATCGACGTGGGCCTGGCTGTGGACCTTGGTAACGGACTTATCACCCCGATCGTACGAAACTGTGGCAACCGCGGTATTGTGGACATCGATGGCGATCTCAAGATGCTCATCGAGAAAGCGCGGAACAACCAGCTGCAGCCCAGCGAGTACCAAGGCGCCACCTTTACCATCAGCAACCTCGGATCGTTTGGCATCGAGGAGTTCACGGCGGTCATTAACCCGCCGGGGTCCGCGATCCTGGCTCTTGGCGAAGTCAAAAAGACCCCCATCGTGGACGAGGCGGGAAACATTGTTGCCGCAGACGTTATGAAGATGACCCTGTCCTGTGACCATCGTGTTATCGACGGCGCGGCGGGCGCCATGTTCTTAAACGACCTCAAACTGATCATGGAGCACCCGGTTCGGGTCTTGTTCTAAGACCGCGGTCCGCCGGCACCGCACGACGGCGCCGATCCGGCGCCCATACAAAGGAGCTCGTTCTATGGCCAACGATTACAACTACGACGTTTGTGTTATCGGTTCGGGTCCCGGCGGTTACGTTGCGGCCATCCGAGCCACGCAGCTCGGCCTGACCGCCGCGGTCATCGAACGCGACAAACCCGGCGGCGTCTGCCTCAACATCGGTTGTATCCCGTCCAAGTCGCTGATTCATACGGCGGAGAGCTACCGCGAGGCGGGGGCTCTTGCCGATGCAGGTGTCGGCGTTACCGTTGATCCGTCAAAACTCAATTACGAGGCTGTGTTCAAAAAGTCACGGAAGGCGGCCGATCGCCTCTCTCGTGGCGTGCGCTCGCTTATCAAAAAGAACAAGATCGACTACATCGAGGGCAACGGCCGCATCGAGACACCGCACAAGGTCTCCGTGGAGGCGGCGGACGGCACGACCAAACAGGTGACGGCCAAGAACATCCTTATCGCAACCGGCTCTCGCCCGCGGGAGATTCCCGGATTTGAGTTCGATGAAGAGCAAGTGATCTCGTCCACCGGTGCGCTTATGCTTACGAAATTGCCCAAGAGTCTCTTAATCCTCGGTGCCGGTGCCATCGGCATGGAGTTTGCGTTTGTGATGAACGCCTTTGGGGTGGAAGTCACGGTTGTGGAGCTCCTCGATCGAATTCTGCCAATTGAAGACAAGGATGTAGTCGAGGTGCTGGCCAAGGAGTACCAAAAGCGCGGCATTACCATGCTCACCGGCACAAAGGCGACCACGCTGGAGAAGCAAAAGACGCAGGTCAAGCTGACCGTGCAGTCCAAAGACGGTACCACGTCCGAACTGGCAAGGGAGAAACTGCTCGTGGCGGTCGGCCGGGCGGCAAACAGCGAGAATCTTGGTCTCGAGAACCTCGGCATCAGACCGGAAAAGGGATTTATCCCCGTCGGCGACTACTACCAAACCTCGGTTCCCGGTGTCTACGCCATCGGCGACGTGATCAACACGCCGCTTCTGGCGCATCTTGCGTCAAAGGAAGGGGAGATCGCGGTTGAACACATGGCCGGACACTCGCCGGAGAAGCGCGTCGACCCCGACCTGGTTCCGTCCGCGGTATACTCCGAGCCACAGGTGGCGAGCTTTGGTCCCACCGAAGAGAAGGCCACGGAGCGCGGTCTCGCAATCAAAAAGGGTGTGTTTCCGTATCGGGGTATCGGCAAGGCCGCCGCGGTGGAAAGTGTAGAGGGGATTGTCAAGATCTTGTCGGACGAGAGGACCGGCGAGATTATCGGCGCGCATGCCGTGGGTGCTGCCGCTACCGAGTATATTCATGAGCTTCTGCTGGCCAAGAAGTCGGAGTTGCTCCCGGAGGATGTCGCCACCATGATCCACGCGCACCCCACGATCTCCGAAGGGGTCATGGAGGCCGCCCGCGTTATCGAAGGCTGGGTTATTCATATATAGGCCGGCCGCAAATCCGGCGGACCGGCCGTGAGGCATAGGGCCCGGACATTGCGGGACGCTTGGGACGCCGCGGAGGCTGCCGGCTTGACCGCAGGCGCCTTTGTAGCCGAGCTCTCCGACGGGGGTGAGGTTGCAGAGCTTGTCGGCCGGCTGAGGGAGGCGGCGCCGACAATCGACGCTCTTGTCAATAACGCGGGTATTGCACGAACCGCATCCATCGAAAACACCTCGGCCGAGGATCTCGATCGGCACTACGCGATAAACGTTCGCGCGCCGTTTCTGTTGTCGAAGGAGCTCCTGCCGGCACTCGAGGCCTCGCGTGACCCCCGGATTGTCAACGTCGCCTCGGTTGTGGCTCACAAAGGCTACGTGCACCAAGGTGCGTATGCCGCATCCCAACACGCATTGCTGGGTCTTTCCAAAGTCATGGCTACTGAGCTTTCTTCGAAGGGGATACTAGTGTGGTGTCGCCCGGGGGCGTGTCCGGGGAGCTGGTCAAAACGATGCGGCCGGACATCGACGATACACAGCTCATGTCTCCTGCGGATGTTGCCGATGCCGTCACCTACCTGCTCTGCCTCGACGGTCAGGTAGCAATCGACGAAATACGGCTCCGTCGCCGAGCCGGTAGCCCGTTCGCCTGAAGGGCGCGCGGGTCGCGGGATGCTTGCGGGCGAGCGCGTGCGACGCCTCCGGCCGTTCTGTGCGACGCCTCCGGCCGCCGGGCTCTGTTACGGGTCGCGGTACTTCTTGCGGATTGCCTGAATCACCGGTGTAATCGCGAGAAAGAGGTCGATCAAATTGGGATCAAAGAACTTACCACGCTGATCCAGGAGGTACTCCGTAACCTCGGCTTCGGACCACGCGCGCTTGTAGATCCGTTCGGAGATTAGGGCGTCGAAGACGTCCGCGATAGTAACAACACGCGCAAAGACGGGAATCTGTTCGCCCCTCAGACCCGGCCCAAGCATGGGTGAATCACCTGTAGTGGCAAGGTTGCCGAAGTCTCCGGGGTAACCGTTGCCGTCCCATCGTTCGTGATGTCGTAAGGCGATCTGGCGGGCAATCTTGTCGTAGATCGAACGCGTCTTGAGAAATAGACGCGCGCCGAAAAGTGTGTGAAACTTCATAAGCCGCCGTTCGTCCGTGTCGAGGTCTCCCTGCTTTTTCATGATCATGTCGCTTACCGCGACCTTCCCAATGTCGTGGAGGATTGCGCCGACACGGAGGGGGTCCCGGTAGGCGACAATCTTTCTTTCCGGCATGTTGCGCTGCCGGGCCCAGGCGTTGAACAGCTCTACCGCGTAGGCACCGACACGCTTTGTGTGCGGCCCTGTCTCGAAGGGATCGCGGAGTGCAACAACTTCGATAAGCCGGAGCACCATCTCTCGTGAAAGCTTGGCGCGCTCTATCGCGTGAGCAGCGCTCTGCGTGAATTGATTGACCCGAAGTCGGTCCGCCATGGAAAAGGGGATGGGCTCACCGTCATCGGAGAGCTTATTAATAAGCTGGAGTACACCGAGCACGTGCCTCTCCCGGGTCTTGAGGGGAACAATAAGCATCGACTCTGTTCGATACGAGGTCTTTTTGTCGAACTCGGGATTAAATGCATAGCTGACGGCGCTTTTTATGTCGTAGACGTTGTCTATGAGAATCGACTCGCCCGTCGACCCCACGTAGCCCGCGAGGCTTGTCAGGTCGAGCGGAAGGCTCGCACTCGAGTCGATGTACTGCGCGCCGGGATTGAGGCCATCTCCGCTCAAAAGCGAGTCGTTTTGGACGTAGCTGAAATGCAGGCGATTGCGCGCGACTAAATAAAGCGTTCCCGCATCCGCGTTTGTGAATCTTCGAGCCTCGATGAGTACCCGCTCGAGAATACTCTCGAGGTCCCGGATGCGATGGATGTTGTCTACCGCGTCGAACAGATGTTCCAGCTCGGCTTGCCGCTTACCGTGGCCCACGAGCTCCGATTTATTCATGCGATTATGAGTATCACGCTAATCTAAGTCTCGCACAAGGGTCACGGTTTTTTTCGCCGTGGCCGGCGACGGCGGTCCCGTTCCACACGGTTGCCGGCCCGGAGCCCACAAGCCGCCGCGGACACCCGCCGCTTTGGCGGCGACGACCGCTTGCGGTCCGCCTCGCCTGCCGAGACTTTCTACACTCCGAGCCTGTGCCGTCGTAAAAGCTCCCCGGAAGTCTGAACCGTTGTCGGCGTGTGGCCGTCGAGCGGCAAGATTCGCTCGTGGATTGTGTCGATCATCCATTCTTTTTGCGGGAAGAATGCGTCCTCCATCTCGAAAGCGGGAGTGATCCAGTTACGCGAGCCCAATACCACCGGAGGTGCGTCCAGGTAATCGAAGGCAAGATCGCCTACGTTGGAAGCCAGGGTATGCAGGTAGGAGCCCCGTTCGCATGCGTCGCTCGCGAGCATGATCTTCCCGGTCTTTTTCACGGACTCTACGACCGGCTCGTAGTCGAAGGGATTGATAAAGCGCCCATCGATCACCTCGGCCTCAATGCCGTGTTTGTCCGACAGTTCCGCCGCCGCCTCCAGTGCCACATACAGCGTCGCGCCGATCGTGAGGATGGTTATGTCCGAGCCCTTGCGCTTGACGTCGGGCACGCCCTCCGGCACTTCGTAATAGTCGGCGGGCACGCCGTCTTTGGCAAATTCCTCGCCGATATCGTAGAGTCGCTGGCTTTCAAAAAAGATCACAGGATCGGTGCCGCGAAGGGCCAGGTTGAGCATTCCCTTTGCATCGTACGGAGTTGCGGGAAACATCACCTTGAGTCCGGGGATGTGAGCCACAAGCGAGGTCCAGTCCTGGGAGTGCTGGGCGCCGTACTTGCTTCCCACCGAGACCCGCACGACCAGCGGCATATTAAGCACGCCGGCGCTCATGCTCTGCCACTTGGACGCCTGGTTGAATATCTCATCACCTGCGCGTCCCATAAAGTCGCAGTACATAAGCTCCACGAGTGCGCGACCCCCGGAAAGGGCATAGCCCACGCCGGAGCCTACGATGGCGCCCTCGGAGATCGAGCTATTAAAAAGCCTGTGGTAGGGTAGAGCCTCGGTTAGCCCGCGGTACACGGCAAATGCACCGCCCCAGTCGCGGTTCTCCTCGCCGTAGGCAACCATCGTCGGGTCCGTGTAGAACCGATTGATAATCGCTTCGAACAGAGCGTCCCGGTAACTCACGACTTTCATCTTGGAAAGCGCTTTGCCGTTCTCGTCAAAGGCCGACCGCGACTTTCGTGCGATTTGCTGCACGCGAGAATTCTCCTCGAGGGGCATGAGTACCTCGGGTTCACCGTCGGCCATTGCCTCGGTCGGAGTGTTGGAGAACATGTAGGCGCCGATCTTCTCGCCTTCGAGCCGTGGGCAGTGTTCGAGGGGAACGGCAAGCGAGACCGCTTTTGTGATTTTCTTGATCACCTTCTCTTGCATGGCACCGATTTCGGCCTCGCTGCATACCTTGTTCTCTTTGAGGTACTCGCCGAAGCTTTGGATGCAGTCGGCCTCTTGCCACATGGATACCTCATCTTTCGTGCGGTAGCTCGATGCGTCGGAAGGTGAGTGGCCGGAGATACGGTAGGTGATGGTATCGAGGAGAACGGGGCCCTTGCCTTCGCCCAAGATCCTTTTCTTTCGCTCTATTGCATCGGCCACGGCGAGGGGATTGTAACCGTCGACTCTCTCGGCGTGCATCGCGTCTTCGTTGACGCCCGCGCCCACGCGCGCGAGAACACCAAAGCCCATTGTCTCTCCTGAGGTTTGACCGCCCATGCCGTAGAAATTGTTGATAAAGTTGAAAATTACCGGCGGCGCCCCGCCGATCTCCTTGTCCCACAGGGTTCTGTATTGCTCCATTGCCGCGAGCATCATGCCTTCCCACACCGGCCCGCAGCCCATGGAGGCGTCTCCGATGTTCGCCATGACAATACCGGGCCGTCGATTTACTCGCTTAAAAAGCGCCGAGCCTACGGCGATATCCCCGGAGCCACCGACAAGGGCGTTGTTCGGCATGCTTCCAAAGGGAGCAAAAAACGCGTGCATCGACCCGCCCAGCCCCTTGTTGAACCCGGCCTCCCGGCCGAAGATCTCGGCCAAGGTACCGTAGAGCACAAAGTCCTCCGCCAGGTCCTTCGCGGACTCCGCACTGCCGTCGTCTACCGCGGCGATGGTAAGCCCCCCGTTGTACCCGCGGATAATCGGCTCGAGCGAGGACTCGTCGGACTTGGCGATCGCCGAGTAGCACTTAGCCAGAATCTCCCCGTGGCTCCGGTGGGAGCCAAAGATAAAGTCCTCGATGTTAAGATTTACGCATAGCCCAACGGAGGTCGATTCCTGTCCGATGGAAAGGTGCGCGGGGCCTTTGTGGTTGTATTCGATTCCCCGATACTCACCCTTTGTCTTGATGTCGTTGAGCATCGTCTCGAATTCGCGGATGGTAAGCATGTCGTAGTACATCCGTTTGAGACGATCGTTTCCGTAGGCTTTTTTCTCTTTTGCCGGATCCGACTCGTAGGCATTGATCGGAATGTCCTTTGATTCGAGGACTCCCGGCTTCCGCACTTCTTTTGGATCTACAACCTGTGACTGTGGCATTACGCCCTCCTCTCGTTGTCGATTTCCCACATCGCGTCTCGCAGAACTTCGGAGACGGTGGGGTGGGGGAATATCATCTCGCGGACGTCCTTGCCGCGAAGCTCGGTTTCTATCATCATCGCCGCGCCGAAGATCAACTCCGAGGAGCCGGACCCAAGCATGTGGACGCCCAGAACCTTCTCATTGCCCTTTTCGACGATGAGCTTGATCGTCCCACGCTCTTTGGGATGCTCGGCGAGGTAACGACCGCTGGCTTTCATGGACATCGAAACCGACTCCACCACGATGCCCGTTGCCGTTGCCTCCTGTTCCGTCATACCGCAACCCGCAACCTCCGGTGCCGTGAACACAACCCAGGGGATTGCGTGGTAGCGCATGCGGTCTTTGTAGGTGTCGTTCGTGCCGAACATGGTGTTGACGGCAACTTCGCCCATCCGGCTTGCCGAGTGGGCCAGAAGGCTCTTGCCCGTCAGGTCGCCCGCGGCAAACACACCGGGTAAGTTCGTCTTCATGTACTCGTTAACCTTCACGCCGTCTTTTGCCACGTCGAGGCCGGCTTCCTCGAAGCCGTTGCCGTGGACATTGGGCCGGCGGCCCGCGGCCACCAAGACAACGTCGCCCTCAACGGACGACTCTCCGTTTGTCCCCTCGAAAGTCACCACGCTTCGCTCGATAGGACCGCTGTTCCCGGTTCCCGCCGAATCACCGCCGCGTGCCGGTTCGATGCCGAGCACCTTTGACCCAAGGTAATAGTCGACGTCCTTCACCGATTGCCGTAGCAGCTTCGCGAGGTCGCTGTCCATAAACGGGATGATCTCGTCCATCATTTCGATCACCGTCACCTTTGCTCCGACGGATGAAAAAAACGAGGCGAACTCCATGCCGATGTATCCACCGCCGACAACTACGACCGACTCCGGCATCGTCTTCAGCTCCAAAAGACCGCCGCTTGTTACGACGCCCGGACCGTCGGCCCCGGGAATCGGCGGTACCGCCGAGCTCGAGCCGGTGCAGAGTAGGATGTTGTCCGCTCGGTACTCGTCCGGACCGACCGATAGCGCACCGGGACCGAGGAGGTTCCCGTCTCCCTCGACCACCGTTACGCCGAATCGCTTCATTTGTGAGGAGATGCCTTTTCGCAGTGTCTCGATGACCTTTTTCTTCCAGGCCATAGCGTCGGCGAGGCTAAACTTCAAGCCGTCCACGTGGACGCCCAACGACGCGCCGCTTAGCGCCGCCTTGTAGGTCTTTGCGGCATGGAGGAGGGTCTTGGTTGGAATGCAGCCTTTGTTGAGGCATACGCCTCCGAGAGGCCCGCGCTCGACCAAGAGCACTCGCTTTCCTCGTGCGCCGGCTCGCTCGGCCGCAATGTAGCCGGCCGGTCCGCCGCCGAGTATTGCTAGGTCATATCGGTCGCTCATTGATGTATCTCCTGATTACTAGATCTCGGTAAATCCGCAAAAGCGCATTTTTTTGCCAAGGGCTTGAAGTGTTGCCAAGGACTCAAAGCGCAAACGCCAACTCGAGATCGGCCGTCATGTCACAGAGCTGCTTGAGGAAGCGGCCCGCCGGCGCCCCGTCAACGGCCTGATGGTCGATGGTAAGTGAGAGTCCGATCGACGGAATAAACACAGTCTCGCCGTCGGCAAGGCGCGGTCTTGGCTCGATCGAACAGACACCGAGGATTGCCGCCTGCGGCGGGTTCAACACGGGCGTGAACATTTCGATGCCAAGACTGCCGAGGTTTGTTACCGTAAACGTAGCTCCGCCCAACTCGTCCGGTGCGGCCGTACCCTCCTGGCAGGCCTTGCTTAGTCGCTTTGCTTCGGTCGAGATTTCCTTTAGCGAGAGGCGATCGGCGAAGCGGATGGTCGGAACCATCAGCCCGCGGGATGTGTCCACGGCAAAACCGAGGTGAACATGTGAGAATCGAACGATAGTTTCGCCGTGGAAATGTGCGTTGAGCTCGGGAAAAAGCGGCAGGGTGCGTGAAACCGAGTACAAGACAAGGTCGTTGATAGTAATCCCGTTTACTCCGAGAGAATCATCCGCGGCCTTGTACCGCTTTCTCCACGCCAAAAGCTTCCGCGCATCCGCGGAGGCGTGCATCGTAAGCTGTGCCGTGGACGACAACGACGTATGCATCCGTTCCGCGATAACCTTGCGAACGCCTTTCACGGCGATCTCCTCGGTTGGACCGGGGAAAGCCAAGTCCGCCACACCGCCCGGCCGGCCCGCGGCGCCACCCAGCGCGGCCGCAAACGCAGCGGCCCCTGCGCCGGTACGCGCCTCCGTCCCTTCGGACGTGGTCAGGTCATTGGTAGTGACGCGCCCGCCGACGCCTGTACCGACCGCCGGCGCAGTCATACCCTTTTCCACCATGGCCGCCCGTGCGGCGGGTGTTGCCGGTGCCTTGTCGCCAACCGCTTTCAGGACGTCCCGTTCGATCACACGGCCGCTCGGACCTGATCCGAAGAGTGTTGAAGGATCGAGACCGTATGCCGCCGCCATGTTGCGGGCCCGCGGAGAAACCGCTCCGGATTCCGCGGCAGGCGCGTTCGCAGCCGTAGCACCACCGGAGCTCGCAGGGGAAGGTGGCGCCTGGGGTGCCTCGGCCGTCTGCCGCGGCTCGGGCGCTGCGCTCCCCTGGGCATCTGCACCGCCGCCTGCAGCGCTCGGCGTCGCGGGAACTTCTTCGCCATCCGTGCCGATCATTGCAATCACCGAGAGAACCGGCACGTCATCGCCCTCCTCGGCGTATTTCGCAAGCAGTGTGCCGGAGGCAGTCGCCTCCACCTCAAAGGTGGCCTTGTCGGTTTCGACCTCCACAACGACCTCGCCCTTCAAAACGGCGTCTCCGACGCTTTTTTTCCATTCGACGATGATGCAGCTCTCTACCGACTGCCCCTGTCGGGGCAAAATCAATTCGCTAGCCATGTCTAAGCCTCCGTCTGTATTCCATCAAACCAAGCGTAGATCCACTCCCAGGTCGGTGATCTCAACCCGGTGGGCGGTCCGGATCCCGGCATCCGAGATTAGGATGTCTACCTCACTCAAATGCAGCACGTTTACAAATCCGTGCTTTCCATACTTCGAGCTGTCGGCCACCACCACCGTTTTGTCCGCCAGGGCGGCCATCGACCTTACTATCTCCGCGCCTTCCACGAGATGGGTCGTGAGTCCGGCTTCAGCCGAGAAGCCGTCCGTGCCCACAAATGCAAGGTGGACGTGGAATCGCTTTATCTGTTCCAGGGCGGCAGGACCTACAAAGGATTCGGTTTCCGGACGAAACTCACCACCAATCTGAGTGAGCAGAATCCCTGGGTTGGCCCGCGCGTAGGGAATCACCAAGGCCGAGTTGGAGACGATCTTCACGTTGCGTCGGCCGAGCAAAAAGCGAGCAATCTCTGCCGTCGTGGTACCTGCTTCGACCATCACCGTGTCGCCGTCTTGGATAAGCTCCGCTGCGGCGCGGGCAATGCGGGTCTTCTCCACCGTCCGTTGCTTCTGCCGCTCGATGACATCGGGATGAAAGGCCGGCGCAGCTCCGCCCCAGGTCCGGACGATCACACCTTTCTCCGCCAGACCGTTGAGCGTGGTCCGGACCGTCACCGGCGACACGGCAAGTGCCTTGCTCAACGAGGTGACGGTCACGGATTCGTCACTCATGATGAGGTCGAGGGTCTCACGTTCGCGGGCGCTGAGCTTTTGAATCACTTTCGAAATACCTTTGAATTGCTTTCGATTGTATTTCGAATCGCCTGCGAATGCAATACCTCTGTTGACTTCTCCGTAGTCCCCGCTGTACTCCCCTTTTGGGGGGATACAAAGAGTGGAAAAAAGGCCGCCCTGATCGCTCAGGGCGGCCGGGCGTGTCGCGTTATTGCAAAAACGTTTCGCGCTGCTGCAAATACGTGTTATTTGTAAAGTGGCCCGAAGTTGGCGCAGGCCAGGTAGTCGGATCCCTCGAGATCCATGCCGAACATGCTCCAGGCGGCGGGTCGGTAGACCTGCTCTTCCGGTACGTTGTGCATGTTGACCGGAATACGAAGCATAGATGCCAAGGAGATAAGGTCGGCCCCGATGTGTCCGTAGCTAATCGCGCCGTGGTTCGCCCCCCAGGCGGCCATCACGGAGTATACGTCGCGAAAACGGGGAGAGTCGGTGAGGCGGGGAACAAACCAGGTAGTGGGCCACGTTGGATTTGTTCTGGCATCGAGCACGTCGTGCATCTCCTCATTTATATCGACGGTCCACCCTTCGGCGATCTGAATAACCGGCCCAAGGCCGGCGACCAGGTTGATTCTGCTCATTGTCACGGGGATACCGCCGCGTGTGAGGAAATCCGTTGAGTAGCCACCACCACGGAAGTATTCGAGCATGGCCGGCGGAAAGAGGGTGGCGTCGAGACACTTGCCCGCTTCCTCCGGAGTGATGTCCCAGTACGGCTTGAGTGCCGGCTTACCGTCGACCTCCTGTTGGCCGGTTCCGTCGAGTGCGGTTGATCCGGAATTGATCAAGTGGATAAGACCATTTTCTGCCCGACCGGTGGGGGTGTGCCCCGTCACTCGCTTGATGGCATCGGGACTCCAGTAGGTACGGACATCGGAGAAGATCTGGGCGGTGCCGGTAAGAAGGTGTCCAAAGAGCATCGAGACACCGTTTAGGCTGTCGTTCTCCGTGGCGAAGACAAACGCCTCTCGGATGCCGTTCCAGTCGAAGCTGGTGTTCAAGACCGTCTCGGTGAAGTCGCCGTTGGGTCGGAAATCCGTCCAGTGGCGCTGCCCCTGGAAGCCGCCGGCGATTGCGTTGTGCCCCATGGCTTCCTCGCCGAAGCCCATGTCGGCCAGTTTGGGATTCCCCACCATCAGGTCGCGCGTCACTAACGTCATCTTAACGACGTATTCCCACTCGCGGTCCTTCTGCTCACGGGAGTGTTGTTTTTCCTTCTCGTTGAGGTCCGGACCTTCCTTGCAATTGGCCTTGGTCCAAGCCAGGGCCGCTTTGTATTCAGCCTTGTCGTAGATCTCTTCTTCGATCCGGCGGGCGATCTCGCTCATGTCGACGTACTCATTACGCATACCGAGGTACTTCTGGAAAAAGTTCTCGTTGACAATCGATCCACCAATTCCCATCGAAACGGAACCGACCGAAAGGTACGACTTGCCCTGCATCTCGGCGACGGCAAGTCCGGACCGGGCAAAACGCAGGACTTTTTCCTGCACGTCGGGGGGGATCGCTTTGTCGCCCGAGTCCTGAACGTCACGGCCGTAGATTCCGAAGGCCGGCAAGCCCTTTTGATTGTGGGCCGCCAGTACAGCCGCCAAATAGACGGCGCCGGGTCTCTCGGTACCGTTGAATCCCCAAACGGCCTTTGGTCGAGTCGGGTTCATGTCCATCGTTTCGCTGCCGTAGCACCAGCAGGGCGTTACCGTGAGCGAGACTCCTACGCCCTCGCGCACAAACTTGTCTTCGCATCTCGCCGACTCGGCCACGCCACCGATTGTTCCGTCGGCAATAACACACTCGACTTTGTGGCCGTTTGTATGACGGAGGTTGTCTTCAAGGAACCTGGCGGCGGACTTTGCCATTTCCATTGTTTGCTTTTCCAAAGACTCGCGGACGCCGCCGAGGCGCCCGTCAATGGTGGGACGAATTCCGATTTTTGGCAAATCTCCCTCGAGTCGGTTTGTCGGTTCTAGAACCCGTATGTTGCTTGTGTCGGCCATGGTAATCTCCTTGTGTTTCCAAGCCTTTTGGATCAGTCTCTTTTTGTTGTGCCTCCGTGCAATCGTTTGCACAACATCGCCGATTGTACCATGGGTCGCGTGTGCTATCAATAAAATCGCGGCCAAACGGGCGACCCCGGTTGCGCCGGGTAGCCGGGAAGTAAAAGCCGCGCCACTTATGCCACCTCCATCGCTGAAGCCGGGCGCTCCGCCTTCCACGAGCACGGTTGCCGCAAAAACTCCTGTGCCGGGATATAATTCGAACGGGGGTCGCGATGAAATACCATGCGCTGTGTCTTGTTCTCTGCTTGGCTGTTTTTTTGGCAGTAGATTCTGTTTACGCCGACGGCGGGTACTTTCCTCGAGTCGAGGTCACCCAGGAGACGGTCGAAGCGTATCGGGAGGACGCGCAGCGCGCCTTCCTCTTTTACGACGCGAGTTCCGGCAAACAGCGGCTTGTGTTGGATGTTCGTACGGCGGCGTTTAGTGGTGACTTTGTTTGGCTCGTACCGATTCCCCATGTACCTGATGATCCCGCTGCATTCCTTGGCTCGGAGGTATCGGAAGTGTCCGCCGACGGATTCGACGATCTCGCCGCAATCACGGACCCTGACGTCACCCTTGTGATTCACGAGGTGCGCGAGCCGTATGCTTCCACGGGGTTTTCCTTTGCGTGTGCCCCTGCGGCGCCGGGAAACACTACGGCTGAAACCTCGGAGCAGGATCTGGATTCGACCGATGATACCTGGGCCCAACGCTCGACGGATTCCTATGCGCTGTCGTTGTATACCGGTGACGACTTTGATCAGTTTGTCAACAATGTCTCGACGGACATCGGCGCCGGAACCGCGAGCGCCGTGGCGGCAGGCCGCGACGCACTCGAGGGGTATTTTGACGCTACGCTCCTCCAAGACGACGGGATTCCGGGTCCTTTCTCTATGCTTATCCTCGAAGGGACGCGCCAGGATGAGATCGCTTCGTCGCCTGCCGTCCGCCTCGATTACCCTACCGACGCGCCGTTTTTCGCCCTTACCGTTTCGCAGGTCGGCTTTGAAGAACACATGGATGTGGCGGTGTTCACGGCCGGTCCGTTGCCGGTGTTTCCCACGGCCGGCAGCATTCCGTTTCTGGCGGAGATCGATTTCTTAGACGGCACGTATGTTTTTGGCTATGGGTACGATTATTGGTTCTACTATCCCCCTGACTACTACGAACCCGTTGGGTTTGTGAGTGCGTCCTCCCTGGAGGGAAGCGGTTTTGATACAAGGGTGGAAGAGCTGCTCGGCGAGGTTCGTGCTGAGATGGGGCGTATCGGTTTGGCCGCAGAGCATCGCTCGCTCCAATGGACGGCGGACATGCCATATCTCGACGGCCTGGAAAGCGCCGCGGCGTCGCTGGTGTTGGCAAAGTACTCACGTGTGTACGGGAGCGCGGCCGACTTGGAAGACATTGTGTTCACAACACCGGACCCGGCCGAAACGCCGGTCCAGGAGCTTTATCGCTCGTTTTCGGGACATATTCGGGTCCACGCCGCGGTCCACGCGGATTGGGAGCAGGCACCGACGGGAAGTGCGGACCTGAGCTTCCTGTTGGCCCTTGTTTTCCCGGCCGGCATCGCAGTAAAAAAGCGGCTATCCCGGTCGTCGCTCCACGATTGTCGTGGCAAGTCGGTGCACCCGCGGCGGCGATGAGTCGGTTCCGTCGATTCGTGACACGAGAATCCGTGCCGCACGGCGCCCGATTTCGGCTACCGGCTGGCGGATCGTCAGGGCCGCCGGGCCGGGCACGGAGGTCAAATCAAGATCGTCGAAACCGGCAAGCAGCACATCGTTGATGCCGCCGTGCTCATACAGGCGTCGTGCGGCCCCGATTTGCATAAAGTAATTGGCCACAAACACAACTTCAGGCAAGGGCGAGTGGGACAAAAGTCTCCCCATGGCTCGGTAGCCGCCGGTGACGTGAAAATCTTCGAGGACAACAAGATCTGTCGGCAGGCGCACACCGGCCGCTGAGATCGCCTCCTCGAATCCAAGATAGCGCTCGTTAGCGGTTGTCAATTGGGGATCGCCGCCTATAAAACCGAATCGTCTGTAGCCTCGCTCGAGGAGCGCCGTGACCGCGGCCCTTGTGCCGCCGCGGTTGTCGACCAACACGGCGTCGCACAAAAGGCCTCGTACAAGGCGGTCCACCAGCACCAGGGGAGTGCCGCCCTCAACCAGCGCCTTAAGGTGCGGCCCTTCGGGACCGGCCGGTGCCACAATCATGCCGTCGACCCACTGTTCCAGCAGAAGAGCTACGCGGGAGGCTTCGCGCGCGACATCTTCGTTGGAGTTGCAGATGATCATGTTGTAGCCACAGCGTTGCAGCTCGTCCTCCACGCCCTGCGCGACACTCATAAAAAAGTCGTTGGCAATCTCGGGCGTCACAAAACCGACGATACGCGTTTGTCTCAGCTTGAGGCTGCGTGCAACCGCGTTGATCTTGTAGTCGAGATCCCGCACGCTCTCGAGGACACGCGTACGTGTTTCCTTTGTGATTCGGCCGTCGTTGTTCAAGACGCGCGAGACGGTTGAGACCGACACTCCCGCGGCTTCCGCCACATCGCGAAGAGTCTTTGCCACCGGCTTTCCAGCTTGCAGCCTCGATCTGAAGGCGGTCCGCTGTCAAGCTCTCTCTTTGGCTCTCTATTGGGTTTGGGCTTCCATTCCGGCTTTCCCGGTCCGGGGCTATTTAATCACCAGCTCGTTGCGCACTGAGATCTCATCGTTTGTATTTGTGGTGACGATCTGTTCTATCCGGTCCTTGACCTTTTCATCCGGAGCGTGACCAACGATGGTAATCACGGGATCTGTGCCTTTGCGCTCTGCCGTGACGGAGATCGCTGCAGGATCCCTCACGTATGGGTCTTCGTTAACGGCCTTGTTCAACTCGCGCACGAGCTCTTCGGCCTCCATGTCCTTCCACGACTTCTGCATAAAGTAGTAACCTATAACGGGTGTCGGATAATTGGTTCCTGACCCTGAAATTCCTGACATGTGTGCCTCCTACCAATAGTCTTGCAAAAAACGTGCCGCTTTCGTACTGACGGGAGCACCCAAAGGTCCGACAGCCCAAAGGCCCGAGTTTGACCAAAGGTCAGATTGACACCGTCAACCTCATATATTATTACTCTATCGAACCTCGAGTCATATCGACACCCTCGTTCCACACTCGGCCAACTGAGTCCGGCTTCAGGAGGAGTAATGGCACGCATCGGCATCGTCTACGGTTCATCTACGGGCAACACGAGAGATGTATGCCAAACGCTTCAGAAGCTCTTCGGAGAGGGCGAGGCCGATCTCTTCGACGTCAAAGACGTCGAGGAGGGAGTGTTCGACGACCATAAAGCGTTTGTTCTTGCAACGTCGACTTGGGGTGCTGGAGATCTCCAGGACGATTGGGAGGACTTTTTCCCGCGATTGGACTCGGTGGACCTCCGGGGTAAGCGCATTGCCATACTGGCGCTGGGCGATCAGAATAACTATCCTGATACGTTTGTCGATTGCATTTCGCTCCTGGCGGAAAAGGTTCTGGAGCGGGGTGGTATGGTGGTCGGTGAGACCTCGCCTGAAGGATACACGTTTCAGGCGTCAAAGGCGGTCCAGCGTGGTAAATTTCTGGGTCTGGTTATTGACGAAGACAACCAAAGCGATAAAACTCAAGAACGACTACGCAGCTGGGTGAACCGGCTCAAAAAAGACTTGCTCTCATAAGCGCGACCAAGGCGTCCACGGCATTTTGCGTTTTTTTCGTCGAATCACCGCCGCTTGGCACATATCCTTGACAAAGAGTTGCCCCTTTGCTACCTTAGCCGGACTTTGTGCGGAGTATCTGCCCTTGTAGCTCAGTCGGTAGAGCACATCCATGGTAAGGATGGGGTCATCGGTTCAAGTCCGATCGAGGGCTCTTACGCACACGGTTCAGTATAGGCCAGTAGCTCCAACGGCTAGAGCGCCGGTCTCCAAAACCGGATGTTGTAGGTTCGAATCCTACCTGGCCTGTGATCAAGAAAAGAGCCGGAAGTCATGTGTTTCCGGCGCGGGGAGGCGGAATGAAAAAGATCGTTCAGTTTTTTAAAGACAGCTATGCAGAGCTCCGCCGCGTCGTTTGGCCGACTCGCGAGGAAGTTGCGTCTTCCACAAAGGTCGTTCTTATCTCGGTGGCCATTTTCGCCGCCGTGTTGGGTGTGGTCGACTTCCTGCTCCTCTCAGCCGTAGACTTGATCTTTTAGGGCCCGCCCTCATCGATCAATCCGGATAGTAACGAATGGCAAAAAGCTGGTACGTACTTCACACATATTCAGGATACGAGAACAAAATCGAAAAAACCCTTCGAATTATGAAAGACGAAGGGCAATTTGATGACGTTCTTTCGGACATCAAGGTTCCTTCGGAGCAAGTTGTAGAGGTTCGCGACGGGAAGAAAAAGGTTTCCACAAAGAAGTTTCTTCCAGGCTACATCCTCTTGGAAATGGACTTGCCGGATCTGAGCTGGAAGCAGGTTTGTTCCCGGATTCGCAAAGTGCAGGGTGTTACCGGCTTTGTCGGTTCATCGCCCGGCGCAAAACCGCAGCCGATCTCTTCTGAAGAGGCTCGCTCGATCCTGCAAAAGACGGGGCAAATCAAGGGCGAAAAGGTCGTCAAGCCCAAACAGACCTATTCGGTCGGTGAGACGGTGCGGATCATCGATGGACCGTTCAACACGTTCACCGGAAACGTGGAGGTGGTAAACGTAGAAAAGGGAAAGCTTCGGGTGACGGTCGGCATTTTCGGTCGGTCCACTCCCGTAGAAGTTGATTTTCTCCAGGTGGAGAAGCTGTAACGGGAAGTCGTACCTCAGCAGTGCTGCGGAGAGCGATTTTCCCCTGATGGGACCCGGGGCGGCATGACCGACTCCCGGGGTTTGTACCACAGAAGGAGCAGATATGGCAAAGAAGAGGGTTGCAGCCTTAATCAAGCTGCAGGTCCCTGCGGGGAAGGCGACTCCGGCACCGCCGGTTGGTCCGGCCCTTGGACCTCATGGCGTCAGTGCGCCGCAGTTTGTGCAGCAGTTCAACGACGCTACTAAGAACGTCGAGCCCGGTCTGATCGTTCCCGTAGTTATTACGGTGTACGCGGATCGGAGCTTCTCGTTTATCACAAAAACGCCTCCGGCGGCGGTGCTTATCAAGCGGGCCCTGAACCTGGAGACGGCTTCGGCGGAGCCCAATCGTGTGAAAGTTGGAAAGCTCACCCAGGCTCAGGTCAAAGAAATCGCAGAGATAAAAATGCCGGACCTCAACGCAAACTCGATCGAGGCCGCCATGAGCATCGTCGCCGGCACCGCTCGCAGCATGGGCGTGGAGGTTGCCGGATGAAACGGGGAAAACGATATCGAAAGGTTGTTGAGACCTACGACAAGACGTCTGCGTACTCGGTTCCGGAAGCTCTGGAAATCGTTAAAAAGTCCGCCTCGGCCAAGTTTGACGAAACCATCGAGCTTTCTATGAACTTGAACCTCAAAAAAAGTGCCACAGTGCGTGACACATTGGTTCTTCCCAACCAGTTCACCGCCGATAAAAAGATACTCGTGTTTGCGAAGGGTGAAAAGGCGCAAGAGGCTCAGGAGGCGGGTGCTACCTATGTCGGTGACACGGATCTTGTAGAAAAGATCAAGGACGGGTGGCTGGATTTTGACGTTGCCGTCGCCACTCCCGACATGATGAAAGACGTCGGCCGCCTGGGACCGATTCTCGGCCGTCGTGGTCTTATGCCGAATCCCAAGACCCGGACCGTTACCTTCGATCTCAAGGATGCCATCGCCGAACTGCAAAAAGGCCGTGTTGAGTACCGCAGTGACAAAACCGGGGTTGTGCACCTTTCGGTTGGCAAGGCGTCCATGGATGTCGAAAAAATTCGCGAGAACGCGGAGCTGGTCATTTCTGAGGTGGAAAAAAAACGTCCGCCTGAGACCAAGGGCGCATTTGTTAAGACTATCGCCGTATCGTCCACGATGGGCCCCGGCGTCAAGGTACAAACGAGCGAGGTTGCTGTATGAGTGCCTACCAAACCAAAGTGAACCAGACCAAGGTAGATGCGGTCAGGGAGATCAAGGAGTCGCTCTCCGGCGTAACCGATTTTGTGTTTACCGACTACCGTGGGTTGACCGTAGAACAGATTACCGGTCTGAGGCGAAAACTCGCGGAGATGGGCGCGGAATACCACGTTGTGAAAAACACACACGCCCGCATTGCCTTCAAGGATATGGACCACCCCGAAGTTGCCGATCTACTGGTCGGCCCTACGGCTCTGGCGTTTGTAACGGAAGACTCCAACGCGGTCACCAAGGCGCTGTTTGACTTTGCGAAGGAGGCTCCGGTCGGCGTCAAGGGTGGTCTTGTGGACGGCAACTTGTACGATGCCGGTCAGATGGAGGCCTACTCCAAGCTTCCGGGCCGCGACCAACTTATCGCAATGCTTATGAGCACGATGAACGCTCCGGTGCAGAACTTTGTGTTCGCGCTCAACGGCGTTGTCACAAAACTGGTACGGACATTGCAGGCAGTTGCCGACCAAAAGGCGGAGGCCTGACTTATAACACTTCCGGCGTTAGCCTTCCGCATATCTGCCATGCTATCGCCGGCAATACATCAAGGAGGAAGATAATATGGCAACTCCGACAACAGACGAAATCCTCGACGCGATTTCAAACATGACCGTGCTCCAAGTGAGCGAATTGGTAAAGGCAATGGAGGAGAAGTTCGGCGTAACCGCCGCTGCTCCGGTCGCCGTTGCAGCTCCTGGCGCTGCCGGTGGCGAAGCTGCCGAGGCTGCCGAAGAGAAAACGGAGTTCACCGTTGTCCTCAAGGGTTTTGCCGACGGCAAAAAAATCCCGGTCATCAAAGAGGTCCGTGCCATTACCGGTTTAGGTCTCAAAGAGGCTAAGGATCTTGTTGAAGAAGGTGGCAAGGCCATCAAAGAAGACGTCTCTAAGGAGGAGGCGAATTCGATTAAAGAAAAGATCGAGGCGGCGGGCGGCACTGTCGAGCTGCAGTAAGCCCGAGGACACTCGAGTAGCAACGCAACTTTTCTCGATCAGCACCACGGCCGGCAAGCTGCCGGTTGTGGTGCGTCGTCGTAGCTAACCCAACTGGGAGGAACCTAGATGTTCGATAGAAAAACCGAGATCGAGCGAACCGTCGTAGGGACGAGTACGCAGTCCGTTATGGAGCTGCCTGACCTGGTTGACATCCAGATCTCGTCCTATGAGCGATTTCTTCAACGTGAGCGCATGAAGCAAGGCGAACCGATCCGGACTCAGGGACTCGAAGAGGTCTTTCAGTCTACGTTCCCCATCGAAAGCCAGAACGGCGACATGCGCCTGGAGTACGATCATTATACCCTGGATGAAGAGAATATCAAGTTCAGCCAGGCCGAGTGCAAGCAGAAGGGGCATAGCTATGCGGTCCCGATCAAGGCTCGCCTCAATTTGATTTTTTTGGAAACCGGTGAGATCCGGCAGAAAGACATCTATATGGGCGACATTCCCCTAATGACCAACCGTGGCACCTTTATCATAAACGGTGCCGAACGTGTGGTTGTAAGCCAGATTCACCGGTCGCCGGGTGTGATTTTCTCGCACGAAAAAGGTGTGTACTCATCGCGGATAATTCCGTATCGCGGTTCGTGGCTCGAGTTTGAGATCGACCAGAAAAAAGAGCTGGTCTACGCCAAGATCGACCGTAAAAAGCGTATCCTTGGGACGCTATTCTTGCGTGCCCTCGGGTTCGATTCGCGCGAGAAGATTATCGATCTCTTCTATCAAACCGAGACTCTGCCTGTCGGAAACAGCGCCGACGAAAAAGACACACTTGTCGGGCGTGTGTTTTCGCGTGCCGTGTATATCAAGGATGGAGAGAGCGGCGCGGAGAAGAAACTCTACCGGGCCGGCGACAAGATTCACCCTCACGATGTCGATGAGCTTGTTCACAGCCATGTCGCAGATGTAGAGGTTATCGATCGTGACCATCCGGACTCTCTCCATTCGGAGATTATTCTCAACTGTTTTGAGCGGGAGGAGAGCAAGTACACTCGCGACGATACGGACAACGACGAACCGACCCACGAGGATGCCCTCTCGGTTGTGTATTCGGTAATTATGCCGGGTGAGCCGATTACCGTGGAAAGCGCGGAGAAAGATTTCAACTCGATGTTTTTTACGGCTCGTCGCTACGACCTCGGGCGTGTCGGACGCTACAAGCTAAACAAAAAGTTCGACTATCCCGACCCGACGGATTCCCACCTCCTCACCAAAGACGACATTGTAAACACGATGCGGTTTCTGATCCGTGTCTATATCAGAGAGACAAATGTCGACGATATCGACCACTTGGGCAACCGGCGCGTGCGCTCGGTGGGCGAGCTCTTGGCCAACCAACTCAAGACAGCATTTGCGCGCATGGAGCGCATCGCAAAGGAGCGCATGTCGCTCAAAGAGACGGACACAATAAAACCGCAGGACCTCACCTCGATCAAACCCATCGTGGCAGCGGTCAAGGAGTTCTTCGGCTCGAGCCAGCTTTCGCAGTTTATGGACCAGGTAAACCCACTGTCCGAGCTAACGCATAAGCGGCGGCTCAATGCGCTTGGCCCCGGTGGCCTTTCCCGCGACCGCGCGGGTTTCGAAGTACGTGACGTGCACTACACCCATTACGGGCGAATGTGTCCGATCGAGACGCCGGAAGGTCCAAACATCGGGCTTATTGTGTCGCTTGCAAACTACACGCAGGTCAACGAGTACGGGTTTTTAGAGACTCCCTACCGAAAGGTCGTGGACGGCCGCGCTACCCGCGACATCGAGTATTTGTCGGCGATGGATGAAGAGAAGTACTACATCGCTCAGGCGAACGCGCCGTTGGATGAAAAGGGCAACTTCCTCGCCAATCAGGTGTCGGTGCGAAACTCCGGCGACTACATCACCCGCTCGCCGGAGCACGTTCAGTACATGGACGTCTCCCCGAAGCAGATCATCTCGGTTTCGGCGTCGCTTATTCCCTTTTTGGAGCACGACGACGCCAACCGCGCGCTGATGGGCTCGAATATGCAGCGCCAGGCGGTACCGCTTGTGTTTCCCGAGCCGCCGCGCGTCGGTACGGGCATGGAGAGTAAGTGCGCCTACGACTCCGGCGTCCTCGTGAAGGCCGATCGGTCGGGCGTTGTGGACTACGTGAGCTCAACCCGTATCGTCGTAAAGCCGGACGATGCCTCGAGCAAAAACGATGTCGACGTGTACGACATGATTAAGTATCAGCGCACCAACCAGGACACCTGCTTTATCCAGAAGCCGATTGTTCCGCCTGGCGCAAAGGTCAAGGCCGGACAAGCCATCGCCGATGGGCCCGCAACGTTCAAGGGCGAGCTGGCGTTGGGCAGAAACGTGCTGGTCGGGTTTGTACCGTGGAACGGATACAACTACGAGGACGCGATTCTTATATCCGAGAAGATTGTCAAAGAAGACATCTTTACCTCCGTGCACATCAAAGAGTTTACCGTCGATGTCCGCGAGACAAAGCTTGGGCCGGAAAAGATTACCCGCGATATACCAAACACCTCGGAGCGCGCGTTGGAGCAGCTCGACGAGGAGGGAATCGTTAGAATCGGCGCAAAGGTTGCCTCGGGCTTTATCCTGGTCGGGAAGGTGACGCCAAAATCCGAGACTGAGACCACTCCCGAGTTCAAGCTGTTGAACTCCATCTTTGGTGAGAAAGCTAAAGAGGTGCGGGACACCTCTCTGCGGGTGCCGCACGGAATCGAGGGCACCGTTATCGACGTACAACGACTTCGCCGGAGTGAAGGTGATGATTTATCTCCCGGCGTCGACGAGGTCGTCAAAGTCCTCATCGCCACAAAACGCAAGCTGCGTGAAGGCGACAAGATGGCAGGACGCCACGGAAACAAGGGCGTTATTGCCCGTGTGCTGCCTGAGGAGGATATGCCGTATACGGCCGAAGGCACGCCGCTCGAGGTCTGCTTGAACCCGTTGGGCGTACCGTCGCGGATGAATCTTGGTCAGATTCTCGAGACGGAGCTCGGCTGGGCTGCCGTCGGGTTGGACGAGTGGTATTCAACTCCGGTATTCGAGAGCGCGAGCAACGAGATGATAGAAGAGCGTCTCGAAAGCGCAGGGCTGCCGACGAGCTCAAAAACGACTCTCTACGACGGTCGCACCGGGGAGGCGTTTGAGAACGACGTGATGATCGGCTACATGTACATGTTGAAGCTCCACCACCTGGTTGACGACAAGATGCACGCCCGGTCCACCGGTCCCTACAGTCTGGTTACACAGCAGCCCCTTGGCGGGAAGGCCCAGTTCGGAGGCCAGCGCCTCGGTGAAATGGAGGTATGGGCGCTCGAGGCATATGGAGCCGCGAACACGCTCCAGGAGCTTCTGACCATCAAGTCGGACGACATGAACGGCCGAGCCAAGATTTACGAAAGCATTGTGAAGGGTGAGCCGTCAACCGCGGCCGGTGTTCCTGAGAGCTTTAACGTGCTTGTGCAGGAGCTGCGTGGCCTGGCGTTGGACGTGTCGATTTACGATAACAAGGGCAAGCAGGTGCCCCTCACGGAACGGGACGAAGAGCTTATCAACAGGCAGGGATCCAACTTTTAGCGCACACGGTGCAGTAAGCGGCGTAGTGTGCGAGTCGGCGCAGGGCGCCGGCGCGGAGTACCGGCTTTGGAGGGACAGGTTAATGAGAGATATTCAAGACTTTGATAGCATTATGATTCGCCTCGCCGCACCGGACCAGGTGCGGGCGTGGAGCTACGGCGAAGTCAAAAAACCCGAAACCATAAACTACCGCACCCTGCGGCCGGAGAAGGACGGGCTTTTCTGCGAGCGGATTTTCGGCACGACAAAAGAATGGGAGTGCTACTGCGGAAAGTTCAAATCGATTCGGTACAAAGGTGTTATCTGTGACCGTTGCGGCGTTGAGGTGACCCACTTCAAGGTGCGCCGTGAGCGGATGGGCCACATCGAGCTCGCCTCTCCGGTCTCCCACATCTGGTACTATCGCTCCGTGCCGTCCCGTATGGGTCTGCTCTTGGACCTTACCATCGCGGCCCTTAGGTCAATCCTTTATTACGAGAAGTACATCGTTATCGACCCCGGTGACACGGACCTAAAAAAGATGGACCTCCTCACCGAGGAGGATTACTTGGATGCCAAAGAGCGGTTTGGCATGTCGTTTTCCGCCGGCATCGGTGCGGAGGCGGTCAGGACGCTGCTCGAGAACCTCGACCTCGATGCCCTCTCCGCGGAATTGCGCCAAACGATGGTCGAGAAGGGCGCCAAGGCGGACAAGCGTCTGCTAAAGCGCATCGAGATTGTCGAGCACTTCCGGGATTCTGAGAACCGGCCGGAATGGATGATCCTCGACGTGATTCCGGTGATCCCGCCGGAGCTCCGGCCGATGGTGCAGCTCGACGGCGGTCGCTTTGCCACGTCCGACCTCAACGACCTGTATCGTCGGGTCATTAACAGAAACAACCGCCTGAAGAGGCTCATGGCGTTAAACGCGCCGGACATTATCATCCGTAACGAAAAGCGAATGCTCCAGGAGGCGGTCGACGCGCTCTTCGACAATTCGAAGAAAAAGCGAGTCGTAAAAGGGGCCTCGAATCGGCCGCTCAAATCGCTGTCGGACATGCTAAAGGGCAAGCAAGGACGATTTCGGCAGAATCTGCTGGGAAAGCGCGTCGACTACAGCGGCCGGTCGGTTATTGTGGTCGGTCCGGAGCTCAAGCTCCACCAGTGCGGCCTGCCGACCAAGATGGCGCTCGAGCTCTACAAGCCGTTTATCATGAAGAAGCTTGTAGAGAAAGACGTCGTCTACAACATCAAAAAGGCAAAAACACTCGTCGAGCAGGAGACGCCCGAGGTTTGGGCGGTGTTGGATGAAGTCGTGCGCGAGCACCCCGTGATGCTGAACCGCGCCCCGACGCTTCACCGCTTGGGCATTCAGGCCTTTGAGCCGGTGCTCGTCGACGGCAAGGCGATCAAGCTCCACCCGCTGGTCTGCCATGCATTCAACGCGGACTTTGACGGCGACCAAATGGCCGTTCATGTCCCGCTGACGCAGGCGGCGCAGATAGAGTGCTGGACGCTTATGCTCTCGAGCCGGAACCTCTTGAACCCCGCAAACGGCAAGCCGATCGTCTTTCCGTCCCAGGATATGGTTCTGGGAATAAACTATCTGACGATGGCTCGCCCGGGAGCACCCGGTGAGGGCAAGCACTTCTCTTCGCCCGACGAAGCTATTCTCGCGGTAGACGTCCGCGCCGTGGACTACCAGGCCCTTATCAAGGTCAGAATTGACGGTGAGTGGCTCGAGACGACCGTCGGGCGGTTGATCTTCAACGACGGCATGCCCAAGACGGTCGACTACGTCAACGAATCTCTTGGTGACAAAGAGCTTCGGGCACTTATCTCGCGGGTTCATATGGAGCAGGGCCCCCACGTAACCGTGGAAATGCTTGACGGAGTAAAGCGGCTCGGATTCCAGTACGCGACGATCTTTGGCGCCACCATCGGCATGGAAGACATTCTTGTTCCCGAGGAAAAGCGGGACATGCTGGACAAGGCAAATACAGAGGTCGAGTCGATTATCGGCCAGTATCAACAGGGTCACATTACCGGTGAAGAACGGTACAACCGCGTTGTTCAGGTGTGGAGTAAAACAAACGAAGACCTGACCAACGTTATGATGAAGCGATTGCAGGACGACCGGACCGGCTTTAATCCCGTCTACATGATGGCACATTCCGGAGCCCGTGGATCCCGTAGTCAGATCAGGCAGCTTGCCGGAATGCGTGGCCTTATGGCCAAGCCGTCCGGAGACATCATCGAGCTGCCGATCCGTTCGAACTTCAAAGAGGGACTGTCCGTCATCGAGTTTTTTATCTCTACTAACGGTGCGCGTAAGGGCCTGGCAGACACCGCCTTAAAGACCGCCGACGCCGGCTATCTCACGCGACGCCTGGTGGACATCGCCCAAGACGTCGTCGTCAACGACGAGGACTGCGGCACCATCAACGGCATCGAGATGAGTGCTCTCAAAGATGGTGAAGAGATCGTCGAGACCCTGAGCGACCGGATTGCGGGTCGATTTACGTTGGAGCGAGTAAAGCATCCTATCACCGGCGAGGTGATTGTTGATGTAAACGAAGAGGTTACCGATGACAAGGCCTTGCTGATAGAGGAAGTCGGTATCGAGACGGTGCGCATCCGGACGGTGCTCACTTGCGAGGCGGAGTTCGGCGTCTGCCGTCGCTGTTACGGCCGGAACCTTGCTTCCAACCGAACGGTAGACATCGGAGAGGCGGTTGGCATTGTTGCCGCCCAGTCCATCGGCCAGCCGGGTACCCAGCTCACGATGCGTACCTTCCACATCGGCGGTGCCGCAACGAGATCGACCGAAGAGAACCGGGTCTATCTCAAGTATCCGGTGCTGGTGAACAACATCGTCGGCAACATCGTTACGTTGAAAAACGGTTCGCGGTTGTTTACCAGGAAGGGCAGGGTGACCGTTAGCCGAGTTCTCGGCGAAATGCCGCTCAACGCCCGCGACAAGGTGTTGGCGGAAGACGGCCAGAAAATCGTTCGAGGACAGCCTATCATCGCTCGCGGAAAGACTGAGGTCGCGGCGGACGAAAACGCCTATGTCTTCAAAAAGGAAAAACGATTGCTCTTTGTGTCACAGGCACAGAAAGTCGAGGTCAGGTCAGGCGCCGAGCTTCGAGTTTCCGAAGGGGAGGTCCTGGACTCTGAAGAGCCCATCGCTACCTTCGACCCGTTTTCCGAGCCCATTATCAGCGAGTACGACGGTGTTGTAGCTTTTGAGGACATTGTGCAGGGAACCACCCTTAAAGAAGAGGTTGACGAAGAGACGGGTAACATAGAGAAGAAGATCACCGACGTAACGCTCGAAAGCCTGCAACCGCGGGTCCGTATAGTCGACGACCGGGGAGAGGAGATAACCGTCTACCACCTGCCCGGGTCGGCGTACCTCAACGTGGAAGACGGCGAAAAGGTGACATCCGGTCGGACACTTGCCAAGCTTCTCAAAGAAAGTGTCAAAACACGTGACATCACCGGTGGTCTACCGCGCGTCGGTGAGCTCTTCGAGGCCCGCAAGCCAAAAAACGCCGCTGTATTGGCGCAGATCAGCGGTACGGTGCGATTCAAGAATATCGTAAAGGGCAAGCGTGTCATCGTGGTAGAGGACGGCTACGGCAAGGAGTACAAGCACCTTGTGCCCATCAGCAAGTATCTGCTTGTTCGGGAGGGAGATACGGTCCAAGCCGGCGACATGCTGTGCGACGGAAGCATCGATCCTCACGACATTCTGGGCATCCTCGGAGAGAATGCGCTTCAGAGCTTTTTGGTCAACGAAGTGCAGGAGGTCTACCGCCTCCAGGGCATAAACATAAACGACAAGCATATCGGTGTGATCATTCGCCAGATGATGCGCAAGATCGAGATTGTACAAGTCGGCGACACGAACTTTATTTTTGGCCAGCAGGTCGATAAACACCGCTTTCAGGAAGAAAACCGGAAGGTCGTTCGAGAGGGTGGTCAGCCGGCCGTCGGTCGTCCCCTGCTCCTCGGAATCACGCGGGCGTCGCTCAACATCGACTCGTGGATCTCGGCGGCATCCTTCCAGGAAACCACACGGGTCCTAACAAACGCGGCCATAGAAGGGCGGCAGGACAGTCTGCGCGGGCTCAAAGAAAACGTCGTAATCGGACACCTGATTCCGGCGGGTACGGGAATCCGTGCCTACAAAAACATCAAGTTGTACGATGAGAACAAAGAAGACCTCGACGCCCACATGGAGCGAATTGTCGAGCTCAGGGCTCGTGAGAAAGAGCGCCTCGAGCGGGAAGCGGCCGAGGCCGGTATGCCGGAGCAAGTCGAAGTCTTCGAGGCGGAGTAAACACTTGACACCCGTGATGCGCCTTTGATACTGTTGGCGCTCATGATATTGGAGAGGTATAGACGATAAATGCCAACAATTAATCAACTTATCCGAAAAGGAAGGGAGCGCCAGCTGAAAGGCACAAAGTCACCCGCGCTCCAGTCTTGCCCCCAAAAGCGGGGCGTCTGCACTAGGGTCATGACAATAACCCCAAAGAAGCCGAACTCGGCATTGAGGAAGGTGGCTCGTGTGCGCCTTAGCAACGGCATCGAAGTAACCGCCTATATTCCCGGTATCGGTCACAACCTCCAGGAGCACTCGGTGGTGCTGCTGCGGGGTGGGCGGGTCAAAGACCTTCCCGGCGTTCGGTACCACATTGTTCGGGGCTCCAAAGACACCTTGGGAGTTGAAGATAGGCGCCAGGGCCGGTCCAAGTACGGCACCAAGCGGCCCAAAGCGTAGGAGGAATCGAGATGCCACGACGCAAAATCGTTCCACCGCGGCCGGTGCTACCCGATCCACGGTACAATAATGTCACCGTCACCAAGTTTATTACGCGGATGATGTACGACGGCAAAAAGTCTACCAGTGCGAACGTTATGTACGAAGCGCTCGAGTCGCTGGATGGAAAAGCGGACAAAAAACCCCTCGAGGTCTTTTTGAAAGCACTGGATAACGTAAAGCCCATGGTTGAGGTGAAGTCCCGGCGAGTCGGTGGCTCCACCTACCAGGTCCCGGTTGAGATCAGAGACAACCGTCGCGAGGCATTGGCCATGCGGTGGATCATCGCGGCATCACGGGCACGGAGCGGCAAGTCTATGGGAAAAAAGCTTGGCGCGGAGTTCCTGGATGCGTTTAATCAGACGGGTACGGCCTTCAAGAAAAAGGAAGATACCCATAGAATGGCGGAAGCCAACAAGGCGTTTGCCCACTATCGTTGGTAAAGCGTCCCGCGGCGCGTAAAAGAAGACGCGGTCGCGTGGACATAGATTAGCTTACGGTGCTAAGTGGTCGGCGGCAAAATGGCAATGTGCCGCTGCCAAACTGGTGCCGATAAGGCCAAACCGGTCGTCCGAGGCCAAAAGGGGTGCTCCGAGAAGGTGCGCCGTCACGTCGGAGGGCTAGGTGGCTTGTTACCGGATGACTCATACGGTATCTCGGTCGTTTCGACCGAGACAAGCTGCTTTTGCCACCCACTTGACACGCGTATCCCCCCTCGGTACATTACGAGCTTCCCTACCCAGCTCAGGACGCGAGCGAGGTCGAAGTCCGCGCCGCGGAAACAACAAAGGTATGGCGCAAGGAGGGCGCAATGGCGAAAGAAAAGTTTCAGAGGTCTAAGCCTCACATCAACGTAGGCACGATCGGTCACGTCGACCATGGCAAGACCACTCTAACCGCTGCAATCACAATGCTGAGTGCAAAAACCACCGGCAGCAAGGTCATGAAATATGAAGACATCGACAATGCGCCGGAAGAAAAGGCACGTGGTATCACGATCAACACCCGCCACGTAGAATATCAGACGCCCAATCGGCACTACGCGCATGTAGACTGCCCGGGTCACGCAGACTACATCAAAAACATGATCACGGGTGCCGCCCAAATGGACGGCGCCGTTCTGGTTGTATCCGCCACCGACGGTGTTATGTCGCAGACTCGCGAGCACATCCTGCTCGCTCGTCAGGTTGGCGTGCCGGCCGTCATCGTCTACATAAACAAGACGGACCAGGTAGACGATCCGGATCTTATCGAGTTGGTCGAGGAAGAGGTCCGTGACCTCTTGAACAGCTACGAGTTCCCCGGAGACGAGATTCCCATCATCAAGGGAAGTGCCTTTGAGGCGATGAACAATCCAGACGACGATGAAAAGACCAAAACCATAACCGACCTTCTCGAGGCAATGGACGCGTATTTCCCGCTTCCGGAACGCGACATCGACAAAGAGTTCCTAATGCCGATCGAGGACGTGTTCTCGATTCAGGGTCGTGGAACGGTAGTTACCGGCCGTATCGAGCGTGGTGTTATTAAGGTTGGTGACGAAATCGAGATTATTGGTATTCGTCCCACAAAAAAGACCGTGTGCACCGGAGTTGAGATGTTTAACAAGCTGCTCGACCGTGGTGAGGCAGGAGACAACATCGGAGCGCTCCTTCGTGGCGTTGAAAAAAAAGAGGTGGAGCGTGGTCAGGTTTTGGCAAAGCCCGGCTCCATCACGCCGCACACCAAGTTCAAGGGAACGATCTACTGCTTGAGCAAGGAAGAAGGTGGTCGACACTCTCCGTTTTTCTCGGGCTACAGGCCTCAGTTCTACTTCCGAACTACGGACATCACCGGAACCGTGACTCTCCCCGAGGGAAAAGAAATGGTCATGCCCGGGGATAACACGGAAATTATTGTTGAGCTTATTCATGCCATCGCTATGGATAAAGGTTTGCGCTTTGCCATTCGCGAAGGTGGCCGCACGGTTGCAAGCGGCCAGGTCATCGAGATCATCGAGTAGGGATGATACACGGGCCTTGCCCAGGTCGGCGCTTCGCCGGTGACGGGCAAGGCCTTGTTGTCTCTGCTCCGCGCAATTTGTAGGAGGCGTTGTAGTGGCGCATGACAAGATCCGAGTTCGGTTACGAGCATTTGATCCTGAGCTCATCGATCAAAGTGCTAAGGCCATAGTTCAAACGGTGCAGAAGTCAGGCGCCGAGGTATCGGGACCGATTCCGTTGCCGACTCGCATCAACAAGTACACGGTGCTCAAGTCGCCCCACGTCAATAAAAAGGCGCGGGAGCAGTTTGAAATGCGCACACACAAGCGCTTGATAGACATTATTCAGCCGACCTCCGTGGTCATGGACGCCTTGATGAAGCTTGAGCTTCCCGCGGGCGTAGATGTTGAGATCAAGCAGTAAAGGAAAAGGACATGTTCGGGTTGATCGGCAAAAAGGCCGGAATGACACAGGTTTTTGACGAGACGGGTGCGCTGGTTCCGGTTACGGTGATCACCTTCGAGCCAAATGTGGTCGTCGGCAAGCGCACGGAAGAAAAAAACGGCTACGAGGCCGTCTTGCTGGGCGCGGGCGACATCAAACCGCAGCGCGCATCAAAGCCATACCTCGGCCAATTCGCGGAGGGAGTGGCACCCAAGCGCTTCCTTCGTGAGCTGAGAGGCTACGACACGGACAAAGAAGTCGGTGATTCTCTTGGCCTCGAGCTCTTTGAGAACTCGCTTTTTGTAGATGTCATCGGTGTCTCAAAAGGTAAGGGATATCAAGGAGTCATGCGGCGGCATGGGTTCAGCGGTGGTCGGAAGACCCATGGTTCCAAGTTCCACCGTCAGAACGGTTCGACCGGTATGGCGGCATCACCGTCCCGGGTCATCAAGGGAACCAAGATGGCCGGCCGGATGGGTCACGACAGGGTCACCGTACACAACCTGCGCCTGGTAAAAGTGGACACTGAGAAAAATGCACTGTTGGTTCAAGGCGCGGTTCCCGGCCCCAACGACACGTACGTTTTTGTCCGTGGAGCCATAAAAAAAGCCCGGTGATTCGGACGGGACTGGATAGAGGAAGAAGATGGAACGGCCTGTACTTTCAGTAGAAGGAAAAGAGATCCGCAAGATCGACCTTGACGACGCCGTGTTCGGCCGTGAGGTAAGCCATGGATCCGTATATCACGCAATTCGAAACGAGCTTGCAAATCGCCGGGTCGGAACCGCCTCCACAAAAGGTCGCTCCGAAGTTCGGGGAAGCGGCAAAAAGCCGTGGCGGCAGAAAGGCACGGGTCGTGCGAGGTCGGGCACCAAGCGCTCGCCGGTCTGGGTCGGCGGCGGAACGGTGTTTGGTCCCAAGCCGCGCAGCTACGCATACACGTTGCCGCGGAAGCTGAAACGCTTGGCGATGATGTCGTTGTTGAGCCTCAAGACCCAAAGCGACACGCTGGCGGTGGTGGAAGACTTTGACGTCGACAGCGGCAAAACGCGCGACTTTATAGGCGTAATAAAAAACCTTTCCGACGGTGACAGGACTGTTGTGATTCTCGGAGAGGAGGCGTCGATGATTCGCCGCGCCGGCCGGAATGTGCCGTGGGTTTCGTTTCTGTCGTATAACCGGCTCCGCGCCCACGATTTATTCTACGGCAAGCGTGTTCTGGTCCTGGAGTCCGCCGCGAAAAAGCTCGGCGAGTTCTACGGGAATGGGGGCGTGTAATGGAGCTTGATCAGATCGTCATCGAGCCGCTCTTGAGCGAAAAAACAAACCGCGAACGGGAACGACACAAGTATTCGTTTCGGGTTGATCCTCGAGCCAACAAAATTCAGATTATGTCGGCCATCAAGCATATGTTTAACGTCAATCCGGTCGCTTGCAATGTGATGAATGTTAGAGGGAAGCCGAAGCGTGTGCGGTATCGCCGTGGCTTTACTTCGTCATGGAAAAAGGCGGTTGTAACACTTCCGCCCGATGAGAAGATCGAAATCTTCGAAGGTGCGTAGGGGAAGACTATGCCTTTAAAGACCTTTAATCCAAAAACGCCGGGGCTTAGGTACAAGATTGGTCTGTCCTTCGAGGAGATTACCCGTAGCGCTCCTGAAAAGGCCCTCACCAAGGGTAGGGCCTTCAAGGCGGGCCGCGACTCCAACGGTCGGATCAGTGTCCGGCGAAAGGGCGGACGCCACAAGAGGCGATACAGAGAGATCGATTTCTCCCGGCAAAAACTAAATGTCCCGGGTACAGTAATGGCTATTGAGTACGACCCCAACAGGAGTTCCAACATTGCGTTGGTGGTGTACGCGGACGGCGATAAGCGGTACATCCTCGCGCCGAAGGGTCTGGCGGTCGGGGACGATGTCGCGGCCGGTGATCAGGCGCCGATTCGCGCGGGTAACTGTTTGCCCATGGAGAAGATTCCCCTTGGAACGGTCGTGCACAACGTCGAGTTGCAGCACGGGCGGGGGGGGCAACTGGTTCGGGCCGCGGGGGCGGGTGCAACAATTGTTGCCAAGGATAGAGACTACGTAACGCTCAGGCTTCCGTCGGGCGAGATGCGGATGGTCTTTCGGCGATGTCACGCGACGATCGGCGCCGTGGGCAACGAGGATCACATGAACGTGTCCCTCGGAAAAGCCGGCCGGAACAGATGGCTTGGACGGCGTCCTAAGGTTCGTGGTGTTGTGATGAATCCTGTCGACCACCCGCATGGTGGTGGCGAGGGGCGGACCTCAGGCGGTAGGCATCCGGTCTCGCCCTGGGGTACGCCGACAAAGGGCTACAAGACGCGGAAAAAGCGTAAGTCGTCGAGCAAGTTTATCGTCAAGCGGCGAAAGCAGTAGGAGATAAGGGTGTCTAGATCGATCAAAAAAGGGCCGTTTATCGAGAAGAGTCTCTATACGCGGATTCTTGCGATGAGCAAGTCCGGCGAGCGCAAGATGGTAAAGACCTTTTCTCGTTGCTCAACGATCATCCCGGAGATGGTTGGTTTTACCGTTTCCGTCTACAACGGAAAAACATGGGTCCCGGTATACGTAACAGAAAACTTGGTCGGTCACAAACTCGGTGAGTTTGCGCCGACCCGGATATTCCGCGGGCACGCCGGTTCGGATAGAAAGGCTGGGAGGCGATAGGAGTCATCATGGCGGAACAGACAGGTTACAGAGCTCTGGCCAGATACGTTCTTGTTTCTCCGACCAAGGTGCGACGTGTTGCCAACAACGTTCGCAAACGGCCGTATCCGGAAGTCATGGCCATGCTCGAGAGTATGCCGCACAAAGGTGCGCGACTTCTTCGCAAAGTCATTCAGTCCGCGGCGTCGAACGCGATGTACCAAAACAAAAACATCGACGAAGATATGCTCTACGTTCGGGAGCTGTATATAAATGAGGGACCAAGGCTCAGGCGAATCTGGCGCCGCGGTCGCGGCAGAGCGGATCTCTTGCTCAAGAGAATGAGCCATATAACCGCCGTCGTCGACGAGATAGCTAAGTCGGGGGAGTAGCGTGGGACAAAAAGTAAATCCATTTGGCCTAAGGCTCGGCATAAACAAAACATGGCGCTCTAAGTGGTACGTGGATCCGCGAGACTACGCGGATACCCTCCACGAGGATCTGCGTCTGCGGCGGCTGTTGACTGAAATTCCAGAAGCCCGCAACGGCGAAATAGCTGACGCCGAGATTATTCGCCATCCGCAGCGAATTACCCTGGTAATTCACACGGCGCGACCGGGCGTGATTATCGGAACCAAGGGCTCCAACATCGAAAAGATCGGCGGGATCCTCCAAAAGGCTGCGGGTAAAAAGATTCAGATCAAGATTCGCGAGATCAAGCGACCGGAAACCAATGCGCAGGTGATTGCATACAACGTCGCACGGCAGCTTCGGTCACGGGCGTCGTTCCGCCGCACCATGAAAATCGCCATAGCCAATGCGGTCAAGGCCGGAACGCAGGGCATCAAGATCAAAATCTCAGGACGCCTTGGGGGTGCGGAAATGTCGCGAACGGAAACGTATCGCGAAGGCCGAGTGCCGTTGCACACCCTTCGTGCCGATATCGACTACGGTTTTGCGGAATCTCACACGTCGTTTGGGGCTATTGGCGTCAAAGTCTGGATTTTCAACGGCGAGATCCTACGCCGCGACGCCAAGGAAGATGCCGGCCTTTTGGTAAAGTCTCGACGGGACCGATCGGGCGCGAGAGGATAGGGAGTTAGGAGCAGAGAATGTTAAGCCCTAAGAGAGTTCGATATAGAAAACGGCAACGGCGAGTCAAACGGTGCCTAGGCGGTGTGGCGACGCGTGGGAATACCATAGCTTTTGGCGACTTTGGCCTTGTGGCCCTCGAGCCCAAGTGGGTCACCAACCGACAGATCGAGGCTGCTCGTATTGCTATGACCCGCCACATCAAGCGCGGCGGCAAGGTTTGGATCCGGATTTTTCCGGATGTACCGTACACAAAAAAGCCGGCTGAGACTCGTATGGGAAAGGGCAAGGGCTCACCTGAGCACTGGGTTGCGTCGGTCAAGCGGGGCACGGTCCTGTTCGAGATTGCCGGTGTCCCAACGGAGTTGGCCGAGAGTGCCATGCATTTGGCTTCAAGCAAGCTTCCGATCAAGACGAAGTTTGTTTTCCGTGGAGAATAGGGCATGAGGGATTCTTTTAAGGAACTAACCTTCGCCGAGTTGGTGAAAAAGCGCGAGGACCTCAAGAAGGAATACCGCAACCTTCGGTTTGATATGGTGGTGGGGCATGTCGACAATCCGCTACAGAAGCGGGTGCTGCGACGGAAGCTCGCACGTTTGAACCATATGATTTATAACCACCCGGAAGCCGGGCAGGCCGAGTTGGGGTCGGATGAGGTCTCATCTGGGCAGATAGGAGGCGTTTCGTGAGCGACGAAACTCAGACGACCGAGGTTGCCGGCACTACAAGCGAGGCAGTCGAGGCTGCGGCGGCACCGGTAGATACAGGCACCGGCACCGGCACAATTGAAGTGGCAGGTGCGGGTGAAGATCCGGTTACCGGCGCGAACACCGGCAAGAAGATTTGGACGGGCAGGGTCGTCAGCGACAAAATGAACAAGACGATCGTGGTAGCCATTGCGGAACGAAAGACCCATAGGCTCTACAAGAAGTACCTGACGGAAACAAAAAAGGTTAAGGCGCACGACGAGGCCAACGATGCCCATTTAGGTGACACGGTGCGGGTCATTGAGTCGCGCCCAATTAGCAAAGACAAGCGTTGGCGTCTCCACGAGATCGTCGAGAGGGCGCGGTAGGACCAAGGCAGGGCATTTGTCATGATTCAGATGAACACGTTTTTAAACGTTGCCGACAATAGCGGAGCCAAGCGCGTGCAGTGCGTTAAGGTCCTCGGTGGAAGCAAGCGCAAGAGCGCCGGGGTCGGCGACACCATTGTTGTCGCTGTGAAGGACGCCTTGCCGAACGCGCCGGTAAAAAAGGGCAATGTCGAGCGAGCCGTTATCGTTCGCACAAAAAAAGAGTTAAAGCGCCGCGATGGGACCTACATACGATTTGACGACAATGCGTGTGTCATTGTTGATCCGCAGAAGAACCCCAAGGGAAAGCGGATTTTTGGTCCGGTTGCACGGGAACTGCGCGAGGGTGACTATATGAAGATCATCTCGCTCGCGCCGGAGGTCTTGTAGGATGGCCGGTAATACATCACGAATCAGGAAAAACGATGAGGTCATGGTCATTGCGGGGAAGGACAGGGGTAAGACCGGTCGTGTCCTTCGGGTTGACCGGGAGGCCGGTCGCGTACTGATCGAAGGCATTAACATGGTCAAAAAGGCGATGCGCAAAAAAAACCAGAACGACCGTGGCGGCATTATCGAGATCGAGGCGCCGGTCCACCTGTCGAACGTGATGCCCGTCACCAAGTCGGGCAAGCCCACCCGGGTCGGCTACCGCGTTGAGAACGGCAAAAAGGTTCGCGTGGCCAAAGCTACAGGGGAGGTGCTGTAATGGCCGCACCAAAGCTGAGTACCATGTATCAAGAGACGGTAAAGAAGGAGCTCTTTGAAGAGTTTCAGTACAGCTCTCCCATGCAGATCCCTCGGCTTGAAAAGGTCGTTGTAAGCATGGGTGTGGGTGAGGCAATTCAAAACAAAAAGCTCTTAGACGCGGCGACCGACGAGCTTACGCGTATTACCGGACAGCGTGCCGTAAAGACAAAGGCAAAAAAGTCGATCTCAAACTTCAAGGTCCGGGAGGGGATGGAGATCGGCTGTCGTGTGACGCTTCGGGGCTTCAGGATGTTTGAGTTTCTCGATCGTCTGATGAATATTGCGCTTCCGAGGGTTAAGGACTTTCGTGGTTCTAATCCCAACGCCTTCGACGGTCACGGGAACTATTCGTTGGGAATTACAGAGCAGATTATATTTCCGGAGATTGACTACGACAAAATCGAACGTGTGTCCGGAATGAACATTGCAATTGTTACAACGGCGGAAACCGATGAAGAGGCAAAGCGTCTCCTCGAGAAACTCGGTATGCCGTTTAGGAAGTAAGGGGAATCTATGGCCAAGAAGTCGATGATTATCAAATCGCAGAGAAAGCCGAAATACGTCACGCGTCTTGTCCGCCGGTGTAGGGTGTGTGGTCGGCCCCGGGGCTACATGCGCAAGTTCCAGCTTTGCAGGGTCTGTTTCCGCAAGCTGGCGAACGAAGGCAAGATTCCCGGCGTCACGAAGTCAAGCTGGTAGGAGCGATTAATGAGCGTTTCTCATCCTATTTCGGACATGCTGACAAAGATTCGAAATGCAAGTCTCGCGCGGTTTGAGAAGGTAGACATCGATACGTCCAAGCTCAAGCTGGAGATCGTAAAGATTCTCAAGAACGAAGGCTACATTAAGAACTTCAAGAAGGTGAATCAGGATGAAAAGAACCTGATTCGTGTGTTTCTGAAATACGACGAAGAGGCAAATCCGATTATTCATGGCCTCAAGACCATTTCCAAACCCGGGCGGCGTGTCTACTCGGGCTATCGGAAGATGCCTCGTGTCTATAACGGTTACGGGACCATCATCGTGTCGACCTCCGCAGGCGTTACGACCGGACGCAAGGCGTCGGAGAGACGCGTGGGCGGCGAGCTGATTTGTTCCATTTGGTAGTAAGGAGCAGAAGGTGTCACGGGTAGGAAGACTTCCAGTTCAGATTCCCAAGGGCGTAACGGTCAACGTCGATACAAACGTCCTAACCGTAGAGGGGCCTAAGGGCAAGCTTTCGCAGAGTTTCCGACCCGAGGTCACGGTCCGCGTCGAGGACGGCTCGGGTTTTGTCGAGCGCAAGAGCGAGAGCAAAAAGGCGAAATCACTCCACGGCTTGTATCGCAAGCTTCTGAGCAACATGGTGACGGGTGTCAGCCAGGGTTTTAGCAAGACGCTGTTGGTGAACGGTGTTGGCTATCGCGTAGAGATGGCCGGGAACAACCTCGTCTTGAATCTCGGGTTCTCTAATCCGATCGAGTTTGTAGTGCCGGACGGGATAACCGTTGTTGTGGACGGGCCTAACAAGCTGACCGTGTCCGGGATCGACCGGCACATGGTAGGTCAGGTGGCCGCCAATATTCGGAATTTGAGGCCGCCGGAGCCGTACAAGGGCAAAGGCATTCGTTACGAAGACGAGTACGTCCGGCGCAAGGTCGGCAAGTCGGGCATCAAGTAGGGTAGTGGTATGAAGCGTTTGATCCAGAAACAAAAGCGGCTGCGGCGACGTAAGCTCAGTATTCGAAACAAGATCTCGGGATCGGCCGCCAGGCCGCGGCTGAGTGTGTACAAGAGCAACCGCCACCTTTATGTCCAGGTCATCGATGATGTGGCCGGTCATACTCTTTTTGGTCTCAAAAGCGGTGCCGGCGACGCGTCCGAGTTGCGATCACGAGTAGAAGACGCGACCCGCTTCGGCGAACTGGTGGGCAGTAAGGTGAAACAACTCGGCGTAGAAAAGGTTGTGTTTGACCGTAACGGCAATCTGTACCATGGCGTCATCAAGGCTCTTGCCGACGGCGTGAGAAAGGCCGGCGTTCGGCTCTAGGAGAAGAGGAATAGTGGACCAAGATCAAGGTAGAGAAATCACCGAAAAACTCGTGAACTTGAACCGCGTCGCTAAGGTGGTAAAGGGCGGACGTCGTTTCTCTTTTTCGGCATTGGTGGTCGTAGGCGACAAAGCGGGCCGTGTAGGCTACGGCTTTGGCAAGGCAAACGACGTGAGCGAGGCTATTCGCAAGAGTGTCGACAAGGCCAAGCAGAGCATGATTGCCGTGCCCATCAAAAACAGCACGATCCCACACGAGGTCGTCGGTGAGTTTAAGAGCGGTCGGGTGTTGTTGAAACCTGGTGCCCCGGGAACGGGCATTATCGCCGGTGGACCGGTGCGTGCGATTATGGAGGTCGGCGGCATCAACGACATCTTGAGTAAATCGCTTGGCTCGCAGAATCCTATCAATATTGTAAAGGCCGTATTTCAGGGCCTGGAGAGTCTGATGGAAGCCCGCACGGTCGCACGAAATCGTGGCAAATCGCTTGCCGAGTTCTGGGGGTAGATAATGGCCAAGACCGTTCGTATTTCGCTGGTTAAAAGCCCGATTGGTCGTATTCCAAAGCATCGCAGAACGATACAAGCGTTGGGTCTTCGGAAAATGAATCAATCGGTGGAAAAGGAGCTGACACCGGCCATAGAGGGCATGCTCAAGACCGTGTTCTATATGGTTGATGTGGAGGAGATCTTGTAACTATGGAAACAATACGACCCCCCGAGGGGGCGACTCAGGATAAAAAGGTTCGTGGTCGGGGCCCTGGCTCCGGTCGAGGCAAAACCTCTGGGAAAGGCCATAAGGGGCAGCGGGCTCGTGCCGGCGGCGGCGTACGACCCGGCTTTGAGGGTGGCCAGATGCCTCTCTACAGACGTATTGCGCGTCGGGGTTTCTCCAACTACCCGTTCAAAGTCGAGTATACCGTTGTTAATCTGGTCGATCTCGAAGCCAAGTTCGACTCCGGCGCGATTGTCACTCTCCAGTCGCTGGCCGAAAAGGGCGTTATCAAGGCAAAGGACCGGTACGTAAAGATCCTCGGCGGCGGTGAGCTTTCGAAAAAGCTCACTGTCGATGCGTCGGTGAAGACCTCCGCGTCGGCTCGTGAGAAAATCGTCGCAGCCGGTGGAACGGTGGCTGAGAGCGAAGCGGCCGAGGGTACAACAGAAAGAAACGAGCAAGGCGAGTAGGAGAATTGGGGGCAACGTAGGTTATGGCAAGAAACCCGCTGGTCGACATATTTCGCATCAAAGACCTGAGATCTCGTGTGCTTTTTACCATAGGCATACTTATGATCTTCCGTCTTGGTGCGACAATTCCCATTCCGGGAATTAACGTAAACGCACTCAAGAACTACTTTCTGTCACAGCAGGCGGCAGGTGGTATCTCCGTCACGGACTTCCTGGACTTTTTCGCCGGAGGGGCGTTTTCGCGGTTTTCCGTCTTTATGTTGGGTATTATGCCCTACATCTCCATGTCGATCATTATGCAACTCCTGCTATTGGTGTTCCCCAAGCTCAAGCGAATTTCGCAGGAAGATGGTGGTCGCAAGAAAATCCAGCGGTATACACGCTATGGAACCGTTGTTGTTTGTCTTATCCAATCTTCCGCGGTAACCGTTTTTGCCGACAGTATTCCTGACGCAATCAACATCGATCGCGGACTGTATACCGTCGTGTCAATGCTTACGGTTACGTCGGGCACGGTGTTCCTTATGTGGTTGGGCGAGCAGATAAATCAACGGGGGGTCGGAAACGGCATCTCTCTTATCATATTTGCCGGTATAGTCGCGCGTATGCCCAATGCAATCTGGATTCTTATGGAAAGCATCCGGGAGGGGCGGCTTAATCCGGTATTTGTGATCGTGGTTTTTGCGATGTTTGTGGTTGTCGTGGCGCTTGTCATCTATGAGCAGCGCGGGCAACGAAAGATCCCGGTCAACTACGCCAAGCGTGTTGTCGGACGCAAGATGTACGGAGCCCAAAACACTTACATTCCGTTTAAGATCAACCCATCGGGTGTTATTCCGGTTATCTTCGCCTCAGCCATTCTTACGTTTCCGTTGCAGATAGCCCAAAGCATCGGGCCAAGCGCCCGGTGGCTTCAGAATTTTGCGAACTGGCTCAACCCAAGCGGTGCACCGTATTTGATCATCTATACTCTGTTGATTGTCTTTTTTGCGTACTTCTACACGCAGGTTACGCTCAATCCAATGGAGATTGCCAAAAACATCCGGGAGAACGGTGGATCAATTCCAGGCATACGTTCCGAGAAGATGGAGAGCCACTTGACCCGGATCCTAAACCGGATTATTTTGCCCGGTGCATTGTTCCTGGCGTTTATCGCATTGATCCCGACGATCGTTCAGAGCGTGTTCAACTTTCCGGCGCAGGTTGCGTTTCTTATGGGTGGTACTTCGCTTCTTATCATGGTCGGTGTGGATCTTGACCTAATGTCTCAGATCGAGGGGCACCTCCGAATGCATCACCACGAAGGTTTTACAAAGCGACGGATTAGGTCGCGGAACTTGTAAGGAGTTAGCTTGTGAAAGTACGAGCGAGCGTTAAGCCAATTTGTGATAAGTGCAAAGTCATCCGACGGCGTGGTGTTGTCCGGATCATTTGCTCAAACCCGAAACACAAGCAACGACAGAGGTAGGAGGCAGGAATGGCTCGTATCGCAGGAATCGACCTGCCCAACAAACACACCGATATAGCTTTGACGTACATTTTTGGTATCGGTCACTCTTCGGCTCGTCAAATTTGCGAAAGCACCGGGATAGACCCGGAGAGGCGCATCAACGATCTAAGCGCAGCAGAACTCAATCAGCTGCGGAGTGTCTTGGAGAACGACTACACAGTCGAGGGGCGCTTGCGGACAGAAACGTCCTTGAACATCAAGCGGCTGATGGACATTGGTAGCCACCGCGGACTTCGCCATCGTCGTGGTCTTCCGGTGCGTGGCCAACGAACACGCACGAATGCCCGCACGAGAAAGGGCAAAAAGAAGACTGTGGCCGGAAAGAAGAAAGCGAAGTAGGGAGTCTTGAATGGCTAAAGCAGCTCCGCGCAAGCGGAAAGAGAAAAAAAACGTATTCGAAGGGAACGTCTACATTCAGGCGACCTTCAACAACACAATCGTCACGGTCACTGACCTTACCGGCAACGGTCTCTCCTGGGCGAGCGCAGGTTCGTTGGGATTCCGGGGGGCGAAAAAGTCTACTCCCTACGCGGCACAGACCACTGCCGAAACGGCCGCCCGCAAGGCTATGGACTTTGGTCTGCGCGAGGTGCACGTGTTTGTGAAAGGACCGGGCGTCGGTCGCGAATCCGCAATACGCTCCCTTGGTGCGCTCGGCCTGCAGGTCAGAAGCATCCGGGACGTAACTCCGATTCCTCATAACGGATGTCGGCCTCGGAAGAGCCGTCGAGTTTAGTCTAAGCTCGGCGGCGAAGGAGCTCACAACATGGCAAGAAAAAACCTGCTCAAGGGCTTTAAAAGGCCCAAGGGCATTACGTTTGAACACAGCGAAGTCGGCAAGGACTACGGTCGTTTTATTGCCCATCCCTTCGAGCGAGGTTACGGAACAACAATCGGTAACACGCTCCGACGGGTACTGCTTTCCTGCATTCAGGGATACGCCGTTACGGCGGTGCGCATCACGAGCTACGATGCCGACGGCAATGCTCACGTCTTGTCTTCCGAGTACGAGGCAATCCCGGGTGTGGTCGAGGATACGCCGGACGTGATCAACAATCTCAAGCAACTAAAGCTTGCTTTGGAGAATGATCTCGAACAAAAGACCGTTGTTATCGAAAAGAAAGGCAGCAGTACGTTTGTTGGTGGAGACCTCGAAGTAGACGGTCAGATCGCGGTCATCACAAAGGATGCTCACGTGGCTACCCTTATGAGCGACGCCCATCTCGAGGTAGAGCTTCAGATTGATTTGGGCCGTGGCTATGTTCCCGCAGAGCTAAATGAGAAGTATGTCGAAGTTATTGGAACGATTCCGATCGATGCCGTTTTTTCTCCTATTCGACGCGTTAAATATTCGGTTGAGAATACACGGGTTGGGCAGCGCAGCGACTACGATAAGCTTGTGTTCGAGGTCTGGACCGATGGCACGGTGAGCCCCGAGGACGGCGTCGCCGAGGCGGCCAAAATCGCCAAGGACCACTTTACGATCTTTATCAACTTCGACGAGAGCGAAGTTGGTAGCGACGATGACATCGATGAAGATGAGGAGCGTATCCGTGCGCTGCTTGATACGCCGGTGGAGGAGCTGGAGCTTTCGGTGCGGTCCAGCAACTGTCTGAAAAACGCAAATATCCGTAGCATTGGCGATTTGACGTCGCGGACGGAAGACGATATCGCCAAGACCCGCAACTTCGGCAAGAAGTCGCTACTGGAGATCAAAGAGAAACTCAAAGAGTGGAACCTGAGCCTGGGAATGACCGACTACAGTCATCTCAAGGACGCTCTTCGGATGAAAAAGGCCAAGGAAGAGGAAGATGAAGCATAGAATCGGATACAACCGGCTTGGTCGGCGTACCGGTCATCGGATCGCGATGACCAAGAACATGGTGACATCGCTCTTCGACCATGAACGCATCACCACGACAAAAGCAAAGGCAAAAGAGATCCGCAGGACGGCCGAGAAAATGATTACGCGTGCGAAGGTTGATTCGGTTCACAACAGGCGGATAGTCGGCGCAAAAATCAAAAATCAAGCGATCCTTGCCAAACTGTTCACTGAGCTAGGACCTCGATACCAAGCTCGGCCCGGCGGGTATACGCGCATTCTCAAGCTCGGTTTCCGCCCCAACGACGGAAGTGAGATCGTTATTCTGGAGTTGGTCGATCGACCGGAACAGGAGCCGGAGAAAAAACCGCGTAGACAAAAAAGCACGGCCGCCAAAGAGTAGCAGTCAGGCGACATCGCTGCTCATTGTTCGTTCCTGACGCGCCGATAGTAATAACGCGGAGGTGTCGGGGGCCCCGGGGAGCATGAACGCAGCTCAAAAAGTCTCGCTCAGTCTACTTATCGCGGTGGTTGTGTTCAGTGCCTTTGCACTGATCGCGTTCAGCGGTTTTTTTGACTATTTCGAGACGACTTTTTACAACAACCGTGTTGTCAAGACAATCGAGCAGGACCTGAAGGTAGCTGCGGAGACTATCTCGGGACATCTCGAAGAGGCACGGGCCCGTTTTCGACGGGTAGTTGCCGAGCCGTCAGTCATACGTGTTTTTCAGACAAACAGAAGCGCAGGCGACATTCAAGAGACCGAAAACTTCTTGGGACGACTGCAAGACGAGATATCCTCACTGCTGTTCGTTCGTGTTGTAGGTGCCGGCAGGCTCCACTATAGCAGTCTCCAAAGCGACATCTTAAGCGAGACGGCCTTGGAACGGCGATACCTCCCCCTTTCCGACATCGCCGCCGAACCCGCCCTAAACTCCCTTGTACTCTCCGAGACCGACGAATACGCACTAACCCTTTCGCCGAACCAAAACATGATCATCGCGCGCGTCGCTGTGAATACGGAGACCGGAATTCGGCGGGGCACAGCAATCTTCTACATGTCGGTGAGCGGTCTGAGCCGGGCTCTGATTCGAGAAGGTATTATCGACCCCGGTCGAGAGGTCTCCGTTGTTCGCGGCGACGGTTTGTGGATCAATGCACGTGACAACGGACCCTCTAGCCTTCCCTCGAGGCTCAGCGAGGATTGGGACGCGTTGCTGGCCGCCGGTGGGTCCGCGGCGCTCGAGTCGAGTACGGGAAAGCGATTCCTGACGTTTTTCAACCAATCGCTTCCGTTTGCCGACATTGCGTACCTGGCCCCGTCCGACCTGTTTACCCTCGACCCGATCATGCGGATCCTGCTGCTCAGCGGCATCTTTCTTACGACCTTCCTCGTGGTCTTTTTGATCCTCAACGTCCGCCAGGACCCCGTGATTGTGCTCTCGGAACGGGTCAAGCGATTTCAGATCAATCTCATGCGGGAGTACCTGGAAAATCGGGAAGAGATCAACTGGAATCGGTGGCAACGTGACCTCGAGCGACGAAAGGAAGACGTCAATGCCGAGATCAAAAAAGGCGTTGGTCGTCTGCGCGGTCGGAAGGCTGAAAAGGTAGACGAGCTGCTGGAAAAGAGCTGGTCCGAGATCTTCGATGTTCTTGGCGAAAAGACGACGGAGGAACCGCGACAGGCACCGGATCTTTCGCGGCTGGAAGAGATCGTTGAACGAGTGGTGAAAAATCTGTCTTCCATACACGTCGAGCCATCGCGCGCGCGCTCCGCAAGAGGACCTGCCCAGGCACAAAAAACATCACGGGAACCGGTCCCGGTTCCGGTCGAGGAGCTCTTGGACGATGAGGACCTTGGTGAAGTCGCGAGCCTCGGGTCCGCCGATGGCGAACTCGACTTCAGCAAGATGAAACGCGTCGAGGTCGAGGATCTTACCGACGAAGATGACGTGGCGGCAGCCGAGGAAGTCACCGACCTCGACGAAGTTGGTGAGCTCGAGGAAGCTGTTGAGCTCGAGGAAGCTGGTGAGCTCGACGAAGCTGTTGAGCTCGAGGAAGCTGGTGAGCTCGAGGAAGCTGGTGAGCTCGAGGAAGACCAG
>CAZFLD010000003.1:44964-46196 GCA_964519835.1 uncultured Spirochaetales bacterium
TGAGCTCGAGGAAGCTGGTGAGCTCGAGGAAGCTGGTGAGCTCGAGGAAGACCAGCAGCCGGACGGGGTCAAGGATGCCGGTGATCTCGATTTCAGCAAGATGAAACCTGTCGAAGTCGAAGACATCAGCGACGAAGAGGAGGTGTCGGCGGTCGAGGAACTCGCCGAGCTCGACGGGGAAACCAGCGAGCTTAAGGAAGAACTAGAACCGCTCGAGGAAGTCGAAGAGCTGGAGGGAGCCGCGGAGCCTCAGCCGGTAGGCGCGGAGCCCCTGCCGGTAGCCGCGGAGCCCCGTCCGGAAGTGGGCGAGCTCGAGGAAGAGTTGGAGTCACTCGAGGAAGTCGGCGAGCTCGAATCGGCCGGCGATCTCGAAGAGACGTCCGCGGCTGACGCACCGGGTGGAGAGGCGGCCGAGCCCGAGGAAGCGGGCGAGCGTTTCGGGGAAACCAGCGAGCTTGAGGAAGAGCTAGAACCGCTCGAGGAAGTTGATGAGCCTGAGGAAGCCGCGGAGCCCCAGCCGGTAGCCGCGGAGCCCCACCGAGAAGCCGCGGAGCCTCAGCCGGTAGCCGCGGAGCCCCACGGAGAAGCCGCAGAGCAGGCGCATGTGGGCAAAACTGCGGAGGTGCAGGAGCGCAAGGTCGTCGAGGCGACCGAGCGGTTCGATCGAGCGCTTGCCGAGTTGAGGTCGCGACCGACCGTGGGAGAGATTGTCGCCGATACGGAGGATTCCGTACTGGTTTCTGCTGATCAGGCGGAAATGGAGCCGGAACACATGCCCCCCGAGTTGGGTCATATCTCGGAAGAGCTTGCTCTTCAGCACAAGAGCGATGGGCCCGAGCACCAACACGACGAGCCCCCCGAAGCCGGCGAGCCTGCCGTTGTCCGCAGGGGCGTTCTCGGAGACTTGTCGGACGCGCTGGACTTGTCGGACCTCGAGAAGGAGTCGGAGTACGGTGCCGATGACGTGGTTCTTCGCCGAATTGCTTCGGCCGGATCGCGTCACGCGGCCGGTGAAGAAGAAGCACCGAAGGCTGAAGAACTGTGGCCCGCAACACCAGCTCCAGCTACCGAGGAAGCCGGCGAGCTGGAAGAGGCTGAGGAGCTGGAGGAGGTCGCCGAGCTGGAGGAAGCTCCCGCTGTAGGGGAAGCGGAAGATGTCGCGGAGGTCGAGGAGCTTGAGGAAGCCGGCGAGCTGGAAGAGGCTGAGGAGCTGGAGGAGGTCGCCGAGCTGG
>CAZFLD010000003.1:46296-136283 GCA_964519835.1 uncultured Spirochaetales bacterium
GGGGAAGCGGAAGATGTCGCGGAGGTCGAGGAGCTTGAGGAAGCCGGCGAGCTGGTGGGAGTCGGTGCGGAGCAAGGTGCAGCCGAGCTTGAGCAACTGGGGTCGGCGCCGTCGTCGTTTCTGACGAGTGGGTTCTACTTCAACCACGACCTCGCGGTCTATCGGCAGGCAGCTTTGTCCGGCAGCGTGCCGGGCGGCAAGAAACCTGGGCGACCGTCGCCGCCGCCGGAGGCTGGAGAGGCGGCTGGTGGACGCCGGGAACAGGGGGGCGCCGATAGCGCAGTCGAGGCAACGGTACAAAAGTCCCGGGCGGCTGCGGAAGAATCAGCTGCGCCGGAGCCACACGATGCTGTCGAGGAAACGGTTGGTCCGATCAGGGAGTTCGAAGCGGCGGAGTTGAGTGTTCTCTTGAAGTACGCGGGCCTGGAGCCCGTTATCGAAGCAGGTTCCGATGGTGTGTATCAGATCGCGGGGCAGGTGTACGACGAGCCGCGTGCGCCAGTTGATGCGGACACAGCTGGGCTTGTTGAATCGGTAGTCTCCGAGGAAGAATCCGACGAGAAAGCTGCGGTTGGGGGCTCCGGGATCGACGCGCTCTTCGGCGGGGATGATCTGGATTTGTTTGGGGACCTTTCGGGTGACGAATCGGCGGTTCATCGTTCCGTCTTCGACACCGTAGAGCCTGGTGTCATCGAGGACTTCCCGGTGACGGAGCGTGGAGTCGACTACGACCGAATTCTAGGGCGGTTTAGACGATCGGAGAGCGGGATATACCGCTCTTTGGTTGCCGTCACCCGAGCCTGGAATGCAAAGTCGGGAGTCATTTTTGTTGAGGAAGGAGACTCCTACCTGCCACGATTCTCAATCGGACTCGTGGAGGACTGCCGCGCAAAGCTCGAGATCGGAAAGCGCTCGGAGCTCCACCGGCAGATCATTAAGCCTCGACGGATTCTTCTTATCAAACAACCCTTGGACGAGATCTCGTACTTCAACAGGGAGTGTGACACTTCTCAGCTCGGGTTTCTGCGCAGATCGATGCTTCTTCCCATTGTCTTCAGGGATTCCGACGCGTATCTTCTCATCGGCGTAGCAGAGTCCACGGAGACGATTGCAGAGGCCATACAGCCGATCGCCGGCCGCTAACGCTCCGCACTATACACGCCTGGTAGGATACCCGTGTTCTACGGCATACGAAAACTATATCGGCCCGAAATCTATCAGGGCGCTAGAGTGCGTCGCAGATATTTCGAAGGCTGGTACTTCAAGAGCGTGTTTCCAGATGGCTCTTTGGCCGTTATTCCAGGCATTTCAAAGGCCGATGACGACCCCCATGCTTTTGTGCAGGTCTTCGACGGCGGCGGTGCCGAGTACCACCGGTTTCCCGTGGAGTCCTTCGAAGCACGGCGCGATCGATTCGACGTGCGAGTCGGGCAAAATGAGTTTAGCCTCGATGGCTTCCGCCTCGACCTCCCTCGCCACAAAGGCGCGTTTTCGATTAAGGGCCGTAGCGGGTGGCCGTCGACGCTGCTCCAACCGGGAACGATGGGATGGTACTCTTTTGTGCCGTTTATGGAGTGCAAGCACGGGATTGTTACGATGGATGCCACCGTCGAAGGAACCCTCAACGATACCGATGTGTCCGGCCGCTTCTACTGCGAGAAGGACTACGGTCGGTCGTTTCCCTCGGCATGGATTTGGATGCAGTCGAACTCGTTTGGCGCCGTCGGTCGGTCCGTTACGCTTTCAGTTGCCACAATCCCTTTTCTCGGTTTGGAGTTTGCAGGCTTTCTTGCGGGCATACTTGCCGACGGAACGCTCTATCGATTCACCACGTACAACGGTTCCCGACTTGATGAAATCGATGTGGACGAGGAACACATGCGGATCGTGCTTCGTCGGCGGGAGCTACGGTTGGTTCTCGAAGCAGTTCGGTCCGGGGGAGTGGATCTGCGTTCGCCGGTGAACGGCATGATGACCGGGCGCGTCAATGAATCACTGGACGCGCAAATCCACGCTACGTTGGACGTGGCCGGCAACGTGGTTTTTGATGGTACCGGCACGTCGGCCGGTTTGGAGGTGGTGGATGCGCCAAAGCTTACGAGTTTTCTGAAGAAGGCTCGACGGCATCCGGGTTAGTGTTGTCCGACAGAGTCTCCTGCAGCTTTTCGCGAAGCGACTTCCCGTCGGATAGATCAAACTCCATGGCGTGTACGTGTGCCTTCACCTCTCCGGCAAGCTGGTCGAGGGACAAGAACTCGGAGGGAACAGATACAAGCTTGTCCTGATTCTCGTCGTAGATGAATACACCCCACCGTCCAGACTTCCCGGCTTCGTTTTTGTACGTTCCTGCGTGCGTCAACTCCGCCCACTCGAATCGTACTTTGTCTCCAAGGGCCGTAAGGCACGAGACCCCCTCGTCATCGGTGCGGATATACCCCTTGAGCTGTCCTTGGACAAAGCGGTATAGCTGAACGTCCATGTATACTGCGATCACCGCTGCGATAATGCCGGCGATCGGATGGACTATAAGTAGCAAAAGGACCGCGATAACGACAAAGGCCACCATGATGGCTACAAGCCAGTACAGGCGTGGACTGGAACGGAAGCTAACTCGATACTCCATGAAACATCCTTGCAGAAACTCCGGCTTCAACACGCCGGGTACTCCCTTTATGATAGGGCTTTGTGCATTCCCACATCAAGGATCTTGAGTACCGGCAAGGGGGGCTATTTGGCAGGTGACAAAGCGAAGCTAGAGCTTTACACGGACGGCGGCAGCCATGGGAATCCCGGTCCCGGGGCATGGGCCTATCTACTGCTAGGGTCCAACCTGCGTCTGGAAGAGTCCGGCGCGCGCAAAAACACGACAAACAACCGAATGGAGCTCACGGCCGTAATATGTGGGTTGAGGGCCGTTGTTGATCGGTTTGGGACCGGGGCGGCGCTTGTCTTGTATACCGATTCGCAGTATGTCCAAAAAGGACTCACCGAGTGGCTACCGAACTGGGAACGCAACGGCTGGAGGACCGCCGGGAAAAAGCCGGTGAAAAACAAGGACCTGTGGGTCACGTTGCGGGAGGTATCACAGCAGCTGTCTATTTCCTGGAATTGGGTAGCAGGTCACAGTGGTGTCCCGGAGAACGAGCGCTGTGATGAGCTGGTGGGCGCGGCGATTGCCGCGGCATGGCGTTCCGGAGTCTGGGAGGCCGAGAGCTAAAGGGCCGATTTCGGCGGGCGAATTGAAGCAGCGGTCGGTGAACTCCCGTAGTCTTATGTGGAGGAGCGGTGCCGATTTTTGCGTATTCACCCGGCGGATACCACGGCCACCTCGTTACCGTGGAGGTGGATATTCGCCTGGGTATTCCAGGAACGGATGTGGTCGGAATGCCTTCTCTCGCCGTGAGAGAGGCCAAAGAGCGGGTCAGAGCGGCCACTCGTAATTCAGGGCTGATCTTCCCGCCGAAACGTGTGCTTGTCAATCTGGCCCCGGCGGACGTGCCAAAGTGGGGAAGTGCGATGGACCTGGCGATTGCCGTCGCAGTCCTCCTTTCGGCCACGGATATACACAACGGGGTGCCCGACCTTACTCGGTTGCGGCGGTACGCGGACAAAGGACTCTTGGTGCTCGGAGAACTGCGACTCTCCGGCGAAGTCCGCCCAACCCGGGCGGTGCTTGCAGCCGTAGCGGAGGCTAAGCGGGCCGGTATTGGTACCGCCTTGGTACCGCCGGGAAACGCCGCCGAGGCGTCACTTGTGTCCGGTATGACGGTTCTATCCGCCCCGACGCTTGGCGCGTGCCTGGTACCAAGTAGTGCCCCCGCCGAGAGACCCGCCGAAGTACGGCACACCACGGACGAGCCGGATTTTGCCGATCTGGCGGGCAATCAAGACCTGGTTCGACTCTGCCTCGTGGCTGCCGCCGGTGGCCACAACGTGCTTCTCTTTGGGCCGCCGGGCTCGGGAAAGACCATGTCCGCAGAGCGCCTTCCCGGCATTCTGCCGGATCTTTCGGATTCCCAGGCGCTGGAGGTTACCAGGATCCAGTCGCTTCGGGGAGCCCGGATCGGGCAAACCGGTTTGGTTAGGCGTCCGCCTGTTCGTATGCCGCATCACTCGGCGAGTCGAGAGGGCATGATAGGCGGCGGACGCGAGGTTCTGCCCGGCGAAATCTCTATGGCCCACGCCGGTGTGCTGATACTCGATGAGGCGCCCGAGTTTCGGCGTGATGTTCTGCAAGCCCTCCGGGAACCCATGGAGTCCGGACGCATTTCCGTGGTTCGAGCCGGCCGCCGCTACGAGTTTCCTGCGCGTTTCCGCCTGATTATGACGATGAACACCTGCCCGTGCGGAAACAGCGGCCGACCGGGAAGGGTATGCCTCTGCTCGGAGTCGCAGGTGCATCGCTACTGGAGCCGAATCGGCGGCGCCCTTTTAGACCGGATTGACCTCCGGTACAAGACCACCTATGTGGCTAGAATGCTGAAAGACGTTGCGGAACCCACCGTGTCGTTACGCCAAAAGGCAATCCGCGCCGTCAGAGCCCAACAGGAGCGCTACCGCGGCCATGCGTGGGATAAAAATGGAACGGTGCCGCCGGGAAAGGTGACGTACTACTGCGCGCCTGTCGGCGACGGTCCGAGGGTGCTGGCCACGGCCGCTGATCGGTTTGGGCTGTCGCCCCGCGCAGTGCATAGCATTCTCCGGGTTGCACGCACGATCGCAGATCTGTCGGGCAACGAGACCGTCGGGTCTGACGAGGTGCTCGAGGCGATCTACTACCGTCTGCCGGCGGGAGGGAGCGCTGCACCGCATTCTTTGCACGCGGTGTAGCTTCGAGCTATATTTGGAGTAGATGCGACTCTACAGCCGATTCTACGTGCTATTCGTCGGGATTCTCATGGCGGCCGTCGGATTTGGCGCAGGTGTGGTGGCTATGCGCCTGTTTGAGCCTGCCGAAGAGCCACCTCGTGAGTTTTCACCGGATTCCGTCCGGAATGAACAGGAAGCCATCCCTGTTCGCAGCCTCGAAGACTTCAGCGACGAGGAACGAGCCACCATCAGTGTGTATGAGAGTCGCAACGAAGCGGTGGTGAACATAACCACGCAGGTATTGGCGTACAATTGGTTTTGGGACCCGGTGCCTCGGGACGGTGCGTCGGGTTCCGGTTCTATCATCGATGAGCGAGGCTATGTTCTCACGAATAACCACGTTGTTGAAGATGCTTTCCAGATATACATCACGTTGGCCGACGGTACGCGTTTTGAGGGAGAGGTTGTCGGTACCGATGTGGAAAACGACCTCGCGGTGATCGAGTTCGAGCCCAACGGCGCTCCGCTTACCGTAATACCCATGGGCAGCTCCGGTGATCTGCGGGTCGGGCAGAAGGTCTTGGCGATTGGTAATCCGTTTGCGCTGGAGAGGACGTTGACCACCGGGATTGTGTCCGGATTGGGGCGCCCGGTGCGCACTCGGTCCGGGTTGGTGATCCAGGATATGATCCAGACCGACGCCTCGATCAACCCCGGAAACTCAGGCGGCCCGCTCTTGGATGCCCAGGGCAATATGATCGGCATCAATACGCAGATCATCTCCACCTCAGGAGGCTCGATCGGCATCGGATTTGCTGTTCCGGTAGATACGGCAAGTAGGGTTGTGCCCGACCTGATCGAGTTCGGTCGGGTGAGGCGAGGATGGCTCGACATAACACCGGTACAGCTGTTCCCTCAGTTGGTGGCCTATGCCAATCTTCCTGTGGATCGAGGGGTCCTGGTCTCACGCGTACAATCAGGCGGGGAGGCTGCGGAAGCCGGGCTCCGCGGTGGTGATCCAAACATGCCGGTGACAATCAACAGGAGTGTCGCTTATCTCGGCGGCGACATCATCATCGAGCTCGATGGGCAACCTGTTACCTCTATTTCCGATATGAGGCAGGCTCTCGAGGACAATAGACCGGGGCAAACGGTACCAATCACGGTGATACGCGGCCGCGAAGAGGTCGAGCTGGAAGTCGATTTGGTGAGCCGGGATGCCGGCCGATAATACCGTCGGTGCTTCAGGCGCCGTAGCCGGGACAAAACGGCGGTTTGCCGTTAGGTCCGACTACGAGCCGGCGGGTGATCAGATATCGGCGATCGAGCGACTGGTCCATGGTATTAGTACCCAGGACTACCGCCGTCAGACCCTGCAGGGTGTTACCGGCTCCGGCAAAACCTACACCATGGCCAAGGTCGTAGAGCAGGTCCAACTCCCGACTCTTGTTATCTCCCACAACAAAACGCTCGCCGCCCAGCTCTACCGGGAGTTCAAACAGTTCTTCCCGGAAAACGCGGTCGAGTATTTTGTATCCTACTACGACTATTACCAGCCTGAGGCGTACGTCCCGTCTAAAGACCTGTACATTGAGAAGGACGCGTCTATCAATGACGAGATCGATCGGTTACGGCTGTCGGCCACAACAAGCCTTCTCGAACGGCGGGACGTGATTGTCGTTGCTACCGTCAGTTGTATCTACGGCCTTGGAAGCCCTCGTCAGTACCGTGACATGAGGCTCCGAGTGGATCTCGGCGACGTACTCAACATCACTGCACTTCGCCGTTCTCTGATATCGTTGCAGTACGAGCGCAACGATGCGGTGCTAACGCGCGGAACGTTTCGAGTTAAGGGTGACGTTATAGAAATCTACCCGGCTTACGCCGAGGAGGCATACCGCATCGAGCTCGATTTTGACGAGGTCGTGCGCCTGAGACGCATTGATCCTCTTACCGGCGTGACGGAGCAAGATCTCGAAGTGCTGCTTGTCTATCCTGCCAAGCACTTCGTGATGCCGGAGGACCAAATGCGGAGTGCCTTGGACAAGATTCGCGAAGAGCTTGTCATCCGTCACGATGAGCTTTTGTCGCAGAACAAGCTCGTAGAGGCGCAACGCCTCAAAACACGGACCGAGTATGACATCGAGATGATAAACGAGATGGGTTACTGCTCCGGGATCGAAAACTACTCACGACACCTTAGTGGACGCGAAGAGGGCGAGCGGCCCGCGGTTCTAATTGACTATTTTCCCGCACCGTTTTTGACTTTTATCGATGAGTCCCACGTTACGGTACCCCAGGTTCGAGGAATGTATGCCGGCGATAGGTCGCGCAAGCTCTCGTTGGTGGACCACGGCTTTCGCCTGCCGTCAGCCTTGGACAATCGGCCGCTATTCTTTGCCGAGTTCGAAGAACTCCTCGACAAAACGATCTTTGTATCGGCAACGCCTAGCGACGAGGAACTGAACACATCCGGCCAGGTTGTCGAGCAGATTATTCGACCCACGGGCCTTGTGGATCCCGTGGTCACGGTCCGACCGACCGAGGGGCAAATCGAGGATCTGTACAACGAGATTCGGCTTCGCAATGACGCCGGGGAGCGAACGCTTGTTACCACCCTCACGAAAAAGATGGCGGAGGACCTTACGGACTACTTTGCCGGCATGGGCCTGCGGGTCCGCTACCTTCACTCGGAGATCGAAACCTTCGAAAGGGCGGAGATTCTTACGGATCTGCGGTTGGGAACCTTCGACGTCCTTGTGGGCATCAACCTTTTGCGAGAGGGGCTCGATCTGCCGGAGGTGTCGCTTATTGCCATCTTGGATGCCGACAAGATCGGCTTTCTGCGCTCGGCAACCTCACTGATTCAGACCATCGGCCGAGCCGCACGAAACGTCAACGGCAAGGTGATTATGTATGCGGATCGAATGTCCGATGCTATGGAGGCGGCCATCTCTGAGACCGACCGGCGGCGCCAGATTCAGCTCACGTACAACGAAGAGCACGGAATCACGCCCCAAACGATCAGAAAAGCGGTTCAGAGCATTCTTGTCAGGGAAAAGGACGAGAAACAGGAAAACGAGCGGCAAAGCGTCGAGGTCATCAAGGCCGGCTACAACGTGCTTGTTCCACGAGAGAAAAAGGCGCTGATCCGGCACCTGGAACAGGAGATGCTCGAGCATGCAAAGAACCTCGAGTTCGAAGAGGCGGCCGTGATCCGTGACGAAATCGAGAAGCTCAAAGAGCTATAGCCGGCCGAATGCAGCCACACGGGCCTAATCGGCCTCGAACAGTACGACATCCACCGTTGAGCCCGACAGCCTCGGCAAAAATTGATCATTGGATTGACCGGTCACGGATACAACGATCTCGTTGAACTCCTCCTCGATTCGCCGGGCAGCCCACATGTACGCCTCCGAGAGCGTGACGTGGCCATCGTGATTGGCGTCGCCGTGGGAGGCGGCTTCCATAAAGTATTCGGTAAAGACCCCGTTTTCGAGCCCCGATGTTTCCCAGGAAAAGTCGCGCTCACCTGCGGCGGTGAGCGCAAAAAACTGCGACCCAGGCAAATCCGTGCCCACGCCGCCTGAAGGGGCGTCGGACCACAGCGGGCCGCGAAGTCCGAGTGTTATCGCCGCGCCGAGGTCCCCGAGCCCCACCCCGGCGGCGGTGCCTTGGTAGTCCTGGGGCACAGTGTCCTGGAAGGCTCCGGCGCCCACAAAACCGCCTGAATGACAGGCGTCCATAACGACGATCTTTTGCCGTGCCGGAATTGTTGTCAGAAGCGTACGTAGCTTGTCGTCGCTAATCCCTTCAGCAATCGAGTCGTCTCCACTCCACGGCATGGCACCGTAGAAAAAAAAGTATTCATCGGCGGAGAACTGGCCGTAGGGCTCCCCGGCGGAGTCGAGGTCCGCCAGATAGCCCGGAATCGAGGAGCCGATGTATTCCTCGGTTTGGCCGTTGCCCAGGCCATGACCGGAAAGATAGACAAAAAGACGGTCCGACGGCTGGAGCGTGGCCGCAAGCTCCGCCACGTCGGACTCAAATTGGTCAAGGGTTGCATCTGCATTTGTGCGGGTGAAGGTAACGTCGTAGCCTTTACGCCCCAAGAGCACCGCCATGTCTTCCGCGTCGTCGTCCGTGTACTCTAGATCCCCAATGCCGGTATCGGAGTACTCCGCTACTCCGTAGATGAGCGCATAACGCCGAGGCAGATCTACGTTGAGCGTGCACGCGGCCAATAGAATGACCGCCAGGCACACAAACATGGCCGGCCGGCCGCAGCGAGCGAGCCGGGACGCTCCGGCCGGGCGGGCGGCTCCGGGGGCGCCGGTCTTCCCTGCGCAGCAGGAGGTACGGGCAGTGTGGCAGGCCGGAAAGACGCCCCGGCTTCGAGTGCTACTCATGCGCGGCCGCGTCCGTACCTGGCTCCGGATCGACATGGGTGGCTGCCGGCGGTACGGATGGTGTAGCGGCCGCTCCGCCGGCGACTCGCACGCCGAGTCCGATCGACACCACGGGGCGAAGATCCCGTCGAAATGCGAGTGTGACTGGAAGGGACACCGTCCAGCGTAGCCCCGGTGCCGGCGAGTCGATAGATGTTTTGTAAGCAGGTGTTGCCAGAAGTGCAAGCCCCATGGAAGGATAGAAGGTAAGGAGCCGGGTCTGAAGCGGCGCAAGGAACGAGAATGCGCCTGATGCCTCGACGCCGAGGGCCATGTCTCCCAGACGGAGCAGATACGGTGCGCCGATAGACACTCCCAGGCCCAACCCGATGTGACCTCTATAGTAGTACCCGCCCGAGAAGTCCGATGCAAATGTGACATCCATGCCTAGGCGGGTGCCGATGCGGACGAGGCCGCCGAAATCGATCCCTATGCCGGCGGTCAACTCGGTTGCCATCTGGACCTTCGGCTCCTCAAAGCGCGGGTCCTGCACGAGCCTTGTGAAACCGGAGAGGCTTGTGGCAAAAGCCAGCGCAGGTCCAACAGGCTGTGCGTCCGGGACATCCGCGCCGTCGGATTGCTCCGTTGGACGAGGCGTCTCGCCGAGGCCGGGAAACTGCGGCACGCCCTGGACAGGGAGGGGAGACAAAATGACAAATAAGGCCAGGGCGGCTATACTCTTCACGTGTCTGAAGATGCCTCATTTCCAGGCAGCTTTCAATGTTTTTCAACTGGTCCGAAGACTGTGGTTTTCCCGGCGAGAAGTCGTGGAGCCGCATGCTCTTAGGTGGCGAGGGCGCGACGTGTGGCGTCCGTCCAAACAAAACGTCATAACTTTTGGGAGCAAGACGAATTGCGGCACCGTCGGCCACAAGCTTCGGACCAGTTCGAATGCGTTGCATTCGAGCAAGCCTCTACGCCAATAGCGGGAAGACAAACAAATGATACATACCCCCTGGACCGGCCGACCGAGGGCGGTTCTGACCGGCATGTCGGCAGCGGTCGTTGTTTTGCTCGTGGTTTCCTGCGGCGGGCGCTCCGACCTCGCCGACGTTGAGCTTCCGCCCAGTCCGATCCTGTTGATCCGAGCCAACTGGGCGGTGGTGAGCTCGGCGTATGCGGCGCTCCGGGAGGAACCCCAGGCCGATTCGGCCATCCGCGGCCACTTCCGTGGTGGTTCCGTGGTCGAAGTGCGAGAAAAATCGGGCTTCGTCGATGTACACAAATCGCGAACCGACTACTGGTACCTGATTGGCGTGCAAAACAAGGTCGGCTGGGTGTTTGGCACCTACCTCGACCTCTACGATTCCCGGGAGCAAGCCGTAAACGCCTCCGTGGAGCTTGGCCGGCATGATGGAGCTTCGGAGCGCGCAGATGGATGACCTTATTCGTTTTGGCCTTCCTCCGGTCCTCGGGGCGCTTATCGGGTACATCACAAACGCTATCGCCATAAAGATGCTCTTTCGGCCCTTGCGCGAGTACCGGGTCTTTGGCATTCGTGTCCCGTTTACTCCCGGGGTCATCCCCCGGCGAAGAGCCGGATTGGCCGAGAGCATTGGTCGGATGGTGTCGGAAAAGCTGCTGACCCAAGACGCGGTCCTCTCAAAGGTCGAGAGCCCGGACTTCCAGGCGGGCCTTTACGGAAGCGTCTCCGGCTTCACCAAAGAGGTACTCGCCCGGCCGATCTCATCCACAGCCGGGGAGTTTGCCGGCGCAAGCCAGGGCATTTCCAAGGCGCTGACGGGATTCTTGTCGAGCTTCCTCAGATCCAAGGCCGCCGGGGACGTTATCGGCACCATCGTTCGAGAGGCGGTACGGGGCGTGGCGGACCTCAGGTGGCGGGATATACTCAATGATCCGAGTCGCGCGCGCGAGATCATTGTTGATCTCGAAGTTTGGAAGACAGACCATCTGGAACGCACGGTAGCGGAGTTTCTTGAGCGTCACGAAACGGCGGGGACGACCTTCGAAGGCGTCCTCACCGACAAAGCACTCGAGGGTGTGAAGGCACTCCTTATTCGATTGTACGATCCTACGCTCGAGCGTCTTATGCAGTGGCTGCGGAGCGAAGACATCCGGTCGGAGTTGATCATTCGTGGCCGCGTTGTTCTCGAGCGAATTCTCAGCCGTCTGAACGTATTTCAACGTTTTTTGGTAACGGCCGCACAGTACGAGCGATCCCTGCGAGACCGTATGCCGGAGATCATCGACGACCTTACCGACACGCTTGACCGCACGCTCAAAGAGCCGCGTAATCGTGATCGAATTGTGAATGCGCTGTTGGACTTGCTTCGCGACATTCGGACACGTCAAGTCGTAACGGTGTTGTTGCAACGGGACGAACGGAAGGACGAGGCGGCGACACGTATTTCCCGAAGCCTTTCCGAGGTCCTTGAGCGCTTTACCATCCCTCAGGAGCTTGGGGCGCTCGGTGAGCGATTTCTTCGTTCAAATGGGGAGAGTCGTCTGGAAGATGCTGCGCGGTCGCTTAGCGGCCTTGGTCCCGAGGCGATTGCGGAGCGGATTGTCACCTTGGTGTCCGAGTGGCTTGAGGTCTCAGGTGGGGCGGACGCCGTGGCCGGTAGGGTCGTAGAACTCGGCGTCGGCTTTTTTTCGCGGGGCGATAGGCCCCTGAGCGCGATTCTGCAGATAGATGTAGCTGCAAAGACAAAGCTCGATGAGTTTGTTACCCGGCGTCTCTCCGCCATACTCGTGCGAAAGACGCCGGAGCTCGTGGAGGCACTCGACGTCAGAAGACTGGTGGAGGACAAGATTAACAGCCTCGACGTGGAGAGTGTCGAAAAGCTCTTGCTTATGGTTATTGCGAAGCACCTGAAGTGGATAAATGTCTTTGGCGCGCTTGTTGGTGCTATGGTCGGCGGCATACAGGTGGTGATTGGGCTTGTAACAAGCTAGCCTGTGTCCCAAAGCGTTCACAAAAAAGCTCCGGATTAGGGTACTGTCACCAACCGTAAAGCTCACCCACAAACCGTAAAGCTTGCCGCCGCCGCGACGCCTCGCACCGCGGCCGTGCCGACGTCACACCAACGGCCGAGGCCTACGCTGCGGTTGCCTCGATTATAGGCCCGCCGAGCCCAAGCCTGAGGGTGGTCGCTTTCCGGCGAGTTGGGTCTCGGTGAGGGTCGGAATCGTGATTGTGAAGGTGCTTCCTACTCCGGGCGTGCTATCCACCGAAACCTCGCCTTGATGCACCAAGGCGATGTGCTTAACTATTGCCAACCCGAGTCCCGTACCGCCCAGGCTCCGGCTTCTGCCGCGGTCGACTCGGTAGAATCGTTCAAAAATGCGAGGCAGGTACTGCTCGGGGATTCCCTGGCCCTCGTCCTGAACGACGATCTCGAGCTTTTCCCTGTCGCCGGTAGCCACGATCTTTACGTGACTGTTGGCGTCGCTGTACTTGATGGCGTTGTCTAGCAGATTGACGATGGCTTGCTCGAAGAGGTTGCCGCTTACAACAGCGTATTGGTCTCCTCGTACCTCACTCGAGACATCTATCTCCTTAGCGTCGGCGGCCGCAGAGCAGTTTTCAACGGCGCGGCGAATTATCGCCCGCAAGTCGCATGCTTCAAAACGAACCTGTTCGTCGTCTTGCTCCAGCCGAGAAAGACTCAAAAGGTCTTCGATAATCGATCCGAGCCTGTTTGTGTGGTGCAAGATGATTTCCATAAACCGATCGGCGCTTTCGCGGTCGTTGATGGCGCCGTCGATAAGGGTTTCTACAAATCCTTTTATCGAGGTGATCGGGGTCTTGAGCTCATGGCTTACGTTGGCCACAAAGTCCTTTCTTAGCTGTTCGAGGCGGCGAAGGCGGCTTACGTCGTTTAGGACCAAGAGGGCCTCGCTGCTCTCATGGCCTTCGGGATGAACGACAATGGTTGCATGGACTTGAATATGGGTCGTGTCGCGGCCGTAGACGGTGATCGTACGTTCGATGGTCTCCCGTTTTCCAAGCAGATCGTCGACAACTTCGCCCAGGTCGGCATTCCTAAAATACTCTATGACGGTCTTGCCGGGCGCGTCGCGAGATTGTTTGTCGAACAACCTCGCCGCGGCGCTGTTCACGGACCGTATCCTCTCTCTATGGTCGAGAACAACAACCCCCTCGACCATGCTTGACAGCACGGCCTCGAGCTCGTTCTGGCGACTCTTGATATCGTCAATGTGCTCCTTTAGTCGAGAGGCCGCGATTCTAAGGTTTTCCCCGGCCGCAGTGAGCTCGCTCGGACCGGTAAAAGGCACCTCAAACTCCAGCCTGCCGGAGGCCAGATCGGCTGTGGCACCTAAGAGCTTCCGGCCGGTCTCTTCGAGCTTGCGAATTGCGTGTAGTGTTGCCCAAAGGACAAGAGAGAGTCCGCCGGCAAAGACCGCCAAGATTAGTCCGCCTAAGCTCTGAGCCGAGAGTGTGGTGGGCGCGGAGGCTTCAAGATAGAGGAACACTTGTGCATCGTTATTGAGTGGCAGGAGTACAGCTGCGGTTCCGTCGCTGCGCACTAATTCCCGAGGGAAGATGGTTTGATCATCGATATCCGCGACAAGGGCTCCCACGGCGAACTGCGAGATACTCTGCGATCGCGCAACGGTCCGACCGTCGGCGTGGAAAAAAGCGGCGGCATATCCCGTGGCCCCGTGCACCAGCTCGACAAGCGCCTGCGGGTTGCGAAGGTGGTCGTGTCGCGCGGCATCGATGGATATAAGGTGGGCCGCCGCGACCAATCCATCAACGCGGGCGTCTGCCGCCGCACTTCCAACTCGAACCGATATGGTAAACCCGAGAATCGTGCATACAGCGGCCAGAACGCCTACGTAAACCGGCAAAACCCGGCGAAGAATAAGACGTCGCATTGCCGCACCCAGGCCTCTGCTACACTGTCCTAGCGTCGGTTGAGGCCTGCATGCGATACCCGACGCCACGAACGGTCTGGATCAAGCTGCCATGGTCACCGAGTTTCTTTCTCAAGCCGAGTATTTGAACGTCTACAGATCGTTCCGTAACGGGGTAGTCCTTGCCTTTGACTGCGTCGATGATTTTGTTCCTCGAGAACACCCAGCCGGGATTCTGTGCCAGGAATTCCAAGATCGCAAATTCCGTGGCCGACAGGCCGATGGGCCTTCCGTGGATGGACACTTCATGGCGTGAGATATCGATTACGATGCCGTGAACACGAATCTGGGCGTCGTTGATTTCGGGGGGGGCTTTTCTACGACGCAAAACGGCACGGATACGGGCTACCAGGACTTTGGGTGAAAACGGCTTTGTTACGTAATCGTCGGCACCAAGCTCCAAGCCGGAAACAACGTCGGAATCCTCGGTTTTTGCGGTAAGCATCACAACGGGAATATCCTTGGTCTTTTTGCCCGCCTTGAGGCGACGACAGGTTTCAAGCCCGTCCAGACCGGGTAGCATAAGGTCGAGCACTACAACATCCGGGAGGAGGGCTTCGGCCTTGGACAACGCTTCTTCGCCGGTTTGAGCCACATCCGTCTTATAGCCCTCCTTGGTCAGGTTATAACGGACCAACTCGAGAATATCGCTCTCATCGTCAACGATCAGGACGGTTTCCTTTGCCATGGTGCCTTCCCGGCTCATCTATTGAGCTCTACGTGTGTCCCCTTGTTCGCGTAAACTACCCATTCACATATGTTGGTAACGTGGTCTCCAAGACGTTCGAGGAACCGGTTCACAAATATTAGGTTTGTTCCGGACGCGATAAGATGAGGTTTTTCCTGCATCCTCGCAATGATCTCCTGATAGAGGGACCGGTGTAGCTCATCGATTTTCTCGTCCCGTTCGGCGACGGAAACCGCCGTGTCCGTGTCGTCATCCACAAACGCGGTAAGGGCATCGTGTACCATGCCGATCCCCCTCTCGGCCATGTCCCTAATGCGGGGCAGCATTGCATCTAAAAGGCCTCGATCTACCGAATCGAGCGCGCGGGCGAGGTGGCGAGCATGGTCTCCAATGCGCTCCAAATCCGACGCGATCTTGATGGAGGTGATGATCTTTCGAAGCGCGCCCGCCACCGGGTTTTCCGTGGCTATGAGCACCGCGCACCGGTCTTCTATCTGCAACTGCAGCTCGTCGATTCTCGCATCTCCCTCGATGACTTCTTTGGCGAGCGCTTGGTCTCGGTTGGAAAGTGCCGATAGCGCCTTTCGCAGGGAGACTTCGACAATTGCGCCCATCTTCAAAATCTCGTTGTAGAGGTTCTTCTTGTCCTGCTCAAAGTGTCTTCGAGCTGTAGTACTGTATTCCATGACTCTTGTGTCCTTCTATACGATGCCGCCGGCTATACGATGCCTTTGGGCGAGGTGTATTTTCTCAACCAAATCGTCCGGAAATGTAGGCTTCCGTGCGTTGGTCGGTTGGGTTGAAAAAGATGTCTCTTGTGTTTCCCGACTCGATTATATAGCCGTTTAGGAAAAAGGACGTCCTATCGGAAATACGACCGGCCTGCTGCATGTTGTGGGTAACGATGACAATTGTAAAGTTTTGCTTGAGCTCGTCCATCAAGTCTTCGATTTTCCCCGTAGAAATCGGGTCAAGCGCCGAGGTAGGCTCGTCCATCAAGACAACCTCGGGCTGGACGGCAATCGTCCGGGCGATACACAGCCGCTGCTGTTGACCGCCGGAAAGGCTCAATGCGTTTTGTTTGAGCTTGTCTTTGACCTCGTCCCAGAGAACACACTTCTTTAGGGCCGTCTCCACAATCTCGTCGTAGTCGCCCTTGATACCGTTGATTCTGCATCCCCATGCGATGTTTTCGTAGATGGTCTTGGGAAACGGGTTCGGTTTTTGAAAGACCATACCGACTCGACGTCGAATTTCCACAGGATCGACGTCTTTGTCGTAGATATTCTTGTCGTGGAAGTAGGTTTGACCTACCGGGCGGGTGCCGGGAATAAGGTCGTTCATCCGGTTCAGGCACCGCAACAGAGTACTTTTACCACAACCCGAGGGGCCGATCAGGGCGGATACATGGTGTTTTCGAAACTCCAAATTGACCTGAAACAATGCCTGGAAGTCGCCGTAAAAAAAGTCAAGATTCTCCGTACGCATGACCACTTCGGTATCGGGCGGTGTCTCTCGATTTTCTGCTGATTGGCGGACGCTATCAGACATACTACTCGCTCCTCTTTTTGGCAATTCGGTTTCTCATGATGATCGCCGAGGCATTCATCGCAACCGTTAGTATCAAGAGCACTATTATCGCACCGGCCGCAACGTTTCGAAACGCCCCTTGTGGTCGCGCCGACCATTGATAAATCTGGATCGGGAGTGTCGTGAACTTGGCGAAGAACCCCGAGGGATCAACAGATATAAACGTTGAGGCGCCGACAACGACCAGGGGAGCCGTTTCTCCAACGGCGCGCGAAATGGCAAGAATGGTACCGGTGAGGATGCGATCAAATGACTGGGGAAGCACGTGATGCCATATCGTCTGCCATTTCGTGGCCCCCAATCCGTAGCTCGACTCTCGGATCGAGTTCGATACCGCCCTGATAGCTTCCTGCGAAGCAATGATTATAATCGGCATAATCAAAAGCGAAAGGGTCAATCCTGCCGAGATTATTGTCCGACCGTTGCCCGCATCGGCGCCAAACATCGCACCGCTTGTAAAGGGCTCTAAAAACCTCACAAACACAACCAGGCCGAGGAGACCGTAGATGATCGACGGAACACCGGACAGGTTGTAGATGTTTACCCGGATAAACCGGTTAAACCAGTTGTCCCGGGCGTATTCTTCCAGGTAGATTGCCGCGGCCACGCCGACGGGAAAGGCAAAAATAACCACGATAGTAATCATCCACAAAGAGCCAAGGAAGGCGGTTCTGATGCCCGCGTCTTCGGGCACCGGATTTTGCGGTGATACAAGAAACTCAGGAGTAATCCAACTACGAAATTGAAGCTCACCTTTACCGTTTGCCTCGTCGGAGGCGCGAATCCGAGCGGCCTCTTGCTCGACCTTTCCCCGCTGAAACATGCTCTCGCCAAGGGTCCACGTGTCGATGACCGTAGGGTTTATGACCCGTTCCACGACAAGGTCGTAGAGGGCGGCTTGAGACCGGTCGACGAGCGGCTCTTCGAAGTTAAAGCGCCTGATGACTCCGGGGGAGACAAACTCCTCGAGGAGCGTGATCAACTCGTTTGGTGGAGCCTCGTCGAGCTCGCCGTTGGTATAGACCGCTTCCGGCTCTCTGTCGTTGACTACGTATGTGAGCCCGAAGGCTCTGTTGAGTATGTTCAAGAGGAGAATAACCAAGGCGATTATCGCGATGGCCGTGGCGGCGTAAAACGCGACGTGCCACACGCGTCCCTTGCGCCTACGTCGGTTGATGTTTGCGGAAATCTCCGGGTGCCGCGCAAGGGCGTAGCTTCGAGATTCTTCTACCATAGAGCCGCTCATTCGTACACCTCGCGATATTTCTTGACAATGCGCCGGCTGATGATGTTCAGCGTCAGCGTAATGATAAAAAGCAAAAGACCAAGGGCAAAAATGCTGTTGTAGTCGATGCTGTCGTAACTGATGTCGCCGCCCGATATACGCACAATGTAGCCGGTGAGTGTCTCGGCACCCTCGAAAGGGTTAATGGTGAAGTTTGCGCCTGCACCGGCCGCCAGGGCTACGATCATTGTTTCTCCAACCGCCCGAGACAGGGCGATTATAAAGGCCGCGGCCAACCCGGAAAATGCAGCCGGCACAACAACTTGCATGGAGACTTCCATTTTGGTGGCGCCCATGCCGTATGCCGCCTGGCGAAGCGCTCGCGGTACGGAGCTGAGCGCGTCTTCCGCAAGAGAAGAAACCAGCGGCAAGATCAGGATTCCCATAACAATCCCGGCCGATGCTGTGTTGTAGACCTGAATGATGTCCTGTCCGAAAATCGACTGGAGCAGCGGAGTCATAAACGTGACTGCAAAATACCCGTACACGACCGTCGGTATGCCGGCGAGAACCTCGAGTATCGGCTTTAGCGTTCCGCGAACCCGCGGGGACGCGTATTCCGCCAAGTAGACGGCCACCATAAGGCCGAGGGGAAACGCCACCAACATTGCGATAACACTGGTCATCAAGGTGGCCGAAAGCAGAGGCAGCACGCCAAAGCGCCCCGTGACGGGTTGCCAGTCGGTCGACGTGAAAAACTCGACAAGAGACAGCTCCGGGGCCGTCCAAAACAGGAAGGATTCCTGGCTCAAAAACACCACGATCCCGAGGGTGGTAAGCACTGTTATTGCGGCGCAGGCAAAAAGAAACGCCCGGATAATAATCTCGTGGGGCCGGCGCTTTTTCCCCAGCCCCAGGACTTCTGCGCCGACTGGGCTTGAACTCATCGATCTCTCCTCCCGTTGCTGCAGCTAACGACCGTGCCTCTACATACTACAACGGGGAGGGGACCCGTGGGCCCCCTCCCCGCCGATCTTCCTATCAATCAATCACGGCGTCCAGGCTTCCTGGGCTACAAAATCGCCTGTCTTACATACCCATGGCGTCGAGCCACATCTGCTTTGCATTTTCGATGGTGGACTCGGGAGCGGGGAAATAGCCGACGGCTTCCATAGCGCGGGTCGCGTTGTTGAGCGTATAGGCCATAAAGGCTGCTGCCTGGGGATTCTCCTCGAAGATGCCGGCGGCGCTGTACATAAACAACGGGCGAGCAAGAGGATAGTCTCCGGCGTCTACAGCCTCCGCACTTGCCGTCACGCCTTCAATGTCGAGAATCTTTAGTCGATCCTCCTCTCCAACGTAGTAGGCATAGCCAAAAAAGCCGATGGCGCCCGGCGAGCCCTCGATACCCTGTACCAGGATGTTGTCGTCCTCGGAAAGCTGCAGGTTGGGGCTGTTGAGGATAGGTTCCGAATCGTCGTCAAAGACTTCTTCGATGAAGTAGTCGAACGTACCGCTGTCCGTACCGGGGATAAACTTCCGGACCGGCTCGTCGGGCCAGCTGGGATTAACGTCGGACCAGTTCTCGGCGGTAAAGATGGCGGCAAGCTCCTCTATTGTGGCGTTGCTCACCCAGTCGTTCGCGGGGTTAACCACAACTGCCAGGGCGTCGGTACCGATGCGGAATTCGATTGGGGTGCGGCCGATGTCGGCAGCGGCCTGGAATTCGCTCTCTTTGATCGCACGGCTGGCGTTCGAGATCATCGACTCGCCGTTGCCAAATCGCTCGTAACCGCCGCCGGAGCCGATGCTGTCGATGGTTATGACGTCGTCGTAGCCCTCGTCTTCGAACTGGGCGGCAAGCCACTCAGCCGCGGGGAAGACCGTGGAGCTGCCGGCGATAACGATGGGTCCTTCGACTTCGAGAGCATTGACGTCCGGGAAACCACCGGTCTCGATGAGCCAAGCGTAACCTTCTTCGGTATCACCACCATCGTCCGGGCTACCACCGGCGAACGCCAAGACGCCCACTACGAGCAGAACCCAAAGCACACTCAGAGATTTTTTCATTTTACCCTCCTATAGGTAATGGTGTTATTAGCTTGCATCGTACTCACCCGATGTAAACTTTGTGTAAGCGTTTGGTTAGGAGTGTGTTAGGGGGAATCGGGGACCGCGGCGCCTGCGGGAACAGCCGCATACTCGCCAAGGCCGTCCGGATTGACCTGCGAACGGTTGATGTAGTCGATGAGGCGACTGTTTTCGGAGCGTAAGAAGATGTTTATGTCGCTATCGTGGGCTTCAACGTACCCACGACGTTCTCCGTCCAAGGTCATAAACACCACTTGATCCGAGACTCTGGCGGCCATGTTCAGATCGTGGCTTACGATAATTGTCGTGTAGCTCTGCTTTAGCTCGCCGATCAGCTCTTCAATCTCTGCGGACGTAACAGGGTCCAGGTTGCTTGTTGGTTCATCCATCAAGAGTACTTCCGGACCGAGTGCGATGGCCCGCGCGATACACAAGCGTTGCTGTTGCCCGCCGGAGAGGGTATGCGCGTCGGCGCTTAACCGGTCCTTGACCTCTTCCCAAACAGCCGCCCTCCGTAAGCTCTGTTCGACACGGTCGTCCAGATTGTCCTTGATGCCGTTGATCTTGAGTCCCCACGCCACGTTGTCGTAGACACTGGTGGGGTAGGGATTCGGTTGCTGGAACACCATGCCGATGTGGCGACGCACGGCAACCGGATCGACTTTTGCGTCGTAAATATCTACGCCTGAATAATATAGCTTTCCCGTGAACCGAACGCCCGGGATGAGGTCGTTCATTCGATTGATTGACCTGATAAGCGAGCTCTTCCCGCACCCCGATGGGCCGATAATCGCCGTGACGGACTTTTCATCGAAGCGGGTGTTCACATCGCGAACCGCGTGCGTGGCGCCGTAGTAGATGTTGAAATTCTCGAACCGGATGATGTCACCCATTGCTCTTTACTCCGTTCTGACTTGATATTCCGACTCTCTTCGAGCCTCCGCGTTTCTTCCCGGCCGTGCTTTTTGTTGCACGACGGGCCGGGCTTTGCCCAAGCCGATTCCTCAACACGATAAGCACGATATTCAAGACAATCGTCAGGAGCAGCAGCACGATAATTGTGGCGGCGGCAACGCGTTGATACTCGGCCTGTGGGCGCCCGGCCAAGGCATACACCGTGGTTGGAAGCGCGGTGAAGCGCGAGAAAAGGCCGTTTGGGTCCGTGGTCATAAACGAGGCCGCGCCGATGACCACCAGCGGCGCCGTTTCGCCGATGACGCGGGACACGGACAGGATAATGGTGGTCATAATCCGCCGGCCGGCAAAACGAAGAAGACGTGTCCTGATGACTTGGAAGCGCCGTGCGCCGACCACGTAGCATGCCTCTCGCAGAGACCTCGGGATTGCAGCAAATGCCTCACGGGCGTTGATAATAACAACCGGCAAGACAAGCACCGCGAGCGTAAGCCCCCCGCTCAAGACCGTGCGGCCAAGCCGTAGCCCCTGTGTTTCAATGCCGAACGCGGCACCGGAGGTCATCGGTGCGAGTGCCCGCGCGAACACGGCGAGACCAAGCATTCCGTAGATGATGGACGGAACCGCTGCCAGGTTCTCCACGTTTACCCGGATAAACCGCACAAGCCTTGTGTCCGCCGTGTATTCGTTGAGGTAGATGGCCGCCGCAATCCCGATGGGTAGGCTTACCAGCATAGCGATAACAACAAGCCACAGCGTTCCGATGAGTGCACCCCGAATGCCGCTTTTCTCCGGAACCGGTGACTGTGGGGAGACAAGAAAGTCAAGACTAATCCAAGATCGAAATTGGATGGATTGATTTGGAAAAGCCGCAGCGTGTGATTCCACCGTCCGGAGGCCAAAAATCGATTCGAGCAGCGACCAACTTGTCACTACTCGTGGCCGCAATACAAATTGCTCGAGGGCCTCGATAAGGCTTGCTTTGTTTCTTGTTTGGAGTGGCTCTTCAGACTCGAGGCGTCTGAGAATGCCGGTGGTTGCGCGATCCCGGAGCGCTTGGACGACGGTTGTATGTTCCAAATCTTCTATCGGGGTATCCGGTGAGCCCGTTATTTCGGCCGGCATGACTTCATACTCCACGGCAACGTATCCAAACACATCGTTGAGTATGTTGAGTAGAAACACTACAAGGATCAGCGCCGCGAGCGCCGTAACGGCGACGATGATAACCGTCCATATCTTTGTCCTACCACGTCGTGCCTGCACCGCGCGGCCGGCGGATTCAATCCGGGGGCCTTTGGGGCCGCCAACGCCGGGGTCGACAAATGTCGAAATGTTATGAACCACGAGCAACCCTCCCACCGCCGATGCGGCGACTGATTAAAATCAAGGAGAGCGTTACAAAGTAAAGAATGAGGCCGAGGGCGAATATGCTGGTGTAATCCGTAGTACCCACGCCGAGGTCTCCTTGCGCGATTCGAAGGATGTAACCGGTCATCGTCTCGGCGCCTACAAACGGGTTGAGCGAGAGGTTGGGACCGACTCCGGCAACAATCGCCACTATCATCGACTCGCCAAACGCCCGCGACATCGCTAAGACAAAGGTGGCGGCCACACCGCTGCGGCTCGCCGGCATAACAACTTTGCGGAATGCATCGAGACGGGTTGCCCCGACCGCGTACGGCGCCTCGCGGGTTTGGTAAGGAACGCCCCCAAAGGCGTCGTCGACCCCGGAGATAACAGCCGGCAGAAGGAGAATACCCACTGCGAGGCCTGCGCTGAAGTTGTTGTAGAGCTGAACAACATCGTCGCCGAGGAGCTCTTGGAGCATCGGCGAGATAAAGCTGAGGGCGAAGTAGCCAAAGACGACCGTCGGGATACTGGAGAATACCTCTACGATAGGCTTGGCGATTCGCCGAAACCTGCTGCTTGCAAACTCATTGAGATAGATTGCGACGGCGATTCCCACCGGCATGGCAAACGCGAGTGCAATGGTGACCACCTTGAGCGTCGCCGTAAACACGGGCCAAATCCCAAATCGACCGATCATCGGCTGCCAGGTTGTGTCCGTAAAAAAGCTGACGACGTCGAACTCTTCCGCCGTAAAAAACGACAACGCCTCGCGGAAAAAAAACACAACTATACCCACCGTCACCAGCACGGACACAAACGCCGCTGTGGCAAGCACAACCTCGCCGAGCTTTTCGCTGCGGTGGCCTTGGTAGTACAGACTCTCCGCGATGAGTGCCGTGTTGCGGTCCATATGCGCACACGCTACGCGTTCCACGTTAACAAAGTGTTAGGATACGTTAAGATCCGGGTCCGTACCGTCGGTGTAGCTGGTCCTCGAACCAATTAAACAGCGCGATAAGCCGGTTGTGGAAGCTGTCATGGGCCCTTGTTTCGATTCCGAATAGGCTCGGCACCGCGACGCCGGTGTTGCCGTAGAATACCACCGTGTTGCCGTGACGTTGGACCCACAGGTGCACTTGTAGCTTGTCTGCCGCGATGGCCGGTATGATGCCGTACCACATCAGCGTACGGTTTACCATCGATATGTAGATGTTGTTCGCGCGGTAACGATACTCCAGCTCGTGGACGTTCTCGCCAAAGCTCGAATCCCTCTGGAAGACAAGGATCGAATCGCGGTTCGGGATGGTACGGACCACGGGATCCGGCTGTCGGAGGCGACGGTCGATGTCGTCTATCGCATACGATTCGTGGTAGAACACTCGCATTCGACTGCGACTCGCGCTGTAGTACTCGATACCGGTCATCGTAGAGACGCGCCGAAGCAGATTGTACAGCGCGAGGTCGCCCTCGCGTCCCTGCGGAAAGCCGGTTGGGAGCTCGGTCACAAAGACCGTCTCTACCGCCATTCTGGGTTCCAGCTCCTCCAGCGAACGTCTAATCGTGCCAAGCTGCGAACCCCGCGGTGCAAGACGAAACGATCCGCCGTCCAGCGCGTAGAGCGACAGCGTGTTCGCGAAGACGAGCTCATCCGCCTCCACCCCGGACACACCGGGCAGGATATCCCGAATCGTGGCGGCGTCCAGCGAGGAGGAGGCCGGTTCGGGTGCCTGCGGGTTCTCTTGGGACCACGTCGGCAATACCACGGCAACAAAAATGGTCGTGATCAGTGTGATGAGGCAGGGCGGTTTTCCGGGAAAGGTCTTCATGGTAGCCTAAGGTAGTACAAAATCGGTGCTATCCCCAATGCATCCGCCGGGGGCGTGGTCCGTTTGGGCATGACCGGGCGTGTCGACCGTGATGCAGAGACGCTTGCAGCTGGTCCCCGCAAGGATGCTGTGTTCAGGCATTCACAGCCTTCGGACCGGTTCAGACCGGCACCGAGCGGTTGCACAGTTCAGGGCGGTCAGATCGATAGGAGGGGATCGGGTGGCAAAGGTGGTAGTAACCGGCGGCGGCACGGGCGGTCACGTGTATCCGGGGCTTGCCGTTGCAGAGGTGCTGCGTCGTGAATACAACGTGGAGATCCTTTGGATCGGCTCCGCCCGTGGGCTCGAGGCGAAGCTTGTGAGGAACGCGGGCGTTCGGTTTGCCTCAGTCCCGGCCGGTAAGCTCCGCCGTTACTTCTCTTGGCGTAACGTTGTCGACGGCTTCTCGGTTGCGGCCGGTTTTTTTCGCGCGCTTACACTGCTGCGTCACTATGGGGCCGACTTTTTGTTCTCGAAAGGCGGCTACGTAAGTGTCCCGCCGGTGGCGGCGGCGTGGTTCCTCGGTATACCCGTCGCAACCCACGAAAGCGATCTAGTTCCCGGTCTGGCAACACGTCTTAATGCGCCCTTCTGCCACACGGTTTTTCTTCCATACTCTGAAACGGTGCGGAGATTCTCACCGACGCCGGGACGTCTGCCACGGACCGTCCTGAAAACACTTGGCCTTTTTCGGAAAACAAAGGAGCGGCGTTGGTCCGATTCGGACCGAGCCGCCGGATTGAGCCGGATCTCGAGCGCCGAACCTATGGAGACGATGTCCGAGTCGTCCGGCGCGACGAAACACATTCAAAAGCAGTTCGGCGGCGATCACGGTTGTATCCACCGGGCGATTCGTCGTATGCCCCGTGTCGTGGTCACCGGGAATCCGGTTCGATTGGACCTTGCCGCCGGAGACCCCGGCGCGGGGCGCCGCCGAATTGGCGCCGACGGGGGGGTACCGGTCGTGTTGGTTTTAGGCGGGAGTCAAGGAGCCGAGCAGATCAATGCGGCAGTCGGGGAAGTCTTGGATGATCTTTGCCGCATGGCGGCCGTTGTCCATCAGCATGGGCGTGGCAAGCAGCCCGCCGTCGCCGTGGGCGCCACGCGCGAACGATACATGCCCTTGGAGTATATCGGCGCGGAGTACCCCGACCTCTTGGCAGCGGCCGATCTTGTGGTCTCGCGGGCAGGCGCCGGAACGATTTGGGAGATTGCAAACGCAGGGAAGGCGTCCATCTTGGTGCCTCTGGTTAGCGGCAGCCGTGGGGACCAAGTCGGCAACGCCGAGCTTTTTGCTCGGTCCGGGGCCGCCGTGGTACTGAACGATGCTCGCCTTGGCCCCGGTCGGTTGCTCGAGCATGCCCGACGCATCCTGACCGACACCAAGCTTCGGCGACGCATGGAAAGGGCCGCGGCGGGCTTCACTCACGGCAACGCGGCGTTTACAATTGCAGATTACATTGCGAATTTGCTGGAGGACACATGCCCGCGTGGATAGACGTTGTTTTTCTTATTATCATCGCCTTTTTGACCATCCGTGGCGCACTTCGAGGTTTTGTCAAAGAACTGCTGTCAATGGCGGGTATAATCCTAGGGGTCGTGGCGGGGCTTCTGTTTTCCGGTGTTGTGGCGGAGTTCTTGGCCGACCGATTCGGCGGCGGTGACTGGCTCCAGATAGTGGCGTTTCTTGGTCTGTTCGTGATCGTCTACATCATCGTCAAGATCTTCGAAAATGCCCTCAACAACTTGGTCGAGCGGATTCACGCCCAGTCGCTCGATCATGCGCTGGGGCTTTTTCTCGGTGTGATCGAGGGAGTGCTGGCCTGTTTTGTTGTTATCCTCCTGCTTCAGCTCCAGCCGTTTTTTGCGATCGAGCCGATCCTCGAGGAGTCGATCGGGGCGGCGATTTTGCTTCCGTTTCTTCCCTTTGTGGAAGGCATGATCGGGGAAGACCTTTTTGGACGGACTCTGCAGCAGCTCCCCTTGCCGAGTGCGCCAAACCAATAGCCAGATTAACAAGACGAGGAGCGCGGTCTATGTTTGAAAACATCCTGGGACGCGACGATCTTGTTTCCCAGCTTCGTGACACGGTTAGTGCCCGGACCTTGCCCCCCGCCCTGCTCTTGCACGGGCCCCAATTCGAGGGGAAGCTCTCGGTCGCACTAGAGATTGCAAGGGGCCTGACCTGTCTGGAAGGGCCGGCAACCTGGGACTGCAACTGTGAAGCCTGCCGGATGCAACGCACCCTTCTGCATCCGTACACGATCATGGTCGGGGCTCGGTACTTCGCCCTCGAGATTCGGGCATCGCGGGACGCCGTTCTGCGAAACCCAAGCGTCGGCACCCAGTTTTTGTTCTTGCGGGCAATCAGAAAGCTCTCTCGCCGCTATGACTCCCTTTTATGGGAGGGCGACGAGAAAAAGCTCACTCGAGCCGCCGACCACATCGAGCGCCTCGCCGATCTGCTTGGCTTGATTGAGCCGCCCGTCGAGCCCGAGAGTCTGGACAAAAAGACCGTCCAAGCTGCTGCTGCTGCGGCGGAGGCGCTGGCGGCATCCGTGCCTCCCGACGGCGTGGGTGTGCAGACTATTCGACGGATTTCATCGATGCTTGCAATGTCGGCGGATGCACGAGCCAAGATCGTTATTATCGAGCGGGCGGAAGCATTGGGGGAGTCGGCGAGGAACGCTCTCCTCAAAACCCTAGAGGAGCCGCCGGCCGACTCGTACGTGTTGCTCCTCGCCGAGAATCGGGCTGCGATACTGCCCACCATCCTGTCCCGCGTTCGCGAGTTCGAGTTCCGGCCCCGCGCGGTGGAGGAGCACCAAGCGGTTTGCCGGCGGATATTTCACGACTCGACGACAGGTAGCCTAAGACGGTATTTTCTTGGTTACGACGATCAAGACTACGAGGCGCAGGGCAGGATCGCTGCGGACGTGGTTTTGGCCATGGTCGAGGGCAGGAAGTTTGTAGAAGAGGTGCTCGAGGAGTCTTCCCGTGTGTCGCGCGAGGGATTGCGTCTATTCGCCGAGGAACTGACCCGGGAGGCATCCACCGCGCTCGCGGCGGGGGTTCTTGATGTTGGCGCGGCGGGACGGGTCCGACGCACGGTGCACCAGGCGCTCCATCGGAGTGAGAGGCTAAACCTGTCGCCGGAATTAGCCTACATGGACCTGATCGTCGCACTTGAGGGCCGCGCGGGGTAACCGAGCGTGCTGCCTCCGGAGGACCGCGCTTGCGAAAATTTTTCCAAAGAGCGCTCAACAAGCTATCGAAACTCGACCACGTCCAGATTCGTTCTTTGCTCCAAGACATTGCCGCGGAGAACGAGCGAATGGAGCTGGTTCTCGACAGCATGAAAGACGGCGTGATCGTCGCCGACGTCGATCACAACTATCTTCTCTCGAACAAAGCCGCTGAGCGCTATGTCCCCATGGTCAACGGCGGCGGGGGTGCGTCCTCCGTGTCGGTAGCCGAGCCGGGCGACAAGAGGCTTTGGGAAGTCATCGCCGATCAAGATGTCGCGGAGTTTGTGCGCGGAACGTTGGAGAGCCAGGAATCCGTTACGGACAAGGAGTTCAACATAGATACCGGTGGTGTTACGCGTCTTGTGGCCATTAGCGTCGGTCCGATTGTCGATGCCGGTCAAATCCGCGGCACCATGCTTCATATAGAGGACATTTCGGAAAAGCGTGGCCGAGAGGCCCGGCTTCGACGGGCGGAAAGCCTTGCCTCTCTGACGACCCTCGCCGCGGGCGTTGCGCATGAGATAAAAAACCCGTTGGGGTCTATCGGTATCCACATTCAACTGATGCAGCGTGCGCTGCAAAAGGAAAAGGGCCGGCGTGTGGTGGTGGACGAGCTCCGTGAGTACATCGATGTGGTAAACGAGGAAGTAGATCGATTGAATCGGATAGTTGTTGACTTCTTGTTTGCGGTCAGGCCGATGAACGTTGAGCTTGTCGAAAGCGACCTAAACTCCATTGTTCGTGACATGTTGACGTTTGTCCGATACGAGCTCGCAGAGAACGGCATTGAGCTTGTCGAAGAGCTCGATGACGCCGTCCCGCCGCTTCGTCTTGATGAGAAGTACATCAAACAGGCGCTGCTGAATCTCGTCAAAAACGCGATCTCGGCCATGCCCGAAGGCGGTATGCTTCGCGTCGCTACAATCAAGCGCGGCGACGAGACCATTGTCCAGTTGAGCGATACCGGAACAGGCATGCGGGCCGAGGTTCTCGAAAAGATCTTCGAGCCGTACTTCACGACAAAAGATTTTGGATCCGGCATCGGACTGACGCTTGTGTACAAGATCGTCAAGGAACACATGGGCGATATCTCGGTCACATCTCAAGAGGGCGAAGGGAGCACCTTTACCATCACGCTGCCGATTCCCCAGCGAGAGAAGCATCTCCTTGGATGGAAAGGCGAGGGCGAATGAAGTTCAACGTACTCATAGTGGACGACGAAAAAAACATACGCGAAGGACTTGGCAAGTCCTTAGGAATGGAAGGCCACAACGTACTGCTTGCCGAAGACGGAGTAGAAGCCATCAACATGATGGATGCCGAAGAGATCGACTTGGTGATTGCCGATCTCAAGATGCCTCGTATGTCCGGTGAGGAGCTACTGAAGCGTGTTGTCGACTCGTACCCAACGGTGCCCGTTATTATCCTCACCGGCCACGGCACAATCGAGACCGCCGTGAATTCCATGCGCCACGGCGCGTTTGACTTTCTTACCAAACCCGTGAACCTGGACAGATTGTCGCTCCTTGTTCGCCGAGCGCTTTCAACACGCGAGCTGGTCTTGCAGCACCGGCAGATGCAGGAAGAGCTCGATCGACGCCGCGGCGTGTCCAACATCATCGGCAAGAGCAACGTCATGAAGCGGGTCTTTGACGTCATACGACAGGTTGCTCCCACAAAAGCATCGGTGCTAATCACCGGTGAAAGCGGCGTCGGCAAAGAACTGGTGGCGGACGCGATTCACGGTCTTTCGACGCGCAAGGATCGCCCGTTTGTCAAGGTGCACTGCGCGGCGCTATCACAGTCACTCCTCGAGAGCGAGCTTTTTGGTCACGAAAAAGGTGCCTTTACCGGTGCCGTTGCAAAAAAGCGCGGCCGGTTCGAGCTGTCCAACTCCGGATCGATCTTTCTCGACGAGATCGGGGAAATCGATCAGACCGTTCAAATCAAGATCCTTCGCGTTCTGCAGGAGAAGCGGTTCGAGCGTGTCGGGGGTGAGGAAACACTCGAGGTCGATGTGCGTATCATATCGGCAACAAACCGCGACCTAAAGACGGAGATCGAGAACGGTTCTTTTCGCGAGGATCTTTTCTATCGCCTGAACGTGGTGAACATCCACGTGCCTCCGCTGCGGGAGCGAAAAGAGGATATTCCGCTACTGGTCAGTGCCTTTGTTCGCGAGTTCGCGGAAGAGAACGGAAAACACATCGAAGGCATCGATGCCAGGGCCCGGGCCTCGCTTTACAACTACCCGTGGCCGGGCAATATACGCGAGCTGCGAAACTGCATCGAGAGCGCCGTTGTGATGTCGAAAAACACCATTATCCAGCCCGACGACCTGCCGCCTTCAATCGTCGAACGGGAAGACGCCAACTCGATTCGGATACCGATCGGCTCCACGCTCGAGCAGGCTGAACGGCAGATCATTACCGGTACCCTAAGCGCCAATCGTGGCAACAAGAGCCGGACCGCGGAAGTGCTCGGCATTGGCCGAAAGACCCTGCATAGGAAGATCGAACAGTACAGGATAGAGTAAGCGTTGCCGAGCGCGTAGCCTGCGGGGCCTCTTTGGCCGAGGTCTATCGCCGCCCACCAATGTCACGAGTTTGCTCTATACGGGCTCTTCCGGCCGTGCCCGGTGCTTTGCCGCCCGATCAAGGATAAAAAACCCCGCGACCGCCAAGATCCAGACAATCAGCGTTACGGCAACGTCCAACGGCCGATCCAAGGCCTGCCAAACGATGGTGGAGAGACCAAAAACGACACAAGCCGAGTATACGACAACCAGTATCGTGTTATTCGCAAGGCCGACTGCGAGCAGCTTGTGGTGTATGTGCTTTTTGTCGGGAGATGAGATTGGCTGTCGGTTTTTGATACGACGCAATATCGCCATAACCGTGTCGAGAATCGGCACCATTAGCAAAGAAATCATTGGTACGACCGACCACAGGGAACCGCCTCCGTCACTTCGAGTCAGCGGTATCACCGCGAGGAAAAACCCGAGCGAGAGGCTGCCGGAGTCGCCCATAAAAATACGAGCCGGCGGGAAGTTGAATGTAAGAAACCCTATCAATGCTCCCAAGGTTGTAAAGGCAAAGACCGCGGTTACCGTTTGGCCCGCCATGACAGCCAAAAGGCCCGCAAACAGCGCAGCTATGGCCGAGACGCCCCCGGCGAGACCGTCCATCCCATCCAACAGGTTCACCGCGTTCGTGACGGATACGATCCAGAGAATGGTTACCGGATAGCTGAGCACGCCGAGCTCGAGAGGGGCGGAAGCTATGCCAAAAACGTCAAGTGGTATGACCTCGATGCGAAACGGACCCAACGTCACCAGAGCGGCGGCCAAGAGTTGGAGCACAAACTTTAATCGCGCTTTGAGGTTGATAAAATCGTCTACAAGACCGATCAGATGAATTACGATGAGCCCCGCCAACACCGGCAGCACGTTCCACAGCCTAAACGAGGAGCCAACTGCGGGCGACACGAGGAGCAAAACGATCGACGTGACGAGGACGGCAGCGACAATCCCGACGCCCCCAAGGCGAGGCATGTCATTGGTGTGAATCTTGCGATGGTCCTTTCGATCATACCAGCCGTGTTTATGCGCCAGTTTGAGGGTCGCAGGCGTGAGTCCGAGGTTGACGATAAAACCGAATCCAAGTGCCGCAACGGCGGTAATGCTCAAATCCATGGACGGTGCACCACTCCAAGTAGTATATCGCACGTGGTCCGAAGAGTGTGAAGCCGCCGGCGAGGATAGTCAGTGTGGGTGGTGGCTGCGAGAATGGAAGCCCGGCTTTTTGGACCAGTTCCAACTCCAGTCATCTCTTTCCGCACGTCACGGTCCCTGGCGATGGTAGCTCTCGATACGTCGATACGCGTCGGCAATCTGCTGCGTCAGCTCAGTAGCAAGGGCCATTTTCTCCGAGTCGCCGGCGTGGCGGTCCGGATGGTATTTGATCAACAAGCGACGGTATGCCTGCTTTACCTTTTCCGGAGAGGCGCCGTACGGAACCTCGAGAACCGCAAATGCCTTTTTGAGCGACTCCCGCTTTGCGATGAGTTGCTCCGCCGCCTCTCGCCGCCGAGACTCGGCGCCGCGTCGGTCATCGTCGTCGGCTACGGACGACGCCTTCCCTTCGTTTATGTATGTGTCTAGTTCCTGCCATGCCTGTTTTACGTCGGGATCATCAAGATCCAAGTCAGAGGGCGAGCCCGACACCAGGTTTTCCAGGAGGTCCCCGAGTCGTTCAAATATGTCCATTCTGGAATCCAATCGTCTGAAGTATAGGCCGCCCCAATTCTTTTCGCAACGAATCCAAACTACTCCTTGGACCGTTTCAGGGAGGTTGCACACCAAGCCCGGGGGAGTGATAATCCTCGTATGCCGTTTGCCGGTGACGTCCCGATGCCCAATCCAACCTACGATCTAAATGCCGATCTAAATGCCGATTTAAATGCCAAGTGCCTTGCAGCGAGGGAACACATGCCGACGGTAGCGCAGCCATTTATGACGGTGTCGGTGCAAAAACGGCAGGGTATTGCGGCGGCAAGGCAATCGCCGTGGTCTGTTCGACCAGCGCCGCCCTCCGCGGAAATGTGGCCACGGTTGATCGGTACGCCTCGAGCAATGTTCGTCGCTGGTGCAGGCGGATCCTGCCTCTCGCGAGCGACGGACCAACAATCGAAATCAAGAGTCCGATCCTGATTGGCGGTCGTGCTGTTTCCCGACAAGAATAGCGTCCTCGGGCGTGGGCCCGTGCTTTTTGTGGTTGCTACGATTATGTGTCTCGAGGCAATCGCGTTCGCAAACGGTGTTGGGGCTCGGGAAGTGCCTCGCGAGGAATCCGAAGCGTCTGAGTTCACGCTCGCCGATTTGTACGCCGAGGATGCGACGGTTCGAGGCAGGGCGGCGCTCGCGGTGGCCCGACGTTCCGCCCGTCGTGTACACCCCCCGGCTCGCCGCAGGGGAGAAGAGAACGTTTCGCAGCCCGATGATGTCGACAACGATCCGGCCCCGTCCGCCGACGGCGATCCAATACCCGCCCTGATAGGCGCCTTGGAAGTGGAGTCCGACTCTACCGCGGCGTTTGCCTTGGTTCGCGCCCTCGTGGCCCTGGACGACGGGCGAGCCTTGCCGGCCTTACTCGAGCGCTCGGAGTTTTTTGGCGATGATTTGTTGCCCCTGGTGCCTATGGCCCGCCGCTCGGCTGCCTCGCCGGCTCTCCTCGCGGCGTTGACATCGACCCAACGGGGAGACGTGCGCATGTTTACGACAACGATGCTACGGGAACATGTCGCCGCCGGTGCGCAACTACCGCTGGAGCCGATTCGAGAGACCTATCGCCGGGACAAGAGCTCCGGAGAAACTCCAAAAACGCCGTTGATTGCATTGTACCTCGAAGTCGGTCGCCGAGATGCACTCCTCGAGGTAGTCGAGGATCTCGAGGCGGGTCGATTGCAAGAGGACGAACCGGCGATCGCCGGCCACGTGGCAAGAAGTGCGGCGAGGCTGGGGCTCTCCGACGGTGCCACCACCCTAAGGCACGAGGTGGCCGAACGACTCGTGGCAATCGCCGACGGCGTCGAAGCACGCGCCGCCTCGCTGCTTGCCGTTGCTGCGACGTGGGTCGACGCGGATGCAGTGCCCCGGAATCCTATCAGTATGAGCTCCTCTTCGGCCATGTCTACGGAGGTACTTGCTTCGGCGTTTGTCTTGGCACGACGCAGCGACTCCAACAACGAGGAGCGCCGAGAGGCTGTCGAATACCTGCGGAGAAACCTGCCGGTGGCCGATCACCCGGTTCTCTACGCGTGGGCTCCCGAACTGTTGATTGCTGTTCTCGGCCGGGCGGCTGCCGCAACCTTTGTCGACTCTCTGGACTCCCGCGAATCGTACCAAGCCGGTGTCCGGGGCCTTGAGCTCCTTGGTTCGGCGGCAGCCGACGAGGTAGCGGCCCGGCGGTCGAACCTATCGCCGCATGCCCTTCGTGCCGTTGCCGACTGGGAAAGAACCGTCCTACTGGAAAGTCTGCGACGTCGAGCGCCTGGTCACCCCGAGGAGGCACCCGGTGCGGCTCGTTAGTGCGGGCCTTGCGCGGAGGACCGTCTTTCAGATCGTGCTCGGCTACGCCGTTGTGTTTGCCACGGCTGTGAGCCTGATCCACCCCGTGTTGGCGCGAGATCTCGAGGAGGTGTCCTCTCGATTTTACGAGTACCCGGTCCCGAACCTTACGATTCAAGACGCCAACGGCGATCTTATCTATCGGCGTACCGGCTTTGTTCCGATCAACCTCGAGCACGTGCGTGACCCGGTTGTTCAGGTCGTAGTAATCGCCGAGGATGAGCGTTTTTTCTCCCATTCCGGTGTCGACTTTCTGGGAATTGCGCGTGCCGGAATCGGCAATATCCTCGCCGGAGAGCTTGTTCAGGGTGGGAGCACAATCACTCAGCAACTCGTCAAACTCAAGCTCGGGATACCCACACGTAATCTCGTGAACAAGGTCGAAGAAATCCTAACGGCGGTCCGAGTCGATCACTTGTACAGCAAAGAGGACATCCTCGAGACGTACCTAAACAACCTCTATTTTGGCCGTAGTATTTATGGTCTCGGCACCGCCGCCCGGTACTTTTTTCGCAAGAGCGTGGCCGAGCTTTCGCTGACCGAGGCGGCCTTTATCGCGTCTTTGATTTCGAGACCACTTGCCGCGGCAACCGCCGACGTGGCGCGTATCCGCCCGGCACATCGGCGTGTACTGCGTGATGCCGCCGCGTTTGGACTCATGGCTCCGGAAGACGTGGCCACGTCGATAGAGCGCTTCTATCAAGATTACTCCTTTCCGCATGGCACCGACATCGAGTCGCTTGGCCCTGGCGCGGCGGTTTACTCGGCGGATCACTACCTGTCGGCACACGCGCTAAGCGAGGTGCACCGAACGATCGGCCGCGAGGTCTTGTACAGTAAATCGGTACAGCTTGAGACGACCTTTTTGTTGTCGCTACAACGGGAGGTCCAGGCACAAATCGATGACTACCTCACGGACCAACGGCTCGAGGACCTCGACAACCCAACACCCCCGCCGATACAGGCCGCTGCAGTGATCTTGACGAGAGGCGGACAGATCGTCGCGCTTGTCGGTGGGAGTCGCATCTACGGGATCGACTACTACAACCGCGCGACCGAATCCCGTCGTCGGGTGGCATCGGCCATTAAGCCGTTTATCTACGCGGCATCGTTCGAAGCATTCGGCTACACGCCGGATACGGTTATGGTAGACGAACCCGTGACGGCGCCCGATACCGGTCCCGGCATCTTTTCCCCTAGCAACCACTACGTCGGGTACTTGGGAGAAGTGACGCTGCGCCGTGCCCTCGCCCAGTCCATCAATACGATAAGTCTCAAGCTCACAATCGCGCTCGGCATAGACCGCGTCTACGAGGTCTTACAACCCTTCTTCCCCGGCCAAAATCCTCCGTCCACGGACATTGCGGGACGCGCGGGTCCAGGCTACCGTATTGCTATCGGTGACGTACAGTTCTCGCTGATGGAATTGACCCGCGCGTACCTCGCGTTTACTAATGCGGGTGCCGTCCCACCGACGTCTTCCATACAAGCGATTATGATAGACGGGGAAGCAGCTCCTTTTGAGCGTTCACAGGCGGTGCAGGCGGTATCGAGGTCGTCGGCGGAACTCGTCTACGGTGCACTGGAGTCGGTGTTTGCGCCTGACGGGACGAGCTACACGGAAGAAACGCTTCGTCTGAGGTTTGATCCCGCAGGAAAGAGCGGCAGCCTTGCCGACAACTCGTGGTTTGTCGGCTTTGTCCCCGGCCACGTTATCGGCATATGGCTAGGCTACGACGATCCCGGCGCAGTGCCTGATATGGGTCCTCGCTACAGCGCCGGCGAGTTATTTGTCCCACTGGTTGAGGCCCTTGTGCGTGCCGGTGAACTAGATCCGCGGTATATTCACCAGCGTTCGGCTCACTGATCGGTGTTGATATCGGCTTACTGAGCAGTTGCATTAAAACGGCGGGCTCGGTACTGTGCACATGCCTACGATTGTAGGAACGGAGGTTAAAAAAGCGATGAAAAAAGCGATTCTGTTGATAGTATTGATGACGGTCCTCGGCGTTGCCGGCGCGGTTGCCTGGGATGTTGCATATCCGTTGTACTTGAACCCCGTCGACGTGGATGCCGTTTACGGCAGCTACACATTCGCTCTCAACGAGGCCGACACCGTCACAATTCAGGCCAGTAACGTCGGTACCTATTGGGTCTCCGTGTCGGTGTACGATGGCGATTTTAACGTTGTGGCAAGCTACAATGGATGGGTGCCTCCGTATGGGTGGCCGACGGACATGGCGGACTTCTACTTGTACCCGGGCCAAACCTATACGCTCGACATCACGGCGTATTCGTACGACGAGGACAGCCAGCCTTTCCTGGAGTTCTCAGCGAACTTCAACGAACAGAATCTCAGCTACTTCTACTTCGACGGCAAGTAGACGGTAAGGTTACCACACTCTTCGGTCCATTCTAAATCATCTACATTGGTCTATGTTGGTGCCCAGTAGCGCGAGTCGGCGATTAGTTCCGCCGACTCCGCGATGCTCGCCAGCAGCCACGCTGTTTCCGCCAAGTCGTCGAGGTCGACCATCTCGAAGGGGCTGTGGGTGTACGATCCTGGAAACGCCATCAGTGCTGCCGGGATGCCGGACCGGATCAAGCTCAGGCCGTCCGACGTGTAGCCGCCATGCACGCCGTAGACCGACCGCCCGAGTCGCAGACCCTTGTCCTTGGCGTGAAGCTCGATGTTTGTCATGAGCATGCGATCGTAGTGGACGTGGTTGTCCTTCACAACCAGCGTTGGTCCGTCGCCCAGTTTGCCTGAGACGTCGAGTGGCGAGACCGACGGATAGTCGCCGGCAAGACCAATATCGACGACTGTGGCAAACGCCGGCCGGCCCACGCTTGCCAAGAGCGTTTCGGCGCTCTGATCAGGTGCCGCCAAGCCGTGGGCCAGGGCTTCCGCGCCGAGGGCGCCGATTTCTTCGAGTGCCGTGGACACAAAGACGGGTTTGTAGGCTCCCGTCGATCCGCCCTCGGTCAACTCCATTACCTCTTCAAAAACCGCAAGCGCCGCCCTGTTGTCCATGGCTTTTCCATAACATCGGGAGGTTCCAATCCGGCGGGGAGCGGTGTTCCACACCACCGGCGTTCCCGGTGCGATTCCCAAATCAACAGCCTCGTCCCGATCAGAGACACCGATGTCCACCCGAAACTCCGAAAAATCGGGAACGTGATCGTAGGTTTGGGTTTTGGGAACGACGTGACCGGTGTGTGTCGTGAACACTCCCTCGTGATGACCGCGGTCGGCGAGCACAAGAGCGGGCTGTCCGGCGATATGGAGGTGCATGTTTCGGTCGGGTCCGTTTGTGTTTGTTGGTCCGTAGGCCACTGCGAGAAGGCCGTTTGCTTCGATGCCCTTGACGACAAAGCCGATTTCGTCGGAGTGGGCGACGAAGAGGAAGCTTGGTCGGTCGTCGGGGGTGCACGCGACGAGGTTGCCGGGCGGCAGGATTTGGTACTCGAGGCCGTATGCCGCCCTCCAGCGCTCCCCGAGCCAGGTGTTGTACTCATACTCGTGCCCGATAGGGCAAGGGCGGGTGGCGAGCGCCGTCAGGCGTGCGAAAATGCGTTTTCGTGCCGCGCCGTCCGGGATTCCGGAAGTGGGCCCCACGTTACCGATATTGTCCATAGCTCTCCGGATAGACCGCCAACATAAGGCCGCCGGGTATGTCCGTGGAATTTTCAAAGGCACCGGCAATCTCGGCGCGCAGCTCAACAAAAGAGTCGGTGTGATTCTCCGCTATGCCGTCGAGGAAGGCGTTCGCCTCCGGCAACACACGCCGCATGACTCCCATGTAGTGGTCATGGAAGTACCAGTGGACCGCGTTGATCGGGAGCTGAATGGTGTGAGCGTGCATCTCGTCGACCATTGTTACCAGGTTCGCAATATTGTACCCGTCGTAGTTCTGTCGATTGTCCAGACGGCCCTTGTTACCGAGGAAGAGCTCCCAAAACCGCTCGATGTCGGGATCCAGGTTTTCCCAGATTGTGAACACCCGTTGCCGGTAGGATGCATCGACGTAAAACAACCCGTGTGCGGCCTCGTGACGGAGCAATTGTTGGCGTAGTGGACGGAATGTCGCCTGGGCGATGGAGATGATCGCTCCGTCGCCGGTGGTCAGGCGCGGGGTTTCTCCGTCGGACAACAAATCGTCCTGAGCGACGGTGAGTATTCCGTAGTCGACAAGCAACCGCCGCAAGAACTCCTCCTCATCGGTGAACTCGAGGCCCTTGTCTACTACCGTGTTGAAGAACAGAGCAAGGTCTTCAGTCTTATACGCCTGTGCGTTGTAGGCGTGCATGTTCTCGTAGTAGGAGTACTCGTAAACTTGACCCACCTCGCCGGCAGCGGCAACAAAAAAGCCGAGGCGACCGAACATCCGTTTCTGCACGTCGTAGTCGGCGAAGTCGAGCATAAGGACGTCTGGCACGACGTTCCAGACAAACAGCTCGAAGTCGTCCCTTCGCCAAAAGTCCGTGTCGTAAAAGTTCATCGTTCCCAGGTCCGCTGGAATGGCGGGCATAACCGTGTCTTCGCCGATGTACGCGCGGTCCGACAGAATCAGCCTTTCCAGGCCTATTCCCGAAGCGGTCTCGACTCGCACCGTGTCCGGCCGGAATCCAACAATTCCCTCCGTGAGGAATACCCGTCGATTGCCTTGGGTCAGGACAAGAAAGAGGGTCTCGCGCTCGGCAGTGGAGCCACCGTCGTTGGTAGGACCGTTGTTGTCGGTGGAGCCATCCGGCTCTTCAGCGCCTTGGGAGCCACCGTTTGTGCCGAGAACTACTTTTGCGTTGTACCCGGCGTGGGGCGTCTCGATAGTCTCGAGGGCAAAGTCCAGAGCGATGATCCAGGGATCGCCCGTTCCTTGGCTATCTGCCAGGGTGACTAAGAGCCCTGCGGCATACTCGGTGGCCGACGAGTTGAGCAAATCAACAGAGACGACGTCGCCGGACACACTAAACTCCCGCCCCGCGCCTCTCTCCGCGATGCCCAATACCCTTCCCTTTGGTGACCACGGGTCCAAAGGGCGTGGCGGGTCGCCGTCGGAGGTGGCGGCCCGAGCAGTGTCGGCTGTGCCGTTCGCGGCCTCGCCGGTACCGCGCTCCGCCGCATCGTCTGCTGCGCCGGCGTTGCCGTCGGGGCTGGAGTCGGCGGCCCCGTCAGGGGTTGTGTCGGGGGTTGTGTCGGCGCCGCAGGCGGACAGGACCGTGACTACGACGGCAAGGATTATCGCCTTTGTGATTGCGTGTGATCCGGAGCGTCGAATGCGCGGGGGACACGGCGATCGCATTATTCTACTCCTGCGTGCGCCACAAATCCACCGGCGCGTGATCGTCTATGAGAATCTCGCCACCAAATTCGGTGTTCGTGACACGTCTGTACTGGTCTCGGACTATGGCTGGAAGGTCGAAGTCGAAGGACCGGTTCCCAATAAACTCCCGAGCGGACTCGAGCCATTCGGCCGGCCCCATCGTCGGGAGGTCGACGGTAGCAATCGCTACCTTGTTTAGTGGATCGTAGGTCTGGAACAAGTAGAGCTCGTTGAACTCGCTCTGCATTGTCTTTAGAATCGACTCGTAAAAGCGATTCACAAACGCTTCATACAGGTTCATAACAACAACGCCGCCGGGGTTCAAACGCTCCCGGACGAGAGAAAAGAACTCTTGTGTTGTAAGGTGAAATGGGATGCGGTCGGCGCCGTAGGCATCGAGCACGATCACGTCGTAGGTCTTGGTGACCTCACGTAAAAAGAGGCGGCCGTCGACGGCAAAAACGCGCATCTGCTCACTCGGCTCGAAGGCAAAGTACTCTTGAGCCACGCGGACAACGTCCGGATCGATTTCCACGAGGTCCTGCCGCATGGATGGATAGTGATGGGAGAGAAACTTTGGTATTGCACCGCCGCCGAGACCAATGACCAACACGTCGTCGGGGTTCCGCGCAATCGCGAAGCCGGCCTTTAGCGTGCGCAGATAGTGAAGGTCGTAGGTGATCGGATCGTCAATAATCATCCGGGTCTGCGCCGTTCGTGTGCGTGAGAAGTAAAGGATACGCCGGTTTTGATCGACAAAATCCCGAACGATGATTCTGTAGTAGCGGGAGTCCCTGTCGTAGCGAGTGACAATCTCTTGACCAGTCAGGGATCCGACGGCAAAAATCAATACTATGGCGATAATTAGGAGCCTTTTCATTCCGCGTCAGGCTACCAAGGCGGCGCTGGGCTGTCAATTGTTGTATGCTTAACGTACATGAGACCAGATCGACGAGCTCTCGTACCGGCGGCGCTTGCCGGCATCGCGGACCTTGCGCACTCGCAGACCAACACCGCGGACGGATTGGATGGGTCTCTGTCGCTCGTGCTTGTTGTGCTCGGTTTTTCCGCGGGTGTAATTGTTTGTGGCTTGTTGGCGCTCCGTTGGTATAGGAAGTGGAAGGGGGCCGAGTCGTTTGTGTATCAGCTTCGGGCCGGCGTGGATGAGACAAACACTTCGGTGTTTGTGTGTGACGAAAAAGGGACCATCTGCTACGTCAACCCCGCGTTCGAGATCACGACCGGGTTCACCGCGGCCGAAGCGTTGGGCGCCAATGCCAACATCCTCGATTCCGGACGTCAAGATCACCTGGTGTTTGAGGAGCTTTGGCGGACGATTCAGGCCGGTGACCGATGGGTCGGTGAGTTGGTCAACAAGCGAAAGGACGGTAAATACTACTACGCACGGCAATCCATTACGCCGGTGTCGCCGCATCGGTCCGGTCGAACCTGGTACGTGGCGGTACAGCATGATGTGTCGAACAGAAAGATCGTCGAGGACGCCTTAGCGGAGAGTGAGCGGCAGTATCGACTGCTCGCCGAACATGCCACGGATATGATTTCCCGTCACACCTCGGATGGAACCTTTACGTATGCCTCGCCGGCGGCAATCCAACTGTTCGGGGGACACCCGGACGAGATTGTCGGTAGGTCGATCCTCGACTTCTGTGACGCCGACCACCGGGGCGACCTCGAGCGCGCTCTATCGGCCGTCGGTACCGGAACGATCGATATACGCAAATGCACCGTTCAGTTTCCCGCCCAGAGGCTCGACGGCGAGGTGGTTTGGTGCGAAATGACGGGCAAAGCGGTTCTCGAACCGATGGGGGGTGCGGTAGAGGAGATTATTGCCGTAACCCGAGATATAAGCGACCGCAAAGAGATCGAGTTGCGCCTTGTTGAGGCCAAGATCCAGGCCGAAGAGGCAAGTCGCGTGAAGGGCGAGTTCTTGGCGAACGTGAGCCACGAGATCAAAACGCCTATCAACATCATCATCGGGCTTTCGGAGATGCTGCTGCGAAGTGAGGAAGATGAGGTCCGAAAGCGGTCGCTCGCCGCCGTGGCGTCCGCAGCCGGAGGGCTTTCGGAGCTGATCTCGGACATACTCGACCTGTCTCGCCTGGAGGCCGGGCGTTTGGAGTTGGTGCCTCGCTGGTTTTCCCCGAGGGCTTTCGGGGAGGATATCGAGGCGTTGTTCAAGCCTGGAGCTAACGCAAAGGGGCTTGGGTGGAACATGATCATCGGCGACGACCTGCCCGAGCTTTTGTATCTGGATGACCGACGACTCAGGCAGATCGTGATCAACCTCGTAGGGAACGCCATAAAGTTCACCGCCGAGGGCGAGATCGGTTTGTTTCTGTCCTGTGTGATCCGTTCGGCCGCCGACGATGGGACCTGCTCGCTGCACATCTCGGTATCGGATACCGGCATCGGCATTCCGGCGGACAAGCGAGAGGTCATCTTCGACACTTTCCGTCAGAGTGACGGAGACATCGGTAGACGGTTTGGCGGCACCGGACTTGGCCTACCGATCTCAAAGCGCCTTGTGGAGACCATGGGTGGGGCCTTGAGCTTGTCCTCTGATGAGGGGCTCGGGAGCCGCTTCACCGTTAGCTTTCCCGGCGTGGAATGGGGAAGTGTAGGGGCCACGGTGTCGGCGGAGAAAAAGAGCGTGGATGCCGTTCTCGATGACGAGGCGCCTCGAGGTTTTGTAAGCCTGGATAGCCGTCCGGGCGAGGATGAGGTCACCGCCGCACTCTCGGCAATCGGGAGACTGGATTCTAATCTACGGCTGAAGACCGGAGCCGACTTGGCCGACCATTGGAAGAGAGTCATGCGCACTCAGGTCTTTGACGAGATCACATTCTTCGCCTCAGCGTGTGTCGACCAGGCCGAGCGCGTTGGCCTGACCGAGCTAGCCCGGTACGCGCGGGTGCTTCGACGGGCCTCGACGAGCTTCGACGTTACGCTGACACAACGTTTGCTGGTGGGCCTTGGGGCGGCCTTGGGAATACACACTGGTGACTGAGCGGAACCGGGACAAGCGCCACACCGTCCTTGTTGTGGATGACAACCCGGACAACATCCAGATAGTGGCGGCGCTCCTCCAAGACCTCTCGGTGGCGATTGCCTTTGCGATTGACGGTGAGTCGGCCCTTTCGCTGTGCAACGAGCGCCTGTTTAGCGCCGTGCTGCTTGACGTGATGATGCCGGGCCTCGACGGCTTTGAGACCTGCCGCCGGATCAAGTGCAACCCGGAATACAAAGATGTTCCCGTGGTATTCCTCACGGCAAAGGAGGACAAAGAGAGTGTTGTGCGCGGGTTCGAGGTGGGGGGAGTCGACTACATTACCAAGCCGATCTTCGGACCGGAGCTAATTACCCGTCTCGAATCGCAGCTGCGGTTTCGAGATCAAAAGCTACAACTCGAAGAGATCAACGTGCGTCTGAATCACGAGATTCTCAAGGCGATGGAAATCGAAGCCGAGCTTCGCAAGTCCCAGGACGAATTGCAAGAGACCAACCGCCGGCTTGAGGAATTGGCCACCACGGACGGCCTAACGGGGCTTTTGAATCGCCGGGAGGTCGAGCGGTACCTGATAGACGAGGTGGGGCGGGCGGAGCGCGGCGCCGCATCGTTCTCCGTGGCGCTTGCGGATATCGACTTTTTTAAACGAGTTAACGATAGCCACGGCCATGATTGTGGTGACCTTGCCTTGACTACGGTAGCGGATATACTCAAAAGGGAAACACGAACCGTGGACAAGGTCGCGCGGTGGGGCGGGGAGGAGTTTTTACTCTTTCTGCCTCGCACATCGCCAACGGAGGCCGCTCTCGTGGCGGAAAAACTGCGGCGGCTGATTGAAACAACTCCCATGCGTTGTGAGGGTGGTACATTTACGGTAACCATGACTTTTGGCATCGCCTGGTTCGAGCGTGGCTCGACGATTGACGCGCTGTTACGAGTTGTCGATCGAGCGCTGTATCAGGGCAAGAGCGAGGGGCGAAACAGGGTGGTGAGGGCTGATGAAAGGGTTTGAGTGTAGAAAGATCTTTGAGCGTAGAACATGCATGGTGGTAGCGGCGGCGGTCCTGGCGGTTCTGCTCCCGGCACCGGTGTCCGCCGGCGCGGCGCCCGAGAGCGCGAGCCGAATCATGGTCATCGTATCGGACACGAACGGTGACCCTGCCGACGCCTTTTATGGGACCTTGTTACTCCGAGACTCCGGTGGTGACGTGGTCTACCTGGACGGGCATGACAAAAGAGGCCTCGATTCCGGCCTCCTGGTAAGCACCGTGGAGCCGGGACGGTGGGAGCTCGTGGGTGTTTTCCCGGACGAGGTTGCCCGAAGAAACGAAAGGCTTCTCTCTATCCGGTTGCCGTTTGTGCTCCGACCGGGGACCGACCTGTTGCTGCCGATTGTGGTGACCGTCTGGGAAGCCGAAAACGACTCGGCGCGGGCAACGCGCATCGGAGTTCGCAGCATATCTGAAGCCGAAGTGGAGACCGGGTTTCGCGAGTGGTACTCGGCGGCCGAGCGCGTATCCCGCCGGAGCGGGCGGGAGCCCGTGTTTGGGACCCTCAGCAGGTAAGAGTCTTGCTGAGTCGGGCTCCACTAGGCTCCCTCGACCACGAATTTAAGGGGATAGCCCCACTCCTTGGCCCTGTCCCGAGCTTGACCGACTTTGGTATGTGCGATGTCGTAGGTGTAGACGCCGACGACGGCCTTACCGCTGCGATGCGCCGCCATCATAATTCGATATGAGTCGGAGGCGGACTTCCGAAAGACGGAAGAAAGAACCTCCACGACAAACTCGCGCGGCGTAAAGTCGTCGTTAATCAGCACGACCTTGTACATGCTGGGTTTTTTGACGTTAGTCTTGCGCTTTTCTAAGAGATTAGTACCGTCATCGGGCGGTTGAATTGAATCTCCCATACGACACTAAGGTAGTAATTGACACGGGGCTTAGGCCACCGGTATCTGCGGGGTTCCGTACCGACGAATAAACTCCTCGGGGGTGAGCGGCTTGGAGAGCCAGAACCCCTGCATAAGAGCAAATCCGTGGCGATGTATGGACTCAGCCTGAGCCGCAGTCTCTACACCCTCGGCCAGTGCCTGCATATCCAGGCCGTGCGCCATGCCGACAAATGCCCGGAGCAGCGACTCCGCCCGCGATGACCCGGGAATGCCGCTCAAAAACGACTTATCGAGCTTGACGACGTCTGCGCCGAGCTCTCGTAGATACCGCAGCGAGGCGTAGCCTTCACCAAAATCATCGAGGTACACCGGAATGCCATGGTCTTGAAAGGTCTTGAGCGCGGTGCGCGCATGGCTGAAATCGTGGATGGCCTCGCTCTCGGTAACCTCGATGCAGATGTCCGCGAAATCCATGCCCGCCTCGGACATTTCCGACAGCAGCAATCCGATGTGATCGGGATCCGCGAGCTCGCCCGCCGAGATATTCACCGATACATGAAAGCCGCGCGGTAGTTGACTTCGGTGCTCGTTCACAAAGCTCAAAGCGGTACGGACCATCCATTGCCCGAGCGCCGACATTGCGCCGGAATTCTCGATATCCGGCAGAAAGTCCGCGGGCTGCAACAGTTGGTCTCCGCGCTTCCAACGAACAAGCGCCTCGGCCGCCACCAGGATGCGGTCCTGCACCTGCAGGATCGGTTGGAGCCTCATCTCTAGGTTCCCGGAGGCGATCGCCCGTCGGACCTCGTCTTGAATTGTTAGGCGTATCCGGGCCTTCCGGTTCATGGCGGCCTCGTAGTACCGGTAACTTCCCGGTGTTTCGCGCTTGGCCGCGCACATCGCCGCGTCGGCGTTTTTTAGCAGCGTTTCGGTGTCTTCCCCCGCCGACGGGTAGGTTGCGATGCCGACGGTGGCCTTGGGTCGAATGACCTGGCGGCCGACCGGCAGGGGTTCGCCCACGGATAGAAGAAGGCGTCTGACGACGTCGAGTGTCGTGTTAGGTGTTTGTACTTCGGCCAACACGATGACAAACTCATCCGCGCCGAAGTGAGCAACATAGTCCTCGCCCCGGACAGTCCTGCTAATCCGCTCCGCGACCTGCCGTAAAAGCTCGTCGCCCGCGGTGTGACCGTAGCTGTCGTTTACGTCTTTGAAGTTGTCCAGATCCAGAAACAGCACCGCGGTTTGTAGGGCGCGACGGGCGTTGATCTTGAGCACCAAGTTGAGGGTCTCCAAGAGCGCCCGACGATTCGGGAGGCCGGTGAGTTGATCATGTGTGGCGAGATGGTTGAGGCGGCCTTCAACGTCTTTTATCTGGGACACATCGTGGAAGATGCCGACGTAACGCTCAGGGGTGCCGTTGTGGTTGGTAACCGAGCCGACCGCCAACAAAACCTCGTAGAGGTGGCCGTCTTTGTGTTTGTTTACTACTTCGCCGATCCAATGGCCGTCTCTTTCCAGTGCCGCCCACATCTCTTTGTAGAAAAAGCCGCCGTGGCGGCCGGACTGCAGAATTCTCGGGTTTTTGCCGTGCATTTCGTGAGCCGGATAGCCTGTAAGATCGCCGAATGCTTTGTTTACACGAAGGATCGTGCCGTTGGTGTCGGTAACGATAATTCCCTCAGTCGTGTAACGGAAGACGCTCTCCGCTATTTCGAGCTCTTGCTCCGCCTGTTTTCTCCGAGAGCGCTCAAACTCGAGGCGCACGATTGACCGAAGCTGTCGCCGGACCAAGTACGAGAAATCACTTATCGGCGCAGGGTTCTCGTCCCGTGTCTGTAATCGTGCCGCGAGCTTGCGAATCGGTGCCGTAAGGTTTTTTGCAACTCGACGACTAATCAGCAATGTGCCCGAAGTCACTACGACCAAAGCCAATACGATAAACAAAACAAGAAAACCAATAACGCGCTCGGTTTTGCTGGAATCGCTCACCACGCCCACTTTGGCGCCGTAAGGAGACAACCCGGCAATTCCCAGTATCCGCAGCTCGCGGCCGAATCGCCGCTTGATGATCGGGGAGGATCGATCCGATTCCCGAACCAGCGTTTCGATTGCCCCGATTGCATCCATGTCCGAGCGACTTGAACCGTGGGCGGCCCCGGAATCCAGGGCCAAGAGGACGGTTCCACCCAGAAGCTCGGCGTAGTTCGATAACAATGCCGAGATGGTTTCCCCGTCAAGTGACTCGATGCTGCCGTGTAAGTAGTCCGAGGCGACGACGATCCATTCGAACGGTTCGAAACTCGCCGACAATCCGATCTTTGTCCGTGGCTCGGGCTCGCCGGGATTGGCCCAGTCATAAATCGTAAATCCGCCCGGAGAAGTGACCTGGCGAAGGACAAATGCATAGTTGCCGACGTAGGTACCTTCGAGTTCCGGCTCCGGATGGACGATGAGATTGGCTTCGCGTGACAAGACATAGAAATAGCCGTCGCCCGTCCAGCGGAAATCTCGAAGGAAGCTCTTGGCCTGTTCTTCGGCGGCCGCCGATTCAAGGGTTCCGGCTCGAACAAGCCTTTGGAGATCGTTGAGATAGTAAAGCGCGGAGCTCAACCGAAACGTCAACCGGTCTCGCACCTGACTCTCCGCCATGTTCGATACAGCATCTGCGACGAGGTGCGCACGCTCCACGGCCTCATCCCGCGCTCCCGCCCGGAGTGTGACAAGTACCACCGCCAGGAACAGTCCACCGAACACCAGCGTTGCAATAACCACGATTGATCCGTAGGCACCGGCGAGCCGGCGCCAAAGAGGCTGGTGACTGTGTCGATTGTGCCGTTTACGACGAGTGCCGGCCGAGACGACCTCGGGAGCATGATCCATATAATATAACTATATAATACGATTTTTTATGAATCAACAAAGTAAATAAACTATATGGGAATCAATCGTTCGACTCCATGGAAAGGTATCAAGAATCAAAAAAAAGAGGCCCTGCACTGGAGCAGGGCCTGGATAACGGAGTAAGATACCTTAGTCTAACGCTATGGTAATCACAAAAGGTCCAAGACTGCGCCCGCCAAAGGACGTTGGGTAGATGCGGTATGTGCCGGGTTCAGCGTTTTCGATCGCCAAATACGAGTTTAGGTTTCCGGCGCCGTCGTCATCAACCCGTACCGCGTCGCTCGGGGTAATCACGAACAGGTATGGGTCAAATGCGTCCGACTCGAGGGTGACGTCGAAGTTTTCGCCTTGTTGAGCGCGGTACTCGTAAACCGCAACAATCTTGCCTTCGAACTCCGGGCCGCCTTGCTCGATTTCGCCCTCGGTGACTCCGTCCTCGATGCGCGCACCGCGTACGTCATCGGCCGGCGGACCCAATTCGATCATCTCCACCAAGAGCGTGTACTCTCCAACGCGGTCCGGATCGTAGGGGCCGGCGAAAATCGTGTAGACGCCGCCGATCGCGTCGATGATCTCGAGGCGGGCGTCCTGTCCGCTTCCGTTTTGGCCATACCTCCTGTAGCCGTCGGGCTCCTCCACCGACAAAAAGGCGCCGAAGTCCGGAGACTCCATCTCGATTGCAACATGTTCTCCTTCGGGCACTTCCAATTCGAACACGTCCACGAAAATGCCCTCATAGATCGATCCGTCGTCGGTCACACGACCCTCGACGACGTCACCGATCTCCAACGGCTGCACGTCTACGATTTCCGTCCCGTACCCCGACTGCGGGAACGGCTCACCCCCGGGGGGCACGCCGACGGCATCATCCCCGGCAATGATCTCGTCGGCCGTCATGTGGTCCGTCACCAAGACACTAAAGTCCTCCGACTCGACCTCGCCCGAATAGCTCGAGGCATAAACGACGTAGTCGCCGGTCTCATCGAGCTCGAGGAACACTGCCGAATCCGTTCCGCCGCCGCCGTCGTCATTCGAGATCATCCTCCCGGAAGGCGTCTCCACCATAAGGAACGTGTCGAACGATGGGGAGCGCATGAGAATCGCAATCTCCTCTCCGCGGCTGCCGTCATACACAAATGGAAGAACCCTCTTTCCGCCCACGATTGGGAGATCTTGAGACAAGGACCCGCCGGCCTCTTCGCCGAAGAAGAGGTCTATCGGCTCCGGCATTGCCACCGCATCCTCTATTTCGAACTCGATCATAAACTCGGTGCTTGTACTCTCGGCCGTGGCCCCGGTGATAAGCAAGACAAAGGTCTCGCCTTCTTCGATGGAGCCCTCCAGCTCGGCCGGCTCATCCGGACTGTAGGTAAACGAGGAATACGACGAGAACCGGCCGACACCGCCCATAAGCATCTGAAACTCCGCGAGCTCTGAGAACGCCGTTGCACGGAGATAGCCGTCCTTTGGGGCTTCGAATACGTAGGCAGCAATGTAAAACCGTTGCTCGTCGGGCAGATCGATCGGTCGGTCACCAATATCGTCCGTAAGGTCGTCTCCGAGCTCGATCGTTTCCGCGGGGACCACCACAAAACCGTAGAACGGTTCCCAATCCGGAGACTCATCCACCAGCTCGAAACTCAGAAACGCCTCGCCCGTCCGTCGGGCCTCGAACGGCACAAGGTTGTTCCGCTCTTGGCCCACCTCGACTTCGAAGACTTCGCCGCCGGGAATCTCCAGTCTTACCAACGTGGCTTGGTCAACACCCATAAAGAGCACGTAGTCGCCCCGGCTCGAGACCCGGAAACTGTGTTCCCGTCCGCCGTCGAGTAGACCCTCGTACAGGTTCCCAATTTCCACCTCGTCGGGAATCGTCATGTCGGACTGCGCGTACAGCGGGCCTGCCAAGCAGACCAGGACCGCAGCCAGCAGCAAAAAAAGAATGTGTTTGGTTCTCATGGTAGCCTCCGAAGAGCATAGTAGCGCACATCCGATAGGTTTGCCGATTAAATTGATCAGGAGCCGGTGAATTGGTACAAGTGTCGAAAAACCAATACTCGTTGGACCGGATCAAAAAAACTCCCCGTGAAGGCGCGTAATTGCTATGTTGATATCCGATGCGGCCGTCACGAGCGAAAGATTAATGTCCGAGCTGCCGAGCGAGATCATCCGAACCGGGACGCCGGCGAGCGCCGTGAAGGCCCGGGCCACAAACGTTCCGTCTCGCCACAAGTCGCGCCCCACCAGGCAAATGATACCTTTATCATCCTCGATGCTGACCTCCCCGATTCGGGAAAGCTCCTTGGCCAAGCGCGAAATCGGCGCCGTTGTATCAACGGTCATGGACACGGAGACCTCGGACGTAGCGACGAGGTCAACCGGCGTCTGTTGTGTTTCAAAAACACGGAAGATTGCGCTCAAGAATCCGTAGGCGTTTAACATGCGGGAGGAACGGACGGTGATTACGGCGATGTCGTCTTTCCCGGCTATCGCCCGGAGCCCTATCCCCGGCGCCTCGGAGGCGATGCGAGTCCCCGCCTGCTCCGGATTGTTGGTGTTTTTGACGAGGACAGGAATACCTGCCTCGATTGCCGGCTGGATGGTCGACGGGTGGACGACTTTGGCACCAAAGTACGCGAGCTCGGCGGCCTCTTCATAGCTAATCCAAGGGATCGATCTAGCGCTGGGAATCACCCTAGGATCGGTTGTCATGATGCCGTCGACATCCGTCCAAATCTCCACCACCGTTGCCCCCGCCGCAGCGCCTATGATCGTCGCGGTATAGTCGGAGCCCCCGCGGCCGAGGGTTGTGGTAACACCTGCGGAATTGGATGCGATAAACCCCTGGGCTACCAACAGGGTTCCGGGTCGCGCCGAGAGGCGGTCGGATATCCGTCTGCCCGTCTCCGCAAAATCGACGTCGGCGTTGCCGAACCTGTCGTTTGTTCGGATCAGGGCGCGGCTGTCGAGGAGAACGGTCTCTATGCCGACTTCCACCGCGGCGGCGGCGATAATCGTGGTGGAGAGGAGCTCGCCAAACGACAAAATGGCGTCCTTGGTTCGAGGTGAACACTCCTTGATTAATGTAAGTCCGCGCACGAGTGAGGAGAGTTCTTGGAACAATGCCTCGAGACGTGTTACAGCTTCTTCGCCTGCTCGCCCTCCTGCTACCTTCCGGCAGGCGGCGATGTGACCCCGGCGTAGGTTCTCCAGCCCCTTGAAGGCGCGCTTGTCGTTTCCCGCGGTGGCATCGGCGGCGATCTTGATAAGCGTATCGGTAGTCTTGCCCATTGCGGATGCAACAAGTACCGGGGCATCGCCAAGGGCGGCTTGGGCGATATCGACGACACGACTGATGAGCTCCGCGGATTGAACGGAGCTACCGCCGAACTTGAGGACGATCATGACCTAAGCCAGATAGCCGAGCTCATACATCGCCTCGGCATTGAGTATGGCGGCGCCCGCCGCTCCCCTGACTGTATTGTGGCCAAGGACAACAAAGCGAACATCAAAAAGCGGGCACGTGCGAACTCGGCCGATAACCGTCGTCATGCCGCGGTCCCTCGCCACATCCAGGATCGGCTGCGGGCGGTCGGGTTCCTCGAGCACAAGAATTGGATGCGGCGGTGCGGACGGCAAGCCTTTTTGCTGCGGCATACCGGAAAAAGAGCGAAGGGCTTCGACGACTTCTCCCGGGGAAACCCGTCTTGTGAATTCGACCGAGACAGTCTCTAAATGACCGTCGGCGACCGGCACGCGAGTGCATTGGGCGCCCACGTGAAACGGCGCCTCTTCGATGCGGTCGCCATGGAGGGTTCCGATTATTTTCCGCGGCTCCGTCTCGAGCTTGTCTTCCTCCCCGGAGATAAAGGGGATGACGTTCCCGAGGATGTCCGCCGACGGCACGCCTGGATAGCCGGCACCCGAGATTGCCTGAAGGGTTGTGACCATAACACGATAAACTCCGAACTCGCGGTGGAGCGGAGCGAGCGCCATGGCCAGAAACATGGTAGAGCAATTCGAGTTGGTGACAAGAGCGCCCCCGTCTCCGACAAAACCATGGGCTCGCTGTGCCTTGACAAGCGACAGGTGATCAGAATTGACTTCCGGAATCACAAGCGGGACAAGCGGATCCATTCGGTGATTCTTCGAATTACTAATGACGATGTGGCCGGCTCGAGCAAGCCGTGACTCGGCGCCCCCGGCGACGGAGCTGTCGAGACCCGAAAACGCTACCCGGCTCGTAAGGGTGTCTTCCAGCGAAACAACCCTACGTCCGACAAGGGCCTCGGGAATCGGATTCGGTTGCCGCCAACGGCAGGCTTCTCCGTAAGGCCGTCCCGCTGAGCGGTCCGAGGCGACGAGCTCGGTGACCTCGAACAATGGATGCCCGTCGAGAAGTGTGATGAATTTCTGGCCAACCGTGCCTGTGGCTCCGAGAACAGCTACCGGTATCATGGTATTACCTCGAGCGAATACAATTACCTGCCGGTGGACTCCGCAGGCTTGATAAACGGGGCGGCAGAGCGTGGGGTCCGGCCAACTCAACCAATTTCCGCGCAGTGGCTATGCGCCCACTATTGATTGAATCGCGACATACGCGCGCCGGCTTCACACTTTTCCGACCAGTTCCGTTACAATATCGACCGGCTCCGATTGCTGTCAACAAGCCGAGTTCATTCTGTGGAAGATCGCAAACGTCTAATCTCCGATCACATTGCCCGAGAAATGAGAGATGCCGTCACCGAGGCCGGCGGTCGTGAAGTTGTCTTTGTGCTTACGATCGGAGACCAAGGCGGCGCGGATTCGGTGCGTGTGGTGGCGCGTGGTAGGCCCGAGGTTGTGCCCGCTCCGATCGCGGAGTTGGAGCACGGCGACCTTGTTGTGCACAATCACCCCAACGGCGATCTCGAGCCGAGCGAGGCAGACATCAGCGTAGCCGGAGAGCTGGCCGGTGTCGGCGTGGGGTCCGCGATTGTCGATAACAACGTGGAGCGAATGTACGTCATCGTCGAGCCGACAACGGTGCCGCCCGTTCGGAGCTTGGATGTCGACGCCCTTGCGGAGGTGCTGGAACCCGACGGGCGGCTCGGAACCGTGCAAGACGGCTACGAGTACCGGCCGGCACAGGTCGACATGCTGCGTGCCGTCGTGCGTGCCCTCAACAACGACGTGCCGGCCCTGCTGGAGGCGGGTACGGGTGTCGGGAAGTCGTTTGCGTACCTGGTGCCGGCATTTGCGTGGGCTGCGCAGAATCGAGAGCGCGTCGTCGTGGCGACGGCAACCATTAACCTACAGCAGCAGCTCATCGATAAGGATGTCCCGGCGGTCCGGAGCATGCTTGGCTCCGATGTAACGGCGGCACTGGTCAAAGGGCGGGGCAACTACCTCTGCCGGATTCGCTTGGAGGAGTCGGTAGAGGAGGATCTCCTCTTCGAAGAGCCCGACGATGAGCTCCTTATGATTCGCGACTGGGCCGCGAGGTCTTCGACCGGAGCGAAGGACGATCTCTCGTTTTTGCCAAAAGAGGATGTATGGTCACGGGTCAACTCGGACCCGGATGCGTGCGCCGCATCACGATGCCGCAGGCGCGACGATTGTTTTCTGCTCAAAGCTCGAAAAGCCGCTGCATCCGCCGGGATACTCGTTGCAAACCACCACCTGTTGTTCTCCGATTTGGCCATTCGCATGGGGGGCATCGGTTACGAGTCCACGGCGATTCTGCCGCCGTTCCGGCGCCTAATATTCGACGAGGCACACAACGTGGAACGGAGCGCAACGTCGTATTTCTCGCAAACGCTAAGCAAGTTCGCCGCCGGTAAGGCGTTGGGGCGCTTGCGGCGCACACGGCGAGGGCGAACACTTGGCCTCCTTGCGCAATTGTCACGTCTTGTCGTGGGAGCGACGGGGCCTGCCTCCCGCCGGGACGGCGGATCTGGAAAGGGGATCGAACAGACCGTGGAGCTTATCGACCGTGCGCGGGGCTATGCGGATTTGTTGGATGCCGAGTGCCTTGCCTTCCTCGGTACCGAGACCGCGCTTCGTGTTGCTCCCGGCGGGTCTTCCGTAGTCGGGCGGGGAGCTCGCGGACTCTCGGCGGAAGCAGCGCGTGCTCTATCGGACTTAAGCCAGTCCCTGTTGGATATCGCGATGGCCGTCGCCGATGTCTTCGATCATTTAGACGAAGCCCAACTCGAGCTTCCGGTTGTTATGGAGCTTCGGCCGGTGATTCGACGTCTCGAAGCGATGGCGTCCCTGTGCGAAGCGTTCCTTCGGTTTTCGGATCACGGAGAGGAAGAACGCGGCGAAAAGGTGTATTGGATGGAGAAAGTGGCGACCTCGTCGGGCCAGGTCTATTGTCGTCTGACCGTCAGCCCGCTGGAGATCGGTGAGGTGATGCACGAGGCCGTGTTGGAGCCGCATCCAACCGTCATTTTCACCAGTGCGACGCTCCGCGTTGCCGAGTCATTCTCGTACTTCGAGTCGAGGGTTGGGCTGGGAGAGGGGGAGCGGATCGAGGAGTCGTTCCCATCGCCTTTCGAGTACAAAGAACGAGTGCTGCTGGCGGTGCCGAGCGATGCGCCCCTTCCTGAAGAGCCGGGGTATCAGGACTTCCTATCGCAATTTGTCGGAGACCTACTGGTCCTGAGCGAGGGGAGGGCACTGGTGCTTTTTACCAGCTACCGGATGTTGAGAGATACGTACGAGGCCGTCCGACCGCGTCTGGACGAGATCGGTGTTCGGACCCTTCGGCAAGGCGACGACGACAGGGGGCGGCTGCTGTTGCAGTTCCGTACCGACTTGGCTAGCGTTCTCTTTGCAACGGATAGCTTTTGGGAAGGTGTTGATACTCCCGGCGACGCGCTGAGCCTGGTTGTGATGTGCCGGCTTCCGTTTCGCGTACCGACGCACCCTATTTACCTCGCGCGTATGGAAGCCATCGAGACGCGGGGTGGAAACGCCTTTGTCGAGCTCTCGTTGCCGGAGGCGGTGATGCGCTTAAAGCAGGGGTTTGGAAGGTTGATGCGACGTGGCTCCGACAAGGGCGTGGTAACGATAACGGATTCGCGCGTCTTGAAAAAACGGTACGGATCGTTGTTTCTCGCGTCCTTGCCGGAGACACAGATGAGTTTTAGGGAAGCCCGTCGTGTCCTGGACGACGTGGAGACCTTTTTGTATTAGCCGGCGACGGCGATAAGGTCGTCGTTTCGAACGATAAGGTGGTCGACCGAATCTATCGTAACGGTGGTACCGGCGTACTTATCGTAGAAAACCTTCTGGCCCTTCTTGACGGAAATTTCTTTATCATCGCCAACCGCGACAACGGTACCCATTTGGGTTTTCTCTTGGGCGTTTTGTGGAATGTATAGTCCACCGGAAGTCTTTTCCTCTGCTTCCACGGGTTTGATCAGCACTCGATCTCCGAGTGGTTGAATTTTCATTGGTGCCTCCAAAGATTGTGTTGTGTGTTTCCCCGGCTGCCGACCGGGTTCCCCGAGTATACGTAGCCACGCCGACGCCGGTCAAGAAATGCAGATTCCTTGTCGTAGTACCACGTGCTTGAGTACTTTCAGAGGGAGTGATGATGGATCGGGCTGCTTGGGGACGTGCGGCACGGCTAGCAAAAAGATCTTTGGCCAAACACCAACCCGTCACGGCCCTTGAACACTTAAAAAAGGCACGGGAGGCTTGTCCCGACCACCATGCAGCGGTTCACGCCCGCCTCTTGTATTTGCAAGGGCTGTGCTTTGTGAAACTTGGTCGCGTGAACAACGCCATCGACAGATGGATCGGTAGCTTGCGCCTGTGCAAGTCACGGGAGAGCCGGAACAAGCTTCGTGTCTACGCCAACGACTATGGAATGAGGCGTCAACCGAATCCGGAGCTTGACGATTGGTACGCCTTCTACGCACTGCACCTGCGTCGCTATCTCGAGACCAAAAGGAGTAGACGTCTTGGTACCCTTGCCGAGCGGGACATGATCCGGGAGTTGATCTGGGATCACTATCAACTGCTGTTCGATTCTCAAAGCCTAAACGACGCGTGTGCCGCGGAGAAACTGCGGGCATTTAGACAAGTCAGGATTGTGTTTCCGTTTTTTGACGTGCCGCACGAGCTCGGAGACAAGGTTGTAGCGGTAAATTTTCACGAAAAACGGAAGATCGAGCCGGATGACCGGTGCCACTGCGGGAGCGGGCTCGACTATCGATTTTGCTGCGGGCGCACCAGAGGCGACGACGAGCTTCTCGATGGTGTATTATGACACAGTAAATCGGGAATTCACCTGCTATGTGTCATTTTGACGCATAGACTTGTTGGAGTTCCGACACGGTCAGCTTGTTTCACTGTATATTTGTAAGCAATATATAGAGTTAAAACTCTGCAAATTCGAGGCTCCGCCGGCACGCACTTTGCATCTATTAATCCACAGTAAATGAGGAGGAATTGATGCCCGCGAGTGCAAGCAAAACGCCGACGAGAAACTATAGCAGAGGATCACGCGACGACGAGAATATTCTCTCCATGTACCTCAAAGAAATCAACAGAATACCGTTGCTGACGCGCGAGCAAGAAGATCACTACGCGCGGGAAGCGGCCAAGGGAGTAAAGTCGGCAAAAGACATGCTGGTGCAGGCAAACCTCCGGTTTGTCGTCAATGTCGCGAAGAAGTATCAGAATCAGGGGCTGCCGCTGTCTGATCTTATCTCCGAGGGGAATATCGGGTTGATGAACGCTATCGAGCGATTCGACGTGGACAAAGGCTATCACTTTATCTCCTACGCCGTGTGGTGGATACGTCAGGCGATTCTCAAGGCCATTTGTGAGAAGTCGCGGATGATCCGCTTGCCTCTCAACCGAGCAAACGAGTTGGTGCAGATCGAGAAGGTTCGCAAGGAGATTCAGGGACAAACAAGTGAAGACGCCGAAGTGACTCGCATTGCCAAGACGCTTAATATGGATCGGGACCATGTAGCGGACCTTATCAACATTTCGCGCGATCTCATCTCCCTCGAGACGCCCGTGTATGCGGAAAAGGACTCATCCCTGCTCGGCGACTTTGTGGAAGACGAGGGCTATACGCAGCCCGATGCACAGGTCATTGACGGAACTCTTCGAGAGGACATCAATGCCGTCCTGAAGACTCTGACCGAGAAAGAGGCGGAGATCGTGCAGTACCGTTTTGGCCTTAACGGTCGGAGCCCACTCTCCCTGAAAGAAATCGGTGACAAGTACAACCTCACCAAAGAGCGAATTCGACAAATAGAGAAAAAGGCGCTCAAGCGGCTTCAGCATCCGATGCGAAGCCAATTTCTCGAAGCCTACATCGCGTAATCTCCCCCGTCACAACTACCACGCCCCCGGTTGTCGCCGTTGACAGCCGGGGGCTATTGTTTTACGGTTTACGGAGTTAGAATCTCATTATACCAATCGTTTCGGGGGATACATCAGCATGGCAAATAAGTACGTCTATTTTTTTGGCGAGGGAAAAGCCGAGGGCAGCAGAGACATGAAGGCCTTGCTGGGTGGCAAGGGCGCCAACCTGGCGGAGATGTCGAGTATCGGAGTTCCGGTGCCGCCGGGCTTCACCATTTCGACCGAGGTCTGTGAAACCTATTCAGCAAACAAGTCGTACCCTCAGGGTCTCGAACAAGAGGTCGAGAAAAACCTCGATCGTCTCGAGAAGCTAATGAGCAAGAAGCTCGGCCAGGCCGACGATCCTCTTCTGGTCTCCGTACGATCCGGTGCCGCAATCTCCATGCCCGGAATGATGGACACCGTTCTCAACTTGGGCCTGAACGACAAAGCCGTCGAGGGCCTTGCCGCGAAGAGCGGCAACCCTCGATTTTCCTGGGACGCCTACCGTCGGTTTATCAACATGTTCGGCAACGTCGTTATGGGTGTATCTCACGAGTACTTTGAAGAGGCTCTTGAGAAGATCAAAAAGAAAAAGAGAGTCGAGCTTGATACCGAGCTGGATGCCGACGATCTAAAGCAGGTGGTCGACGCCTACAAAGAAGTCTTCAAAAAACACACCAAAACGCCGTTTCCCCAAGAACCGACCAAGCAGCTGTGGGCCGCCGTCGACGCCGTCTTCGGCTCATGGGACAATCCACGCGCCGTCAGCTATCGGAAGATCAACGATATTAAGGGCCTCAAAGGCACCGCGGTCAATGTCCAGTCCATGGTCTTTGGTAACCTTGGCGACGACTCGGGCACGGGTGTCTGTTTCTCTCGTGATCCGTCTACCGGCAAGAAGGTCTTCTACGGCGAGTACCTGATGAACGCTCAGGGCGAGGATGTGGTAGCCGGTATTAGAACGCCGATGGCGCTAAAGACCCTTGAGAAAAAAGATCCGAAGATCTACAAGCAGCTCGTCGACGTCAAAGATCGACTCGAAGCTCACTACAAAGACATGCAGGATATGGAGTTTACCATCGAACACGGTGGTCTCTATTTGTTGCAGACCAGAAACGGCAAGCGGACCGGCGCCGCGGCCATCAAGATCGCCGTCGACATGGTTTCAGAAAAGCTCATCGACCAGGAAACTGCCGTTCTTCGTGTAACGCCGGACCAGCTCGACCAGGTTTTCCATCCCCAAATCGATCCCAAAGTCAAAAAGACAATCAAAGCCGTGGCCAAGGGCCTTAACGCAAGCCCGGGTGCCGCCGCCGGCCATGCCGTATTTACCGCCGAGGAAGCAACCGAGTGGAAGAAGCAGGGCAAGAAGGTTCTGCTTATGCGCAAAGAGACCAGCCCAGAAGATATCGAGGGCATGCACGCGGCAGAGGGCATACTCACCTCTACCGGTGGAATGACAAGCCACGCCGCGGTCGTCGCGCGTGGTATGGGCAAGCCCTGCGTCGCGGGCTGTAAAGACATCGCGATTTCCGGAAAGAAAGCCGTCGTACAAGACAAGACCATCAAACAGGGTGATTTTGTGACCATCGACGGTACCACCGGTGAAGTGTATGTCGGGCAACTCGATCTTTCTCAACCAAAGATCGCAGGCGAGCTCAATACGTTTTTGAGTTGGGCCGACAAGATTCGTCTTGCCGATACACGCCCGGGCCTCAAACAAAAAGGCTTCCTCGTGCGGACAAATGCTGATACGCCTGCCGACGCCAAAAAAGCCCGCGAGTTCGGAGCGGAGGGCATCGGCCTCTGCCGCACCGAGCATATGTTTTTCGAGGAAGACAAGATCTTTAGCTTCCGCCAGATGATCGTCGCCGAAGACAAAGAGGCGCGCGTCAAGGCGCTCAAGAAGATTCTACCCCTCCAGAAGAAGGACTTCCGGGGCATCTTCAAGGCGATGGACGGACTCCCGGTCACCATCCGGCTCCTCGACCCGCCTCTCCACGAGTTTGTGCCGCGGGAGAAAAAGGAAGTCGCTGATCTCGCCAAGGAGCTGGGGCTTTCGCCCGCGAAGCTCATGGCAAAAATTGATAGCCTCCACGAGCTCAACCCCATGCTTGGCCACCGCGGGTGCCGACTCGGCATAACGTATCCCGAGGTCTACGACATGCAGGTCGAGGCGATTATTGCAGCCGCCTGTGAGGTCGCAGCAAAAGGCGTCAAGGTCTTTCCCGAGATCATGATTCCGCTTGTTGGTACGGCCAAGGAGCTCGAGGTGCTGCGAAACAACGCAATCGAGGTTGCCGACGGCGTCCTCAAGCAGAAAAAACAAAAGGTCGCCTACACCATCGGTACCATGATCGAGATACCGCGGGCCGCACTAACGGCGGACGACGTCGCGCAGCACGCCGACTTTTTTAGCTTTGGCACCAACGACCTTACACAAATGACCTTTGGCTACAGCCGAGACGATGTGGGAAGCTTTGTGCCGGAGTACATTGATCAGGCCATTCTCGAGACCGATCCGTTTGCGGTTCTCGACCAGACCGGCGTCGGCCAGCTCGTGGAGGTTGGTGTTACCAAGGGCCGCCAAACCAAACCGGACCTCAAGGTCGGTATCTGCGGCGAACACGGTGGTGAGCCCTCATCGGTAGACTTCTGCTACCGCGTAGGCATGAACTACGTCTCGTGCTCGCCGTTCCGCGTGCCCATTGCACGCCTGGCCGCGGCACAGTCTGTCGTCGCAAATCGGTCGAAGAAGTAGAGATCGAGCGTCTCAGCTGAATCAGGGCAGGCTGTTCCGTGAACCGGGACAGCCTGTTTTTTTGAAGTGGTACAAAGACTGTTAGTATGACTCGTGGTGTTTACGGTGGAAGTACCGGTGTTATCACCGGATGATGCTCCGTCGACCACACTCTTCGGACCAGACACAAAAAAGGGACCCGTTGCCGGGTCCTTTTGCCGCCGATCAGAATCGAACTGATGACACGGGGATTTTCAGTCCCCTGCTCTACCGACTGAGCTACAGCGGCGTGTTCGAGAATGCAGCCATTATGAAAATCGTGTTACTATTTGTCAATAGTGTGGCCCGGCCGTTGGACGGGTGACGAACCACTTGCCGCGTCCGACATTGGGCGCGTGTAGACCGGTGCAGCCATCCTCTGAAGGGTGATCGGTGCGGACGCCGCAGCGGAGCAGAGAGAACGGAGTGTTGGTAGTTGAGACGGACTGACAAGAACAAGCCGGACCCAATCGACCCAAAACGGCCACAAGGCCTCGAGAAGCTTACCAAAAAGGGTCCGGGGAGCGGGGCACCCAATGTCGCGGAGCCGCGTGAAAAGAACGGCGGCGGCACGCGCGCCGAGGCAAAGTCAGGTGAGAATAAGGGAGCGCGCACGGAGCGAGTCGCGAAGTTCCTGACACTGGTGGGACCTGACGAGGCCGCGGCGATTTTGCGACACCTGCCCGAGAGTGAGATTGAGACGGTGGCGGGGGCAATCGCCCGAGTGCGATCGGTTGGCAAGGACGAAGCTGCCGACATCCTCGAAGAGTTCGGGCGCCTCCGCAACGCCGGCGAAATGGTCGTCGACGGCCGAAAGACGGCGTTCGACATGCTCGAGCGCGCGTTTGGGACGGAGAGGGCAAACAGGCTTCTCCCGCAAGACCCACATGAGCGCTTTTTTGCATTTCTCAATAATCTGGAGCCTGCTCAACTCAACGTATTGTTCCGGGAAGAATCGCCGTCGGTGATTGCCCTGGTCCTCCCGTATTTGGATCGCGTGGCTGCGGCGGCGTTCCTAGGCGATCTGGAAGCGGAGCAACGCACCGATGTCGTGGTACGCATGGCGACCTCGGAAAAGGTTGACGTGGAGGTCCTTCGCCGGGTCGAGGAGGCGCTACGGCGCCGAATCCGGAGTCACGCCCAAGTTGTTACGGAAACGGTTGACGGTAAGGCCGTCCTTGCCGAGATTTTACGCCATAGCGATCCGACATTCGAAGAGAGCTTGGTCGCCTCGGTAGAAGAGGAGGACGCGGACCTGGCCGAGGAGCTTCGGGATAAACTCTTTACCATCGACATGATCCTGTACATCGAGGATCGAGACCTGAGCACGATCCTGAGGGATATCGAGGACAAGGAGATCGCACTTGTTATGAAGGCGTTTACGCTCCGAAGCGAGGGCGACGAATTGCGGGCAAAACTGCTTCGGAATGTATCGGATCGCCGAAGGTATGACTTGATCGAGGAGTACAAGAGTCTTGGACCGACGCCCAAGTCGGAGATCAACGAAGCGGTGCATGCCCTTGTCTCTCGCTTGAAGAGCGACGTCAATGAGGGTAGACTTCGCATGCGTCGGCCGGGCGTCGACGACGATCAATGGGTATAGAGTAATGCCGAATCTTCGCACTGCATATTTGTGTTGGTTGCCGTCCATATTTGGCTTCGCGGGCCTGCACAAATTCTATTTGGGAAAGCCCGGTATGGGCATTCTCTATTTTTTGACGTGTGGACTCTTTGGCGTCGGCACCATCTATGATGCCTTTACCATGGATGAACAGGTCCGCCGAGCAAGAATGCGCGCACGGTATCGGCGCGAGCTCGACTTCGACGACGAGTACGATTTTGAGCTGCGCCGATCTCTCGAGGATCGACGGCGGTCGGACCCTTTTGATCCGCCCGAGGCGGTTGATCCGCCCGAGGCGGTTGATCCGTACGAGATCCGTCGGCCGCGCCGTGGAAGCGAATCGACAGAGCACACAATCCTGCGCCTCGCGAAGAAAAACGGGGGATTCACGACCCCCGCTGAGGTTGCCCTCGAGGGCGGCGTAAACACGGACGATGCCAAAAACGTCCTCGACGTTTTGGCGTCAAAAGGCTACGCCGAGGTTCGCATCAGGCGAAACGGTAGTGTCGTATACGTCTTTCAGGATTTCGTGGACCAGCGGGCGCCTGACGATTTTGTAGACTAGTCACCTGTACCTTGCCTAGGAGCTAATATGACCGCGAATGAACTCCGCCGGAAGTATGTTGAATTCTTCGTATCTCGAAACCATGCAGAGATTTCCGGCGCTTCACTTATACCAGAGAACGACCCGACCGTGCTTTTTACCGTAGCCGGGATGCAGCCGTTGGTGCCGTACCTGCTTGGGCAGGAGCACCCCGCCGGCACTCGTCTTGTGGACTACCAAAAGTGTATTCGAACGATTGATATCGAGGACGTCGGTGACTTCAGCCACCTCACGTTTTTCGAGATGTTGGGAAACTGGTCCCTGGGTGACTACTTCAAGGATGAGGCGATTCACCTCAGCTTTGAGTTTATCACCTCCCCGGAGTGGCTCGGAATCCCGGTGGAAAGGCTCTCCGTAACCGTCTTCGGCGGCGACGAAGAAGTCCCCGCCGACGAAACATCGGCCGCCATCTGGGAGAGCTTGGGTGTCCCCCGTGAGCGGATCTACTTCCTGGGCCGCGAGGACAATTGGTGGGGACCGGCCGGCCAGACGGGCCCCTGCGGACCTAACACCGAGATGTTTATCGACACGGGAATTCCCGGTACTCCGGAGAGTCGGCCGGGTGTGTCCGACGGCAAGTACATGGAAATATGGAACGACGTCTTTATGGAGTACAACAAACGGGAGGACGGTAGCTACGAAAAACTTCCGCGGCCTTGTGTCGACACCGGCATGGGAATCGAGCGAACAATCGCGATACTCCAGGGAAAGACGTCGGTTTACGAAGCCGAGATCTTCACGCCACTTATTTCGATGATCGAGGAGCGCTCCGGGCACACGTATGGCCGGAACGAGGCTGTGGATCGCAGCATCCGGATTATCTGCGACCACGCGCGCACGGCGGCGTTTATCCTCGGCGACGAGCGGGGCGTAGCGCCGTCGAACGTAGGGCAGGGCTACATTCTTCGGCGTCTGATTCGACGGGCGGTGCGTCATGGACGGAAGATCGGCCTCGAAGGAGCGTTATTGAGCGAGCCGGCAAGGCTGGTCGTCGACATGTACAAGGGGCCGTATCCCATTCTCCAGAAAAACATTGAGATGATTGTTGGGGAACTCGATGCGGAGACAAACAAATTCTTCGAGACCCTAAAAAAAGGCGAGCACGAGTTCGAAAAACTTTTGCCGAACCTAAAGAAGAATCCAAAGCGAGAGATTCCTGGGCGGGTGGCATTTCGTTTGTACGATACATTTGGGTTTCCTATCGAGATTACCGAGGAGCTTGCGGCGGAACAGGGCTTTACCGTCGACCGCGCCGGATTCGACGGGGCGTATCGCAAGCACCAAGAACAATCAAAAATGGACTCGAGCCAGGTCTTCAAGGGCGGTTTGGCCGACCACGGAGAAATGACCACCCGCCTCCACACGGCAACTCATCTGCTGCATCAGGCACTTCGCCAGGTCTTGGGCCAACACGTTGGGCAAAAGGGCAGCAACATCACCAAAGAGCGGCTCCGTTTTGACTTCACCCACCCGGAGAAGATGTCCGATGAAGAGATCGAAAAGGTCCAGAGCATCGTGAACGAGCAGATCAATCGAGATCTGCCCGTGAGTTTTGAGAAGATGACTTTGGAGGAGGCTCGCCAAGCCGGCGCCATCGCCTTGTTTGGGGACCGGTACGACGAGGTCGTGAAGGTCTACTCCGTCGGCGACTTCTCCAAAGAGGTCTGTGGCGGACCCCATGTCGAAACCACGGCCGAGTTGGGCCGGTTCCGGATAACAAAAGAGCAATCGTCGAGCGCGGGTGTGCGGCGAATCAAGGCGGTGCTGGAGTAGGGGAGGTGCTACTTACTACCCGCCCGGCGGATGTGGCGGGAGGCGGTGGGGCGCCCGCATAGGGGGTAGGTGACGGTGCCCGCCGCGGCTACTGACTACGGCGCGAAAGGCGGGCGAGACGTTCCGAGACGGCGGGGTTTTTGGCGCCGTGGCTTTGGAATCGCTGCAACGCCGCCACAGCCGACTCCATGTTTCCGTTAAGCTCATGGCAGCTCGCGAGCTCCAGGTATAGGCGTGCATTCTTTGGATCAACGCGAATCGCCTCTTCCAACGACGACACCGCCTGGTCTATCTCGCCATCCTCTCTATGAATGATCGCGAGTCCCAGAACCGCGTAAACGTCGTATTCGATATTAAGAGCCCTTTTGTAGTAATCAACCGCCTTTTGGAGGTCGCCCATCGAGCGGTACGCGTCTCCGGCGCGCGTGAGAATTACCTTGTTTTTGGGATCCTTTGCCAGAATCGCGTTCCAGTGGTCCAAAGAGTCGTGCGGTCTGTTTAGGCCCCGGAAACAGTCGGCAAGGCCGAAATGAGCGTAAAAGTTGCCGTGGTCCCGCTCCAGGGCCTCCTCGAAAAACGGTTGGCCCTTCGCGTACTCTCTTAGCTTTCGGTAGCAGTTACCGATCGCCGTGAGGACTCGTATGTCCACGCGGGGGCCGTCGATCTCGTGAATGCGCCTGAAGTAGGAGCTGGCCCCCTCGTAGTCCCGAAACTCGTACAGGAGGTGGCCCAGGCCGATTAGCGCATAAGCGTTGTCTTTCTCCACCTCCAGCGCCCGAAGGTAGATTTCCCGACTGCGCTTGAGGTTTTTTACCTTGCGATATGCATCCGCAACTCGTGTCAGGACGGTGACATTGTTGTCGTCCAACTCGAGATACTGCTCCCATACCTCTATGGCCCGATTGTACATCCGGATGGACTTATAACAGTCGGCGAGTCCAAAGAGCGCATAGTTGTTGTGGGGATACACCCGAAGACATCGCTCATAGTGCTGTATGGCGTCGTGGAAATGCCTTCTTTTTCGCTCGGCATCGCCAAGACCGACAAGCGCGTAGTTATTGTCCGGATCGTAGGTCAGAATTTCCGCGAACTGGTCGACCGCTTTGTCGACAAAACCCTCTTTAAGGAGCTGGTAGCCACGCTGCGAAAGATCTGAGAGGTGTTGGATCAACGCGTTCCGCTCCCGGTCGCTCAGCTCCTCGGGGCGTGGCTGTTCCTTGTTTACTCCGTGATCGTAATCGCTATTCATTGGAGTTTAGCGCTATGCCTCTGCCAACCACGACCGCACAACCGCAGCCATCTTTTCCGCCATCATCTCTACCCGATGTCTGTCCGGCGCGGTCCAGTACATCCTGAGGGCTTCCAGCGGCATGTCCCGCTTATAGTAATGGTCGCCGAGGCGAATAATCCCGTCCGCATAGTGGACGGTAAGAAATATGCGCCTGGCGGTCTCAATATCGCCTTTGTTGAAAAGCTCGTTTCCCTTCCTGATAAGTGCAGACCTTGTGGATCCGTCGAGCTGTGCCTTCGCACCCGCCGTAACCTTGATAAAGCCGTCGCCAATTGTGCGTCGCAACTCCTCAGAATTCATCAGCTGTTTACCGGATTATAACCCACGGCATCGCGGATTTCTACCGTTGGTAGGGATCAACCAAGGCTTCCCTTTGTAGATAATGGACCCTTCTCGTCGGTGTCCAAGGGTGTATACGCTTGGCGGGCGGCCCGGCCGAACGCCTTAAACGCCGCCTCGATGAGGTGGTGACTATTGATGCCGTAACGGTATTCGAGGTGGAGATTCGCCCTGGACGAGAGCACAAGCCCGGTGAAGAACTCCCTGAACAGTATGACGTCCAAGTTGCCGCAATACTGCTGCGGAAGCTCGCCGTTATACACCAAAAAGCTCCGTCCGGAGACGTCGATTGTTACCTCGGAGAGCGCATCGTCCATGGGAATCACGGCGTGCCCGAATCTCGCGACGGGGCCACAAGCGTCGGCCCATTTAGTTAGTGCAGAACCAAGGACGATGCCCACGTCCTCCATTAGATGGTGCGGGTCCACGTCGACGTCGCCGGTCGCGTCGATTGCCAGTCCCAACGTTCCGTGAAAGCCGGCGGCGGTGAGCATGTGGTCGAAGAACGGCAGACCGGTTGATATAATGCCGGGTGCCTTCCCGAGATCGAGCGTAAGGCTCACAGAGGTTTCTTTGGTTTGTCGTTTCACGGTCACGTCGCTCATGAGCGGCCTCCGGTGTCGCACGCCGCCTCCAACCGCTGGACCAAACGGTCGATCTCCCGGTAGTGCAGCTTGTAGTACGCCGGGTTAGCGACGAGGTGCACCGATATCTCCGTGAGCTCCTCGAGAACTACCAGGTCGTGCGCCTTAAGTGTCTTGCCTGTCTCTACAATATCGACAATAAACGGACAAAGCCCCAACACCGGCGCGAGCTCCACCGAACCCGACAGCTTGATGATCTCTACAGGAATCCCCCGGCGGTGGAAGTGTCCGCGCGTAAATCGAGGAAACTTGGTCGCAATGCTCAAATCGGCGCCCTCGAGTTGGGTGTGCGCGGCTTGTTGGAATCCGGCGAGGCACATCCGGCTTGCTCCGACCGGGAGACAAAAAAGCTTGACCAAGTCGTAGCCGGACTCGTAGATGACGTCTTCGCCGCAGACACCGAGCCCGGCAATGGCGTGGTGGACGTAGACCGGAAGGTCCGCGTTTTTGACCAAGAGCGCTCTGATATCGATCTCGGAGTGCGAATCCTCGGCGTTGGCCACCAGCTTACGATCCTCAAATGTAATCGCGATTCCAGCCTGCGCCAGGAGATCCTGGACGGGATCGGTGAGGCGGCCTTTGGGGAGGGCGAGTGTTAGCTGTTTCTTGCTCATCCCAGAACCGCAGCCTTGCCTTCGCGGCGCAGCGTAGTGGCTTTTGCGTAGGCGGTCTCGAAGTCGGACCCCGTTGCACGGTGCGGCGCGGGTTCGGCGCCGACCTCCGTCCCGGTTTCGATGCGCCTAAGCATAACCGAGAAACCCACGGACTCGGCCGGGAATCCAAACGAGGACAGAAGATCATCGTATCGGCCGCCGGAGGCGACGGCGGAGCCAATCCCCGGGGCGAAGACACGAAAGACAATGCCCGTGTAGTACGACTGGGCTCCGATTTCCGAAAGGTCCAGACGCACATCGGCTCCCGGGAAGACCGACGCAACCCGACGGGCGGTTGCAGCCACCCGCCGTGCCTCCTCGAGCGCCGCGCCGGGGACCGCGTCGGCCCGTCCCAGCTCCTCCACGAGAGCTTCGCCGTCTGCCGCCTGAGTCAGGATGGAAAAGAGCGCGGGCGCGGCCTCGCCCGATGCGCCCCCGTCCGCCGCGGCCGACGCGCTCCCGCCCGCGCCGACCGAGACGCCGGAGTACACAAACCGGCGGTCGTGCACCGCCTCGCTCAGCTCAGCCCGTTGGTCCGGTGGAACGAGTGCGTCAAAGAGGGCGCGCGAGCCAATGTGAACGGCATAGTCCTGGAGTCCCACTGCGTTTAACACTTCAATTAGAAGGCTCAATGCCTCTAAGTCGCCGTCGATTCCAGGCTTTCCCACCAACTCCACGCCGGTCTGGAAGAACTCCTTTGTGCTGATCTCCTCAGCGTCCACCGGGCGGACGATAAAGTCTGAGTAGCAGACGCGCGCCGGCAAATCCGTGGGCCGGACCGTGCCCGCAAGTTGTTTGGCCAGGAAAAGTGTGATGTCCGGCCGAAGGAGGAGCAGATCGCCATCGCGCCCCGCCAAGGTGTAGGCCTTTCGTACGTCTTCGGGGGTCAAAAGATGGCTGTAGCTATCCAGGTAGTCCAGGATCGGCGTATCGATCGGCAGGTATCCTGCAAGGTCGTATACTCTGTGAATCTTGGCCAAGAGGCGTCGGTGCCGTCGGCTGTGTTCCAGGTAGGCCCGTTCGACGCCTTCGGGGAGTTGCAGATGTCGGTTTGTGGTCATGGCTTTTGGAGAACTGTACCAGAAAGTCTCAAGATTTTGAAACGTCGTAGATGCGCAGCCTCGATCCACCATAGCGGCGGTCGTCGGATACGGCGGCGGTGAGCTCCGTCCCCCGTACGGTGTCCGTCCCCCGTACGGTGTCCGGAAGATCCTCGGGAGTTGGGTAGTGGACAACAAGCCGACTGCCGTGCGGGGCAGCGCCACCGGCCACGATCCGCCGCAAAAGGTCGGCCTTGAAGGGATAGGCGAATGGCGGGTCGGCGACAATAAGATCGTAGCCCCGGTGTGCCTTTTTCAAAAACCGTTCGACCGGCGTCACAAAGATGCGCCACTCCTCTTCAATCCACGCCAGATTCTGCTCGATAAACCGGCGCTTGCCGGCGTCGCGTTCGACTACGTGAATAAGCGTCGCACCCCGAGAGGCGGCCTCCACGGCCATGGAGCCGGAACCCGAGAACAAGTCGAGAACGGCCATGCCGGTCAAAGGACCGAGAATCGCAAAGAGGGACTCCCTCATGCGATCCATGGCGGGACGGATCGCCTTGCGTGGAGATACCAGGCGCCTGCCGGCATAGCGTCCGCCGGTAACCCTCACTCTTCCGCCTCCGCCGGACGCATGTTATCGTCGGCCAGAAGGAGATCACGCAGATGAGCGTGCTCCGGCAGAAGCAGTCCGGCGTCGCGGGATACGATGTCCGCTGCCGCCTCCCGCGCTTTTTCCAATAGCCCGCCATCGGTAGCGAGGTTTGCCGCCTCGAGCCTGAGGTAGCCGGATTGCCGTACCCCCGAGAGCTCACCGGGACCGCGTATCTCGAGGTCGGCCTCCGCGATCTTGAACCCGTCGGTCTCTTCTTTTATGACCTTGAGGCGGGCGGTAGCGTCCTCCGTGAGCTCGGGCGCGTAGACCAGAAAACAGAAGGACTGGAGATTGCTGCGGCCGACCCGGCCCCGCAACTGATGGAGCGCCGCAAGGCCAAATCGTTCCGCGTGCTCGATGACCATACAGGTCGCGTTCGCTACGTCCACCCCCACTTCGACAACGCTGGTAGCTACCAGGATACGAGTCTCACCCGCCACAAAGCGGCTCATCGCCTCGACCTTCTGCTCCTCGGCCATGCGCCCGTGAATAAGTCCGACGCTGAATTTCGGGTACACCTCGGCATCGAGCATTTTTGCCATTGATTCGGCGCTCTTTAGCACTACCGCCTCCGAGTCGCCGACCAGGGGGTAGACAAAGTAGGCTTGGCGGCCGGATTCTAACTCGGTACGAACAAAATCATAGACCTTTTGCTCGTTGCCCATGACGGCGAGGTGGGTCTTTATGGCTTTTCTGCCGGCGGGCAATGTGTGAATCGCCGACACGTCCATGTCGCCAAAGGCGGTGAGGGCGAGGGTTCGGGGGATCGGAGTCGCAGTCATAAACAGCACGTCCGGTCGCTCGGCCTTTTCCACGAGAGCCTGCCTTTGCGCAACGCCAAAGCGGTGCTGCTCGTCTATAACCACAAGACGCAATGACAAAAAGCCGACGCGGCGGGTAAAAAGCGCGTGGGTGCCGACGACAACGTCAACCTCGCCGTCTTCCATGGCCGTGTGCATCGCCTCCCACGCGCCTTTTTGCAGGCCTCCGATCAAGAGACCCACCTTAATGCCGAGCGGCGCGAGCAAGCGATCGGCGGTGTCGGCGTGCTGCCGCGCCAGCAATTCGGTCGGGGCCATAATCGCCACCTGCCCGCCGGCCTCACAGACGGCCGCCGTCGCCAAGAACGACACCAAGGTCTTGCCGGATCCCACGTCTCCGTGGAGTAGCCGCGCCATAGGTGTTGTCGACGATAAATCGGCGAGAATCTCGGTCACGGCCCGTTCCTGATCGGCGGTCAGGGCAAAGGGCAAGCTCCCGTGAAGAGTGTGCACGAGGCCGGTCGGCATGCTGGTGGCTCTGCGTTTGAGGGCTTCTCTTGCTCTTCGCCGCCGCAGGGCACCGAGTTGGAGCAGGAGCAGCTCGAGGAAGGCAAAGGTAACGCGGGCCCGTTCGGCGGCCTCGGGCGAAGCCGGGAGGTGCAGGTCCCATAGTGCCCGCTCCTCCGGCACCAGGTTGTGCTCGTGCACATAGCGCGGCGGTAGGGCCGCCTTGCAGGCGGCGCCGTAGGATTCCACGGCCGACCGGGCGACCCGGCGGAGCAAGGCTTGGGATATTCCCGCGGGCAATGGGTAGACCGGGAGAACGGCGGCGGCCTCCCGTTCAGGGTCCGCTATCTCAAACACGGCGGTCTGCAGCTCGCCTCGGCGGTGTACGAAGGAGGCGTAAAGGCGAAACCGCGTTCCTAACGCAAGACGTTTTACGAGGAAGTTTCTCCCGAAACAGAGCAGGGCGGCATGACCGGTATCGTCGCGGACATAGACCTTGAGTGTCTTGCCGCCGCGGCCTCTCCCGCCGATGTAAGCGTGAGAAACGACCTCACAGACGGTGTTGACCGGTGCTCCGCTTGCGCCTTGGGAAAGCGTGCGTGCATGGCGAAGATCGATGTAGTCCCGCGGAAAGTGAAAGAGCAGGTCCTGCACGGTTTGGAAGCCGGCGCCGGCCAAATCACGCGCGGTCCGGGTCCCGACCCCGCGGAGGGTATCCACCGGTACCAAGGCACCGGGACAGAGTTTCAATGCAGCAGGCGCTAGACCGGCAGGGACATCAGGCCCCGGACGAGGGCGCTCAAGAGCAGGTTGCCGAGAATCAGCACCGTGAGCGTTGCGCCGCCAAAGAGGAACAAACCGTTTCGGTAGCTCATGTTCCCGCCCTGTCGGAATAGCTCACTTGTCCGATAGACAAGAGGCTGCAGAATGTGGTCGAGTGTCATCCAAAAACGACTAACCGTGTTGGCCTGTACGAAGTAGCCGACGATCCGGATCGCCGTCAAAACCAGAAAAAAGCCGAGCAGAAAGCTCGCCGCGGACGTGAGAGCGCTTACGGTCAGCCCCAAGACAAACCCGAGGGTCACGGTGCCCACCACGGCGAGCGTTCCGATGATGTTGTTGACCACCGAGAGGGCGATAATCGCCACCACGGCCGAGAAATCAAAGGACCCGATGCGCAGAAAGCGCATCCGCCTGAACACGTTTAGGTAGGGATCGGTGATTTGCATGAGGATTTCCACCGGCCGCCCTTCTACCTGTCTGCCGAACCAGGTCATGAGAATTCGAACAACAAGAATGATCATGTACACCGAGATAACTGCGCTAATAAACCTCAAAACTGCCATTAAGGCGCTCCTTTATGGGCTCTCTCTTCGCCCGGTATGTCCGTCCAGACCTCCGCGACGAGGGGATGCATTTGTATTCGATCCAAGCTTCCGCTCTTGGAGCTTACGCAGAGCTGGTCACCCGCACGGATGACCGACTCAGAACCGTTGCTTCCCAGATGAATATACAACGGACAGGTCCCGCCGTTCTCAAACAGAAAGCCGCGGAGGGCAAAAAGTTCCTGTTCACTCATATCCGTGCCGTTTGCCAATCTGATGTGGACAATACCCTTGTCATGCTCGTCCATGTCGTCGGGCTCACGCACCGCGTCAACTCGGATGCGGAGCTTTCCGCCACGCTCGTTTATGACGCCGATGACTCCCACGATTCTTCCGACTTCCAGTGCCTCGCCAAATTTCTGCTGCGTTTCGCCTGCCAACACCAGCTCGATGCTACCACGGTAGTCTTCGACGAGGGCAAAGGTGATGGGATCACCGCCTTTTGTGACCGTTGTTCGCTTTGTGACGACAAGTGCCACAAGCGCGCATTCCCGTTCGCGTGACGATTCCCCGAGGCGGCCGAGGTCTACGGTGGTCGCTGCCAACCACATACGGCGATGATCGTCCAACGGATGGCCGGTAAAGTAGGCCCCTAAGAGCTCGCGCTCGCGGGCGAGGCGCTGTTGGAGCGGGTGATCCGCGACCGACTCGTCGACGCCGGGCGGCACAAACTCCTCTTCTTCGCAGTCTTCGAACAGAGAAACCTGGCCGTACTTGCGGCTCTCCTTTTTGGCGTGGGCCACCTCCCAGAGACGTGGCAGCAGAAGGGCAAGGCGCCTTCGGTTTTGGTCAAAGGAGTCAAACACACCGGCGTCGATCAAGGTTTCCACTGTCTTCCTATTCACCGATCGCATGTCGATGCGTTCGAGGAAGTCGGCAAAGCTCTGAAACGGTCCGGCCGTCTGTCGCTTTTCGATGATGGTGTCCACCGCCGATGTGCCGACATTTTTGATGCCGAGCAGGCCAAACACGATGGTGCCGTGCACAACCGTGAATTGCCGGCCGCTTGTATTGATGTCCGGCGGCCGTACGGAAATGCCCATGTTGCGGCACTCGTTGAGATACTCCGCGAACTTGTCCGTGTTTTGCATTTCGTTGGTCAAGTTCGCCGCCATAAAGTGCGCGGGGTAGTTTGCCTTGAGGTACGCGGTCTTGTACGCGAGGACGGAGTACGCCGCGGCGTGGCTCTTGTTGAAGCCGTAGCCGGCAAAGGGTTCGAGCAGAACAAAAATGGACTCCGCGGTGGCTCGATCGATACCTTTGGCCGCCGCGCCGGCAAGGTAGTCGACTTTCATCCGTTCCATCTCTTGTTGTTTCTTTTTGCCCATCGCACGGCGAAGAATATCCGCCTGCCCTAAGGAGAAACCCGCGATCACCTGGACGATCTCCATGACCTGCTCTTGATAAATGATCACACCGTACGTCTCTTCCAGGATGTCTTTCAGCGAGGGGTGGGGATAACTCACCGGCATCCGGCCGTGTTTTGATTCTACAAACTGATCGATATTCTCCATCGGGCCGGGTCTGTAGAGGGCGTTTAATGCGATAAGGTCCTCGATCCGCGTGGGTCGCGCCTTTTTGAGTATCTGCTGCATGCCCTCGCTCTCGAATTGGAACACACACACGCTCTTTCCCGCACCCAACAGGCGGAAGGTGGCCTCGTCGTGCTCGGAGACCTTGTTGATGTCGAAGTCGGGATTGCTTTCGCGGATCAAAGACTCGGTGTTCTTGATAAGCGTAAGCGTCTTGAGACCGAGGAAGTCCATCTTGATCAGGCCGCATTCCTCGAGTTGGTCCATGCCGAACTGCGTAGTGACGGCGCCGGTCTTGGGATCGCGGTAGAGCGGCACGTACTTGGTTAGGTTCTCGCGGCCGATAACTACCCCCGCCGCGTGTGTGGATGCGTGGCGGGAAAGGCCCTCGAGCCGTCTTGCCGTCTTGATAAGCTCGGTGTACGCGCCGCCGCGAGACGCCACCGCGGCAAGCTCAGGCACATCGGATAGGGCCTTTTCCAGCGTCATCTTGGGATCGGCGGGGACCATTTTGGCGATCTTGTCCGCCTCGTCGTAGGACAGCTCCAAGACCCGTGCCACATCGCGCAGCACCGCTCGCGCCTTTAGGGTTCCGAAGGTAATAATCTGGCCGACCCGTTCGACGCCGTACTTCCTGGTCACGTAGTCGATGACCTCTCCGCGGCGCTCGAAACAAAAGTCGATGTCGAAGTCAGGCATAGACACGCGGTCGGGATTGAGAAACCGCTCGAACAAGAGCCCGTACTTCAGGGGATCGATGTCGGTGATCTCCAGCGCGTAGGCGACTATCGAACCGGCACCCGAGCCACGACCCGGCCCCACGGGGATATCGTTCTCGTGGGCGAAGCGTACAAAGTCCCAAACGATAAGGAAGTAGCCGGTGAAGCTCATCGAAACGATGATGTCGAGCTCGTAGTTCGCACGCTCGCAAATCTCGTCGGTGACGATGCCGTAGCGGCGAACAAGGCCTTTGTGGGTTACGTGGCGAAGGTAGTCCGGGGCATCGGCGAATCCTTCCGGGATGTGGTACTCGGGAAGCTGGGGCTTGGCTTCCTCGATTTCTAAGACACACCGCGACGCCAAAGCGACGGTGTTTGACACAAGCTCCGGTTCGTCTGGAAAGAGCGCCGCCATTTCGCCGGGAGATTTGAGGTAGAACTCCGGGGAAGAAAAGCGAAACCTATTGAGCTCGCTTTTTCTCTTTCCGCCGCCGATGCACGTAAGGATGTCTTGGGCGTTGGCGTCCGCCTTTTCCACGTAGTAAACGTCGTTTGTGACGACCCGGGTGATGCCGAGCTTCCGGGACACTTCCGCAAGCGCGGAGGCGACGATCGCCTCCTCCGGTATTCCGTGGTGCTGGACGGAAAGGTAAAACCGGTCGCCGAATAGTCCCTGGTAGAACCGGGCCCGTTCCTCCGCTTCTTCAACACGGTTATTAATAATAAGCCGAGGTATGTCTCCCGAGATGGAACCGCTTAGGCAAACAAGCCCCGCGGAGTGGCTCTGCAAGAGCTCGTCATCGATGCGTGGCCGGTAGTAAAAGCCTTCCGTGTAGCTTATCGAGCTCAGCGTCGAAAGGTTTTGATACCCCCGGCTATCCATAGCCAGGAGCACAATCCGGTCGTAACGGCCCCCGAGCTCCGTGTTTTTTACGTGCCGCGACTCGGGCGCGAGGAAAAACTCGGACCCGATAATTGGTGTAATGCCTGCAAACCTGCACTCCTTGTAAAATCGGAGGGAGCCAAACAGATTACCCAGGTCGGTCAGGGCGAGCGCGGTCATGCCAAGCTCTTTCGCGCGTGATACCAGGCCCTCGATGGGAGCGGCACTCCGCAAGAGACTAAAATCCGAGTGAGTCTGGAGGTGTACAAAGCCGGGTGTAGTAACCGTTGGAACTGTCGAGGACTGATTCATGCGCCGCGTATGAAATGATACCAACCGCGTGAATCACTGTAAACAATGCCGGCCGGAGTGGGGGCTAGTCCGCCCGATCGTCCATCTTGTAGAGAAACCACTCTACGAGGCGCAACACCCGCTCGCGATCGAACGAGTTGGAAATAAGGCCTGTGGAATCAACGTGGTCGGCGAACCGGGCGCGAAGATTCACCGCCTCCTTTGGGCCAATCGGGAGCCTCCGGCCGACGATGTCCGCCTCCCAGTCCTTATGGCGGATCAGACCAGGATTGGTGCCGGCGAAAACAACCCGTAGGCTCTCGACCACGCCGCGGTTAATGCGGGCAAGGCCGCAGAAGATGATCCCCGAGCCGGACCGCCCGTCGAGCCTTCGAAAGCTCGAGACCGTGAACCCCTCAATCGGGACACGAATACGGTAGAGTATCTCGCCGGGCGTTGTGACCGCCACGCGGCCACTGGGGCGAAAACGCCCCATCGGCAGCCATCGGGATTGGCCCCACCTGCGAAGCTCCACCCGCGCATCGAGGGCAAAGGAGGCAACGGCGATGGTTGTGTTTTGGTCCGACACACTAAGGTTTCCTCCAACCGTCGCCAGGCTGCGGACGCCGGTGGGTGCGGTGTTTACGAGTGCCTGGGTGAGGGCATCGGGCAACACGTTTGTCCCAATGCGGAGAACCGATTCGATGCTGGCAGCGGCACCAATATCGACGTATCGGTCGGACCGGCCAATACGGTGGAGCTCGGGGACAAACTGGAGTGACACGATCTCCACCGTCTTGCCCGGCGCAAGATGTGTCCCGAGGTAGGTGCCGCCGGCTACGACTATCGCGTCGGGGTGGCGGCGTAGAATCAACAAAAGCTCATTGAGCGATTCCGGAGTGTAGACTGCCGAAATCTTAACTCCTTCGAGCACGCAACCTCCGTCGGCGGAATTCCGCCGCCAACTGGATGCCTTTAACCAGGCTGGAGTAGCCGGTACAACGACACCATATCCCGGTGAGCGCCCGCTCGATGTCGGTCGGGAGCGGCGTCTCCACCGTCGAGATCAGTCCGTGTGTGGCGAGGATTTTGCCCCCAACACAAAACCGACACGGGGTCACACCCGCACGCTCGAAAGCTCTCTCGATATCCCCGAACTCCGGTGTGTCTACAAATCCCTCGATGGTAGTGATGTTTGTTGCCTCGGCTTGGAACGCTGGAACCAAACACGACGGCGACAGGTGACCGTTGAGCAACACGGAGCACGAGCCGCAAAGGCCTTTCCGGCACCCGGGTCGGGCGCCCCTCAGTTCCAAGTCCCTTCGCAGTAGCTCAAGGAGCGGCGTGGTGGGATCGGTGTCAAAGGCAACCTCTTGGCCGTTAACGTTGCAGTGGACGATCATGCTTCCTCCGTATAGGCGTGAACCAGCTCCGGCGTCGCGGGAATGGCATCGATGTATCTGCCGCTCGCCTGGCTCAGCGCCAGGCTGTACGCCGCCGGTACACAACCGGCCACCAGCTCGCCGACGCCCTTGGGGTCGGTGCTTTTTTCACCAGGAAGAAAAGTGACTTGAAGGGGAGGGCGGTCGCCGATGCCCAGGACATGGTATGTTTCGTACTGGTCGGCGGAGAGTTTGCCGTCGGCGTAGTCCAGGGACTCGGAAGATGCCCACCCGAGCGCGACCGTTGTTGCGGTCTCGATGGTACGCAGCAACTGGCGCCGATCCACGATTCGCCCGGGGTCGAGGGCGATCCAAATGCCACGAACCCGGGTCAGAAACGAGACCGGGTCTGCCTCCACTTCCACGGCTACGCCTCCCCAGGAGACCATGGAGTACGGGGTTCCGGACAAATTCCGCTCGTCCCAGGTAAGCGACCGAGGAAGCTGGACCGTTCGTCGCACGTCGATCGGAAGAGGTTTCCGGAATCGCTGTTTCTTGATGGAATTGGCGCAGCTCTCGATAAGCTTGTTAATGATCGCAATGTTCCTGGAGAGCGTGGACGGTCCCGAGTCGGGCACCATGTGCGTGTCGATTTCGTGAAGAAAGACGTTATCCGGGGAGATGCCGAGTATTCCGGCCGCTACTTCGCGCCACATCGTGGTTGTCGTGGGCGTGGTGGCTACCGCGGAGGTGCGAATCTCCGCTATGCCCGATGTATCTAGGCGCATCGTAACGCCGTAGCCCGTGCCCGCCTCGCGGTTACCAACAAACCCCGACCCTTGGTAGGCGAAGGCGATGCCGATGCCCCGCGGTAGCATGTCGCCCGAAACAGTAAAGCCGTCCCTATTCTTGCGAGCCAGCTCGTAGGCGGCGAACTTCCTGGCAAAGTCGGAGCTTTCCTCGAGGATGTGGGCTACCGCAACCAAGCTGTGGTCCTTTTTGGCCCTGGAGGCCACGGTAAACGTCTGCTCCGGCGCCAAAGACCGGAGCTTGAACTCCGCAGGTGTTGTATCGAGGACTTGGGCGATTCGGGCCATATGTGTTTCAATCGCGAACAGACCGGACGCAGACCCGAACCCGGACATCGGACCAAGCGGAGGCAGGTTGGTCCGAATTGCGCGGGCACGCACAACGACGTTTTCACATCTGTAGACGCCCGTTGCGGCAACACAGAGGCGGGTCAATATCTCGTCGCAGAAGAGGGGGTAGGCGCCGATGTTCATGTCGATGTCTACCTTCATGGCGAGGAGGTTCCCGTCATTGTCCAAGGATGTCTCGTGCCGGACACATACCGGCGCTCGTTTTGGCGTGTACAAAAAGTCTTCCTGACGCGAGTACATCAATTTGATCGGCGCGCCGGTCAGTTCGGCGGCGAGGGCCGCGTGTGACGCGACCAACGAAGGCACGATGAGCTTGCCGTCTAGGGTCATGGCCACTTCGCCCTTTTTGACACGAACCCGCTTCGAAGGAAGGCCCGTCACGCGCGCTACGGTTCGCTGCACGTGGTGCGGCCATTGTGTCGGGCTATATATTACAAGCTCGTTTTCCTCATGCACTACAAACGCGCCCTGGGGTTCGCTGTATAGATGGGCCTGAGCCCCGGTATTGTATTCGCCTACCACCACGCGGGCCGCGGCCTTGGTCGCTTTAGTGTAGTCGCCCCATTCCCGTGTCTGTGTCTTGTATACCTGATCATCCCGGGGTTTTTTGTGGTCGGTAGCGGCACCGACCTCGTCGAACTCAACTTCGAGCCCGGCGCCCAAGCGAATCAGGCGGTCGAGGTCCGGTCCGATCAACAGGGCGATCGGTTCTCCGTAGTAGTTGACAAGTCCATCCGCGAGCACCGGCATACTGTCTTCGCCGACACTAACGGCATTTTCGCCGGGGATGTCCGAGGCCGTTATGACCAGGATGTCTTCCGGAATCTGCGAGCGCCCAATCGCCACGATCCGTCCGGCCGCAACGGTCGACCGTATTGTGTGTACGTAGAGCATGCCCTTGGCATACATGTCGCTTACAAAGAAGGTTCGGCCGTGAAGGACGCGTTTTAGTCCGTGTTCCATGTTTTAGTCTCGCTCATCGCCGACCGCCCCGCGCTCGCCGGCTCACCGAGTCGACAACGGCTTCAACCACTCGTCGAATACGCCGCCGGTCCAAACCGGCATAGAGCGGCAGGCTCAAGACGCTTTCAAAGGCCTCCCACGCGTTGGGGAAACTACCATCAGTATAGCCGTAACCTTCCTTGTAGTAAGCAAAGCTGTGGACCGGAATAAAATGTACCGAACTGCCAATCCCGACGGCCGCCAGATCCGCGTGCACCCCATCCCTGCCGCCGTCAACGGTTCGCGCGTCTATTTCCACGATAAACAGATGGTGGGCGTGGGGTTCTTGTATGTCGGGCACGGTCAACCCGTGTGGCACCCCGGCAGCACAAAACGCCTCGACGTAGTGTCGCGCCGCCGTCAGCCGTTGTTCTTTTAGGCGATCGGCCCGGCGCAGCTGCACACGTCCAAGGGCCGCGGCGGTGTCCGGCATGTTATACTTGAACCCGTTTGCCGTCACGTCGTACCGCCACGCCGACCCGACGTCGGTATAGCGCCTCCAAACGTCACGGTCTATGCCGTGCAGGCGAAGTTGCCGGGCAACATCGGCGATCCCGTCATGGTTCGTGACGAGCATGCCCCCTTCCCCCGTGGTGATCGGTTTTGTGGCATAGAACGAGTACACGCCCGCCGTTCCGAGGGTCCCGACGTGCCCTGTGGCCGTTTGCACCGGAAACGCGTGGGCGGCGTCTTCCACAACCGCCAGGTCCAGCTCCGCCGCGGCTCCGAGCAGCCGTGGCATGTCACAGGGCCGACCGGCGACATGCACCGGAATAATCGCCCGCGGTACAAGCCCCCGTTCCCGTGCCTTGTCTAGCGCCGCAGGAAGGCCCGCCGGATCGATGTTGTAGGTGGCTCGGTCAATGTCCACAAACACGGGCTCCGCCTGCAGGTAGTGCACTACCTCCGCCGTCGCGACAAAGGTAAAGGTCGGTACCAACACCGCGTCGCCGGGACCGATGCCAAGCGCCGCAAGCGCCAGGTGGAGCCCGGCGGTTGCCGAGTTGACCGAGACCGCGTGACGGGCCCCGACGAATTGCGCAAACTCCGCTTCGAAGGCCATTGCCTCTTTGCCTGTGGTAAGCCAGCCGCTCTTGAGCACCGTGCGAACGGCTCGGAACTCGTCCCGGCCCAGAGCCGGACGAGCAAAGGGTATTGGTCGTCCGCCCACTAGTACTCCGGCTCGCTTGGATCGCTTTGGAGGGAAGGCACGTATCTGCGGAGGGCGGACCGCAGCCGACGACGATTGCGAAAGGCCGTCGCGTCCTCGCACCGGTGATAGCAGACCGGACCCAGGGCGTCGAGCAATTGGTGCAGGGCGTCGGTGTCCACCCGCCGTGGATGGGCCTGCAGAATTCGAGGGTAGGGGCTCGGCTCGGCGTCCTCCTGGTCCTCGGTGAGGGTCTCCACCAACTTTTCGCCCGGCCTCAGGCCGATGTATGAGATCGGGATGTCTTTCTCCGGCTCATATCCGTAGAACCGTATCATCTGCTTGGCCAGCTCCAGGATCTTGATCGGTTCACCCATGTCCAAGAGATACAAGTTAGTCGGATCGCCGATGCCACCGACTTGCAAAACCAGACTCGAGGCTTCGGGGATTGTCATAAAGTAGCGCTTTGTTCGTGGATCGGTCACCGTAACGGGTCCGCCCTTGGCGATCTGTTTTTGGAAAAGCGGCAGGATGCTTCCACGCGAGCCCAAAACGTTGCCGAATCGTACCACAAGAAACCCGTGACCCTCGGCGGCGGCGGCTCGTACAATGTCTTCAGCCACACGTTTGGACGCCCCGTAGACGCCCGCCGGTTCCACCACCTTGTCCGTGGAGATCGCAACCAGGCGGTTGGTGCCCACCGTCTTTGCGGCTTCTACCAGGTTGTACGTTCCGATGATGTTGTTTTGAACCGCTCCAACAGGATTGGCCTCCATCATGGGGACGTGTTTGTAGGCGGCCGTGTGAAAGATGACGTCGGCCTTGACGCGGGAAAGGATAAACTGCACGTAGTCCCGGTCTTTCAAGTCGCCGATGATGGGAACCACGGTGGCACGTTCTCCGACGCCCTCCTCCTGCAAGAGCCTGAGCTCGCGGTCAACTTCGTAGATGCTGTTCTCGCCGTGGCCGAACAGGTAAAGCCTGCTTGCTCCACCGGAGAGAAGCTGGCGGGAAATCTCCGAACCGATGCTTCCGCCGGCGCCGGTCACAAGCACGCGCTTTCCGCGCAGGTACGCAAGGCTCCTTTTTAGGCCCACGCGCAGCGGTGTGCGCCCAAGCAAGTCCTGTGGGTCGACGCGGCGGGTTTGAATAAAGTGAGCTTCTCCATCGAGAATCTGGGAGACCGTGGGAAGAATTCTGATGCGCGCAAACTGCGCCTGCTCGAGAATGCGGTACAGCTCCGTGATGCGCTCGCGTGGAACCGACGGCATCGCGATCAGCGCCTCGTCCGCCGGTGTTTTCTCGAGGAGCTTGGCGACGTCACCGATAGGACCTAAGACAGGAATCCCGTCGATCGATCGGCCGATCTTCTCAGGATTATCGTCCAAAAAGGCGACAACCTTTCCCAGCACTCCCTTTTGTTTGAGCTCGCGGGCAATCGATTGTCCGGCAAATCCGGCGCCGATGACGTAGATGCGATTTGTGCGTTGTCCGTTCATATAAACGAGTATCGGCGGGAATGCCTAAGTCCTTTTTGGGGACCTTCCACCACCGTGCGTAGTTGCCGTGTCGCCGTCCAAGGGCGCAGCGCCTTTGCCGGCGGGTGTTACGCTCTTTTCCGCGGTTTTGTTAATAAGTTCAAAGCCCAGGTCGACTAGGAATGACTCGGCGTAAAGATCGAGGCGGACCTTTGCGCGGCCCTTCCGCCGGTCGACCCGAACGATGCGTCCCTCCATGCCCTCTAAGGGGCCGGAGATCACAACAATGCGCTTGTTTTCGTCAAAGGTGACCTTGGACTCACGGACCACCTCTCCAAATGCAAGCAGCCGGCGAATAAGGTCGAGGTCCTCGCCGGAGAGAGGCACTATACGGGTGTTGTCCTCGAGAAAACGAATAAAGCCCGGCAGGCGTCGCACCTCGCGGAAGAGCCGTCCGTCGATCTCTTCGGCCTCCAGGAAAATGTAGCCGGGAAAGAGGGTGCGAACCTCCTTTGTCGTTTTGCCGCGACGGCGAATTTTGATTTCTCGGCGCGGGCAGAGGAAGGTGTGCTCGGGTAGACGCCGAGCCGCGGCGCGAACCAACCGGTCTTCCGCCCTGGAGGGAGCTTGGATGACGTAGAGATTCATGTCCCGTGGAGTCCGCCGTCGTCGCCGGCGCTAAGCTCCTTTTTTGCCTTTTTGCCGCCGAGGGCCTTGCGAATTTCGGCGAGTTTTTCAGCCTCGACAGGATCGTGTCGAGCCTTTTCAAAGTACTCGAGGAGAAATGATAGAAACAGCGAAACCAAAAAGGCGCCGGCGGTTACCATGGCGGATATTACCACCCGCTTAGGTCCGGCCGTTGCTTCCGGCACCTCAGCCGCCTCGATGACCTGGAAAACCCGGCCGTTGTCGGCCTCTTCGATTCGTGTCTTTTCGAAGCGCGTCCGGAGCTCCGCGAGAATCTCTCGCTGCACAAGCACTTCCGCCTGCAATTCCTCGTACTGCACCGCGACGGTAGCAATCTGCGACTGAGGTATGCCGATGGCCGAAAACTCGTTGAAGCCCCCGCGAATTTCGCCGATCAGGCTCCGAAGGTGGCCGATCTCGTTCTGGGCACGCTGAACCTCGGGGTGGTCTTCGGGGTAGTACTCGAGTAGAGCGGCAAGCTCGAGCTCCTTCTCGTATACCTGGCCGCTCAGGCTGCCGATTTGGGAAACCGTTTGCTCGGCTTGTGCCGCGAGGTCTGTAATGCCGTATTGCCTCTGAAAGGCGATAAGCTCCTGCGTCAGCGACGCGAGGTCGCTTTCCGCTCGTGTGATCTGTTCCTCGAGCAAGCCGCGCCGGTTTGCGATTTGGCTCAAGTTGAGCTCTTGCAGCCGCGCTTCCAGGAGCTGGACGATACGATTCAAAATGTTCGTAGCAAATACGGGATCGACGTGCTCGTAGGCTATTGTCAGCACGCTTGTGGCCGGATCATAGCTCATCGCCAGCGGACCTCTGATCATTCGGCGGGCGGACGTTTGTGGGAGCTCGCGGAAATCGTTTTTGGCAAGTATGCCAAACTCGCTGATGACTCGATCGATGATCGTGTTCTGCTCGAGCAAGCGCTGCGCAAGGGCCGCATTTGTCTGCGGTGAGGCGGCCGGCCCCGCATTCGCCTGAATCGGGCCCGATAGTGGGTCGCCGGCGGAGCCTTGGGATGGCGATGATGTGTCCGAGCCCCGGATCAAGACATCTACGCTTGGCCGGTAGTAGTCCGGCAACGGGTTGAACTCCGAATCAGGGGGCATCCGCATGGTGTAGAGGGAGAACGCGATGACCGCGACGCCCGTTAGGAACGTTAGGAAGAAAATCAGCTTCCAGCGCTTGGCGAGAACCGATAGAAAATCCAGGAGGGACGAGGATCGTCGTGGCACGTACGGATCATTCCGGTGTGTCTCTAACAAACCATCTTGGCGTTTTTGGATGTCGCCCATTGCTTCCCCTAGCCTACAAGCGGCAGATACTGCTCGAATCGAGCCAGATTACTCCAACGTATCTTTAAAATACCACGTTCCCCGCGGCCGATCAATCGGGCCAATGTTGTCGGACACTCATGTACAGTCTCTATTTGCCGAGAATTGAGGAGAGGAACTCGGAAGGTTGGCCGGAGGAATGTGTATGTATCGACTGAAGTGGATCGTTGCGATTGGATTTCTTGTGGTTTTGATGGTTGGAGTGGCGTTCAAAGCCTCCGGGGACACGATTATGGTGTATCTCGACTACGAATCACGGGCCGACGAGCCCGAGGAGATGGTTCAACTGCTCTTGCTCGACATCGAAACGGGCATCATGGATGTCCTCTTTGACGAGGGGCACATCGTCTTCAACAAACCTTCCGCCTCCCTCCAAACCGAACTCACCCAAATCGGCCGATCTCAGGCCCTACGCTCCGCAGCGCGAAGCGGAGGCGCTCGCCACGTGATCGACGTTGTTCTGGAATTGAGCATCGATCGAGTTCGCTCGCGGGTCCGCGTTGTCGGTGCCCGCTACCGGTTTGTCGACGTGGTCGATCCGGAGGTTGTTGCAACAGGGACCATGCCCATGGAAACCGCCGCAGGTTCGGCTGAGTCATGGCAGGCGTTGGGGGCGCGTATAGCTCGTGGAGCGGTAGACGCCGGGATTTCACAGGGTTTCTGATGGTCTCAACCGGCCGAGGGTTGCGCAGGGTCCCAGAAGCGCAAGGAGTAACGATGATGAGGCGACCAATACTGATCATTTGCATTCTCGTAAGTGCCGCCGTCTTTTCGAGCGCCCAGAACCAGTGGGATGGCAGTGCCATAGTCGGTGACAAGGACGAGTTTCCCTCCGACGGTCTCTATGCGGCCTCCGACACGTTTCCGGAGCGCTCTGTTGTCGAGTTGACCAATCCGAGAAGCGGAGAGACTGTCCGAGTTACCGTGACCCACGGGATCGACGGCTCGGGGTTGTTTATGGCTCTGTCGGACGAAGCGGCGGAGGCTCTGGGAATCGAGAGCCGCTTTCCCGTGCAAATAAGGGCCAGGCAGATCTCCGTTCCCGACATAACGTCGATGGGGGCAAGAGAGGATTTTCCGTACAACCCCGATCCGGACATCAATCCATCCGCCGGAGTGGCCGAGCCCAGTGAGGAGACGATCGATCCTACGGGGTCCGCGGTAGGAGCAGTCACGCGTCCTGAGGCAGTAACACCCCCCGAGGAGAGTAGGCCGCCGGTCGAGGTGACGCCGCCCGAAGCGACCACTCCTAGCGATGAAACGACGTCCTCCGAAGAAACTGCGCCCGAAATCACGCCGGCTGAAGAAATCACGCCGGCGCCCGAGGTGCCTTTGCGTCCTGGTGAGGCCGTGGTCACCACGCCTCCCACCGAACAGCCGGTAATCGACGAACCGACGGTGCCACCCGAGATCACAACGCCATTCGAAGAGCTTGCCCCGGATCTCTCCATAGCGCGTCCCGCCCCCACCGAGGTGCCCGATGCCGCAGCGGCGGGGTTGCCCGCGGATGGCCCGTCACTTCCACGGCTGCCGCCGGTCGCCGTTGAGGAAGGGTCGGAAGCAACGCCCGGCCCGCAACCGGGCGCGGTTGCCCAGCCCGGCAGGCCCACGAGACCGACAACCGAATCGGACGAGCCGGACCGTCCTGTCGAAACCCCCGAGCCGGTGGACGTAGAGCCAACCGAAGCCACGGCGCCTGAGGTCGCGGAGCCCGTCGAAACGCCGTCGGAGTCGGCCCGCGGACCCGACCCGGTGCCGGAAAACCCGGTAGAAGACGCATTGAGCGCGCTTGCGGCTCGTCCCGGCGGCCTCTCGCTTTTTAGGGAGCCGAGGGCCGGGACCAACTTTGAGCTGGTGGAGGTACCAACGCCTCCCGAGGTAGCGGGTGTTTCCGAGGCACCGAGCGACTTGCCCGAATTGCCGCGAATCGCCGAAGACGACACACAGGTCGAACCTCCGGAGGGAACGGTCGAGCCTGAGTCTCCCGCAGCCGCCTACCTTCCACGACAGGCGCAGCCCGCCGATGCAAGCGAGTTCGGCCTTCCCGTCGCAGAGGTCGGGGAAGATGCTCGGCCGAACGTAGCCGATGTTCCCCGTCTCGATCGGCCCGAAAGCGCGGATTTATCCATGCTGCCGGAGGACCTCGATCTTGCCGTTATTCCCCAGCCCGACACTCCCGACTACTCGGATCTCCGTATTGCCGCGGATGTGCCGAGTGACGAGGGGACCACGCCGGTCGACGGTGGGCTTCCGATTGCGATTCCCGATAACCAAGAACGGCCGGCGTTGAGCGATTTGGCGGCTAACGACGCTCCGGACGTTGCCGCGGGGCTGGATTCGAACCTGCCCACGGCTTCCGTGATGCCCGAAGATGTGCCGTCGCTTCCCGCCGTTGGACGTGAGGTGCCTCCGACGGATGAGCTTCCCGACGAGGACGAGGACCTTCCTGTTGCCGCGGTGGAACCTGAGGCACGGCCGGATCCGTCGGAGATCGTACGGGAGACACCGCCGTCGGAAGAGGTCTCCGAGCCGGAGGAGATAGCGGTGGCCGAGCTCGAAGAAGAGGGTTTGCCCGCGTTGGAGGACCTGGCCGCCGCTGAGCCTGATCCGACAACCGACTTTCCTACGGATCTGCCCTTGGCATTTGTGGAAGCGGATAGCAGGCCCGTGCCCGACGGCCTGGCCGGTTCGGAACCATCGGCACCGCGCGATTCTGAACGAGTTTTTCCGTTGGCGCTGGCCGAAGTCGAGGATCAGGCGACGCCCGAGTCCGACGACCTGGTTGTCGTGGAGCCCGAGGAAGACGATCCCGTCGACCCCGAGCTCGCCGGACCCACCACTCCGACGCCGGAGATGGATGCCTTGGTCGAACGTGTCGAAGGTCCTGAGGATGAGCCTGTGGAGGTCGCGACCTCCGAGATACACGAACCTTCGCCCGAGGGTGAGGCACGGGTGGTCGGAGACTCTATCGAGGCTGCAAATCCGGCCGACGCCGAGGCTATGGCGTTTGAACCCGCCGACTTCAGGTCGCCGGAGGTCGAAGACCCCGACACGGAGAGCGCCTTGGCCGCGGCGGAGCCGGCGATCGAGGAAGACGACGGCGAGATCGAGGTCGCGATAATCGAGCCGGGCTTGCCCGATGGAGAAGACGACGAGACGCTGATTGCCGATTCCCTCGACGGCCCGGACCGCCCGGTTGAGGACGCCGAAATCTCCGCCGAACCGGCCGAGCCTGCCGGTCCCGAGGATCCCGAGAGCTCGATCCGGATTACTATCACACCGGCGGAAGACAGGACACCTGAGCCCTTGGCTACCGGTGTGGCCGAGCCCGCGCTTCCCTCGGAGGAGGAGCAGGCCGACGATCGAGAGATCGCGGACGGTGAGCCTGATGACGGTACCGAGATCGTGGTTGTACCCGTGGATGATCGTGATCCCGCGGATGCGGAAGAAAGTCCCAACGTGTGGGCGGAGCGCAATTTGCCGCTTGTAAAGGATCTCCAGGAGGACTTCTACTACCTGCAGGTCGGTGCATTTGCCAATCCGCGGAACGCAAAGAACATCCTCGACTCACTGGCGCCGGGCTACCCGACGGCCGTGTACCCCTTGGAACGTGAGGCAAGCGATACGATCTACCGGGTTTTTGTAGGGCCCCTGAACGAGGATGAACAGGGCATTGTTTTGTACCAATTCCGTACACAAGGTTTCGATAACGTGATAATGAGACAGGGTGGGATTGACTAAGGAAGACGCTCGAGGGGAGTTAGAGGAGCTGCGGGAACAACTCCTCAGGTATCAGCGCGAGTACTACGTAGACAACACACCGTCGGTCTCTGATAGCGAGTACGATAGACTGTTCGATCGCTTGCTTGTCCTCGAGTCTGAGTTTCCTGACCTCGTGACCGCCGACTCGCCAAGCCATCGGGTTGGGTCCGACCTGTCCCGGGACTTTCCGGAGGTGGAGCACACCGTTCCGGTGTTGAGTCTGGACAAGGTCTACACCGCCGAAGAACTACGCGCCTGGATGGAAAAGACGTCGGACCGCCTCGACGGGTCTCCGTTTGTGATGGAGGAAAAACTCGACGGCATCTCCCTTGTCATGTACTACCGTGACGGGGTGCTGGAGCGGGCGGTTACCCGCGGTAACGGGCGCGTCGGCAACGACGTAACGGCCAATGCAAGGACAATCCGCGATCTGCCGCTACGATTGCCGGAGAGCACAACGGTTGCGGTGCGTGGTGAGGTCTACCTAGAGCGATCGGCCTTCGACAAGATCAACAGGAGCGCCGAGACCGCATACGCCAATCCGCGCAACTTTGCCGGCGGCACGCTTCGGCGGACGAAAAGCAGTGAAGTCGCCAAGGTGCCTTTGCGCATACTCGTCTACGAAGGGTACTTCGATCCGCCGTACGAAAGTCACATGGATGCGCTTGCCAAGCTGAACGACCTCGGCTTTGACGTGAATGACCGTATTGCCTGCATTAACGCGGGCGAAAGACAGCCCGATGTACAGAGGCGTCTCGAGCACGCGCTTTTCGGCGATTTGGATACGGTTGATCGGTACATCAAAAGGGAAACCGAGGAGCGTCGGCTGATCGATTACGAGATCGACGGGCTTGTGGTCAAGGTCGACGACATCGCCGGCCGGGTGGAGCTCGGCTACACGGGCCACCACCCGAGATGGGCCGTGGCCTACAAGTTCGAGCCGCCGGAGGGCATCTCCGATGTTCACTCGATCGACGTTCAGGTCGGCCGGACGGGCCGAATCACGCCGGTTGCCCGCATTACACCAACGCAAATCGGCGGAACGACGGTCTCCAACGTCACGCTGCACAATCAAGACTACATCATGACTCTCGAGCTCAATTTGGGTGACCTCGTGGCCATATCGAGGAGGGGTGACGTCATTCCCGCTGTGGAGCGTGTCCTCGAGAAGCGGTCGACCGGCTTTTGGGAGATGCCCGGGACCTGTCCAAGCTGTGGTCACGATCTTTCGAAACTCGGCGCCCACCATTTCTGCGTCAACTACGATTGCCCCGCCCGCCGCAGCGGAAGACTCTACTTCTTTGCCGGCTCGGGCGGCATGGACATCGACTATCTTGGGTCGGAGACGGTGGACACACTCCTCGAGGCCGGGCTTCTCTCGGGTATTCCCGATATCTATCGCCTTGACTTCGAGGCTGTCGTCGAGTTGCCCGGTTTTGGGCAAAAAAAGGTCGAGCTCCTAAAAGGCGGAATCGAAAAGAGCAAGGACCAACCGTATTCGGTGGTCCTCCCGAGCCTCGGCATCACGGACGTGGGACCCAAGGTAACGGAGCTGCTGATCGATGCGGGTTTTCGCGACATCGATTCCCTTTTTGCCGTTGCGGACCAAGATAACGTGGCGCGCCTTACCGAAATCGACGGAATTGGGGAAAAGACGGCCCGATCGATCATCGATAGGATGGCCGACCCCAAGTTGCGCCGCGAGATCAGTACGCTCCGTGAGCTGGGCTTGAAATTCGAGGCCGAGAGAGAGGCTCCGGCACTCTTTGGCAACCAGTTCGAGGGTCAAACCTGGTGCGTTACCGGTAGTTTCGAGCGATTCAATCCGCGCGAGCGTGCGATGGAGGAGATCAGGAAGCGCGGCGGCAAGACCGTAGGCTCCGTGTCGGGCAAGATTACACATCTGCTTGCAGGCTCGGGCGCCGGAAGCAAGCTCCAAAAGGCTCAGTCTGTCGGAGCCCGGGTGGTTAGCGAGGAAGAGTTTATAGAGCTTCTGGGTACCGACGGGGTCTGAGGTAGCTCTTGGTGGAGTAGCCCGGCTTCCGCGACAAAAGGGCCGCCACTACCGCCTCCGCCGACAGAATGTATTGCCCGTGCGTGACGTTTACGTGGCTCTGACGCTCAATTTCCTCTTCGATGCGCTGTCTTTTGCTTCGCGAGATGTTTGCAAAGATGATGCCTTGTTCGTCCTCGCTCATCCGCTCGACGGCGATGGCAAGATCGCGGTCGTTGACGCCCATCAGCTTGTTCTGCGCCGTAACGTGCCCGACGGCCTCAACTGCGGAGATGATTCGCTGGGTTGCGTCGACTTTCATTACAGGCTTTCCCCTACACGATCGTATCCACCCCCGCCAAGACCGTTCCACTGCGGTGTCGGCGGGCACGGCGGCTTGGGCTCGCGCGACCTACTTTCGGAGAAGTGCGCCGATTTCCTTGCGAAAGGTCTGGTAGATCACCTCGCGCTTTTTCTTGAGCGTCCGTGTCATCTCCACCCCGACTTCAAAGGGCCGGTCGGCGATTGTAAAGCCGTATATCTGCTCAAAGGGCTTGAAGCCACGGCGCGAACTGATCAGCTCGCGGACTTCCTCCCAGTACTTCGCGCGAATAGACTCGTTCTTGACCAAGGTCGCCTTTGGCGCGTCCACGCCGAGCTCTTTGGCCAGTTCGTCGAGCTTTTCCTCGTTTGGCACGATAAGCGCCTTGAGCGTGCGCTGATCCTGGCCGATCACCATGGCCTGCTCGATGTAGTCGGATTGGACGAGTGTCTCCTCGATGGGCGCAGGCTCCACGTTCTCGCCGCCCAAGAGCACGATAGTCTCCTTTACACGTCCGAGAATACGAAACTCGCCGGTGTGGGTGTACATGGCGAGGTCCCCGGTGTTGAGCCAGCCGTCTTTGATAACCTTGTCCGTCTCTTCCGGCCGCTTGTAGTACCCCTCCATCAGCTGATCGCTCTTGACCCAGAGCACTCCTTTGCGGCCCGGCGGCAAAACGGTCCCGTCGTCACCCAAGACACGAAACTCGACATCCGGCAACAGCGGCCCGATGGTTCCCGGAACCGGTCTTTTTTGTGGGCGAACCGAGAGAATGGGACCGGTTTCCGTGAGACCGTATCCCTCGAGCAACTTGATGCCCGCCGCCTGGAAAAACTTGTCGACGTAGGGCGGCAAGGCACCGCCCCCGGAAACTCCGGCCACAAAGCGACCGCCGAGTCTCTGCCTAAGTTTTTTGAATACAAGCACGCTTCCAAGGGCCTTCAAGGGAAAAAGCAAGGCCAAAGGCGCCGCGGACCAAAGGATGTCCAGAATCCGCGAACGCTTATTGAACTGGGGCGCGCGCCCGAGAAAGTAATTCGAGAGAGTCGCAAAGCTCTGCCCTATGCCGACAAAAAACCGGAATAGGGCTCTCTTGAATGCGGACTCTTTGGCGGCGTTTCGAAACACACCCGCCCTGACGCTCTCCCAGATTCTCGGCACGGAGGTCATCCAGGTCGGCCGAACCTCCGCCATGTCTTCGAGCATGATTTTGCCGATGGGTTTGGAGTACGCAACAGCACAACAATAGTTATGAACTATGTACTGGACTGAACGTTCAAAAGAGTGCCACACCGGCAAGATACTCAAGAAAATGTCGGTATCGTCTAAGAGCAGGATGTTTTGGATCCGATCCATTTGGAAGATAAAGCTGCGGTGGGAAAGGAGAACACCCTTCGGCTCTCCCGTCGTGCCGGAGGTATAGAGAATGGTGGCAAGATCGTCTCCGCCGCCTTCGTCGATTTCTTTGTCGAAATGCGCCGGGTCTTTCTCCCGGATCTCGACGCCCTTCGCCAGAAGATCCGCGAACGCTACCAGCGTAAGCCCTTTGGGGAGATCGACGTCCTCCTCCGGAGAATCAAAGATCACCAGGATTTCGAGCTTGGGCAGCCGAGACCGCTCGGCGATAACTTTGTCGAGTTGGGCCCTGTTTTCCACAACCGCCACGCGACAGTCGGCGTGGCCGAGGATATAGGCAATCTCGTCCGCCGTGGAGTCCGACCCTCGAGGCACATCGGCCGCGCCGATTGATAAAATTGCAAGGTCCGTGTAAATCCACTCCTTGCGATTGTCGCTCATAAGGCCCACGTGGTCGCCACGCTTCACGCCGAGATCCATCAGGCCCTCCGCGACGGCCCCGGCCTGCTCCCACATTTCGGCATAGGTTGTTGGAACAAACGGGCCACCGTTCTCCCGCGTGTAGTTGTGAACCGCATTGGGGTGTTCGCCGACGCGAGTACGAATTCGTTGGGGGACGGTCACGTAGGTGTTCATGCCGGTGCATCCCCGACAAGACACAACCACTCGGCCTCGGCCGCAACCTCATCGCCGACCAGAGCTTTGCCGCTTTGGCGAATCATCTTCTGCGAAATACGAAGGTTTTTGATCTCGATACGAACCTCCTCATCGGGGCGGACCTGCCGTCGAAACTTTGCCTTTTCCACGGTTGCGAGAAAAAACAACGAGTCGCCGATGATGTCGAGGGCCTTGATGCCGGCTCCGCCGCATTGCGCCATGGTTTCCACCAGGATGACGCCGGGGACGACGGGGTAGTCGGGAAAGTGGCCTTCAAAGAACGGCTCCTTGGACGTGAAGGTTCTGTACGCGACAATCTCCTCTTGGTTTACTGTTTCAAGTCTATCTACAAATAGAAACGGCTTTCTGTGCGGCAAGAGTTCCTTGATGGGTTTCACGGGCTTCCCTTCCTTTGAGAAAAGTTATCGGATATTATAGGTTCCATGCCGGTAGGCCGCAAGGTTA
>CAZFLD010000004.1:0-108286 GCA_964519835.1 uncultured Spirochaetales bacterium
CCGCCGTCCGCGCCGGCTTCGAGACCGGAAATGCCGACGGGAAGAGAAAAACGCGTGGCCTCCCCGCCTGCGCCGGCAATAAGGATACGGCCGTCCGGTGCCGCCAAGGCAAACCCAGGACCGGACCCGCCGCCACCACCCGACCCATCCGACCCGCGCGCATGCAAAAACGTGCCAAACCGCGCCCCGGGCAAGTCGGCTCGCCAGATCGTGCCCTCCCCATCCACCGCAAAACCACCATCGGGTCCCACGACCAGCCCGTGGCGGTCCGTTCCGTCCACGATGTGCCCCTCCCGGCCGTGAATCGACCACAGCAGACGGCCCAGATGGGTATAACAGTCCACTCCGGCATCATCTGTGACAAGAAGACTTCCGTCGGAGAAGAGGTGGCCCGACCTCGCCCCCTCAATCAAAAACACCTCTCGCCCCCCGCGGTCTAGGATTAGAACACGAGGTTGCTCCCGACTTGTCCGCGGCTCGGCTCCGATCAGTCGGAATCCGTAGGCCGATGCCCCGATTGGGTTTTTTGGTTTTTGTCGAAGGGCGAGTCGATTGAGGTAGGCACCGTCGGCCGTGATGGTGTATAAAAACCGGTCCTCGGAACCAAAACTGAGAAGAGGTACACCGACCGTGGCCATGCCGCCGGTGGCAACCGCGGCGTCGGGAACAGCCACAACGTTTGTATGCACGTTGCCGCCGGTAACAAAGCGAAACAGGTGGGTCGTATAACCGCCCGGGTCTGCGACGGTTTGAGGCAACGCGGCAACCGCGGACAAGAAAAGGACCGCGACCAGGCATGCCGCTCTGCCGTTTGCATGACAAGCGGGCCTAATTTGAAGTACACTCAAGTAAAGAAGTCTACGCTTAGGCTGTGGCGTGGGTCTACCCCAAGGAGATTGCGGATGGTGCCAGCAAAGCTTGCAAGTCTGCCGACTATCAAGCGCTTGCCGTCATATCTACACGTTATCGAGCACTATCAGCGGGAGGGCCGAGAGTTTATCTCGGGTACCGTGATCGCTGAAGAGCTCGAGCTCGAACCAATACAGGTCCGGAAGGACCTTGCGGTCACGGGGATTGTCGGTAAGCCGCGCATCGGTTTTCCGGTAGACAAGCTTATCGAGGCAATCCACACCTTTCTTAACTGGAAAAACACACAACGGGCCATTATCGTAGGCGCGGGAAACCTTGGTACGGCACTAATGGGGTACACAGAGTTCCCTCGCCGCGGGCTTGATATCGTGGCGGCCTTCGACCTGGACAAAAACAAGATCGGAAAAAAGATCAACGGCAAAGAGGTGTTTTCCCTGTCTCGCGTGGCGGAGCAGGTCGAGCGCCTTGGGGCGGAGATCGCCATTCTCACGGTACCGTCCTCCCACGCGCAAACCGTGGCGGAACTCTTGGTCCAGTCCGGGATCACCGCTATCTGGAACTTCACAAACGTCAAGATCAAGGTGCCCGCGGGCGTAATGGTCCAAAAAGAAGACCTATCCTCGGGATACGCCGTTTTGTCCGTTAAGATCGGCCTGGTACACAACGGTCACAACGCGGTATCGCCCGAGCAGGCACGGTAAGGCACAAAAGAGCCACGTCTACTCCTCCGTGCGAGTCTCGTCCGCGGGCGCCGTCGGCTCTCCTCGGGCCAGAAGCAGAGACAGAATACGTGCCTCTTCTATAGAGATCGCCTCGTCCCACGGACTCCTAGTGTCCTTAGCGACCGGATTTGCGTAGTCACGCAGGACATGCAGAGGCGGACCGTCGACAATCACGATACGGTCACCCATCAACAGCGCCTCACGAACATCGTGCGTGACCATCACGACTGTTGCCCCGGCAGTGTCGATCACGTCGCGGAAGAGGCGCGTCAAGTCCCAACGACGAGCGAAGTCTAGTCCTTGGAACGGTTCATCTAGCAGAAGAATCTCCGCGCCGTAGTAAAGGGCCCGCGCGAGGGTCACACGCCGGCTCATGCCGCCGCTGAGCTCGGTGGGAAGGAGCTCAGCCGAGGAGCCGATACCAAGCGCAGCGAGAACCTGCCTTGCGTCGGAATCGCCGTCTGTATCTACGAGGCTACCAGCGCCCTTTGGCACAAACTGCACGTTCTCTTGTGCCGTCCGCCACGGCAAAAGCCGGGGACTCTGAAACACAAACCCAAGACGCGCATCGCCTTGTCCTACGACGGTTCCACTGTCTAGGGGAAGCAAACCCGCAAGACAACGAAGAAGGGTTGTCTTGCCACATCCCGACGGCCCGAGCAACACTGTTGTCTTTCCGGCTTCGGGGCGAAAATCGAGGTCGCGCAGCAAGAGAAGCGATTCAAACGACTTCGTCATCGCCTTGCCCGTGAGCTCCACGTCGGTCCCCGACCGTCGCTTTGATGGAGAGGGCCGGTTGGCAACTGCTCTGCGCCGCTGTGATTGTCGCTTTTCGCCCCGGGAGCCACGACGCCTCTTTGCGAGCGCGTTCAGCACTCCCTCGCTTAGGCCGCTCAAGAGGATGGCAACCAGCGTCAGCGCAAAAACCTCCGCCGTCATGAGGTTTGTGCGGGAGACCTGCATCGACGTGCCGATCCCGTGCTGAGGTTGGGCCAACACTTCGGCGGCGACAATAACCTTCCAGGTAATCCCAAGCGCCGACGCCGCCCCGGTGAGCAAAAACGGTCGAAGCGACGGGACGTAGACATGAGTAATAAGCTGCCTACTGGAGACGGAAAACGACCGCCCCATCTCCAAGAGATCCGGATCGATCTCAGCCAGGCCGCGTCGCAGACTCTCATAGACAATAGGAAGTGTCATAAGCACCGACACCAGAATCGCAACACCGCCGGCGGAGATCCAGATCATTGCAAGAAGAATTATCGCTACAACAGGCGTGGATCGAATGACAACAACAACGGGCGATAGGGCCCCTCGCGCGAAGGGAAATCGTGCCGCGAGGAGTCCCAATGCGCCTCCCACGCTGTAGGAGATAGCAAATGCGGCGAAGGCCCGGAGCACCGTCGCCGACAGGGCCACGTAGAAGCTGCCGTCGCCGGCCAGACGCGCCAGCGCAGACAGAGTCGCGACGGGATCCGGAAGGATAATCCCGCGGTTGATCGCTGCGGAAGCGGCAACCCAGGCCCCCAAGAGAACCACGGTTGCGGCAATCGAGGCGCCGCGAAACGACCGGCGAGGCGCCGCGGAAGTCACGATGCTACGACGCGAAAAAGCCTCTTTTTCCCTGCGCGCAAGAGTAGCTCGCCGTCCTGCAACCAAGAAGCGTCCACAACCGAATCGATGTCTTCAATTTTGATGTCGTGGATTCGGGCACCGCCCTGCTGGACAAGTCGCCGGGCCTCGCCTTTGGACGCACAGAGACCGGTCTCTGCAAACAAGTCGACGGCGGCAACCCCTGCCTCGAGACGGGACCGGGGGATTGGGATCGACGGCACGGCGGAAAGCCCCCCGGAACCGGGGGCAGCGGCAAACGCCGACGCTGCGGCGGCTTGTGCGGCCTCCGCCTCCTGCCGACCGTGAACAGCGGCGGTTATCTCAAAAGCCAGGCGCTCTTTGGCCTTGTTGATTCGCTCATCACGGTGCGCCGCAAGCCCCGATATCTCATCCACGGATAAGAGAGTAAAAATCAAGAGAAGCTTTTCCACATCGTCGTCGGGTACGTTACGCCAGTACTGGTAGAACTCGTGGGGCGTCCTCAAATTTGCATCGAGATAGAGGGCTCCGGCCTCAGTCTTGCCCATCTTTTTGCCGTCCGCGCGGGTCACTAGCGGAAATGTCAGGCCAATCGCCTCGGTGGATTCGACCCGTCGAATCAAGTCGACCCCTGCCACGATGTTGCCCCACTGGTCATCGCCGCCTATCTGGAGCCGGCATCCGTAGCGGCGATTAAGCTCGAGAAAGTCGAAGCTCTGAAGGAGCTGGTAGTTGAACTCGATAAACGAGAGCCCGGTCTCCATCCGCATCTTGTAGGTCTCAAAAGAGAGCATACGGTTAACCGAAAAGTGCCGGCCAATGTCCCTGAGAAAGTCGATATAGTTGAGATCGGCGAGCCAGCTCTTGTTGTCGGGGTATAGGCCGGTCACACCAAAATATCGCAAGAATGCTTCGAGTTGCGATCTAATAGACGCTGCATTTTTATCGATATTCTCGATGGAGAGCATCTTCCGCATTTCCGTCTTCCCCGACGGGTCGCCGATGCGGGCCGTGCCGCCGCCGATAAGGAGAATAGGCTTGTGGCCGGCCTTAGCCGCGTGGATCATCGCCATGACGGGCACCAAGTGACCGACGTGCAGGCTCGAGTAGGTCGGATCAAAACCGGCGTACATATACACCGTATCGGACTCTAAGAGCCTGCGCAGCTCAGGTTCATTGCTGCATTGTTTTACAAATCCGCGTTGGGTAAGCGTATCAAACAGGCCGGCCACCGTAGTCTCCTCGCTTGGCTTGTTGGTGTGGTTTGGGCATCATGTTCCGTCGTTTTCTTGGCCGTCGGAGTTGTCCGGACGGGTGTAACTCTTGACACGGCGCCTAATGTCTTCCACGAGATCACCGACCGCCACCCGGGACTGTTCCATGGAGTCACGATCTCGGAGTGTAACGGTCCCGTTTTCCATCGTCTCGTAGTCGATGGTAATGCAGTACGGCGTACCCACCTCGTCCTGTCTGCGGTAACGACGGCCTATGGCGCCGCCCTGATCGTAGAAGGTCGAGAAGTCCTGCCGCAGGTCCCTCTCGATCTCTCGTGCTTTTTCAGCCAGGCCGTCCTTTTTTACAAGCGGGAACACACCGACCGTTATCGGCGCGATCTCCGGGTGTAGGTGAAGGACGGTCCGGGTGTCGCCGTCGATCTCCTGCTCCTCGTAGGCGTCTATGAGAACGGTGAGCAGGCTGCGATTGAGACCGGCCGAGGTTTCTATGATAAAAGGAATAAATCGTTCTTTCGAGGTGTCGTCGAGATACGTGAGATCCTTACCCGAGAACTCGGCATGTCGGCTTAGATCGAAGTCCGTACGGTTATGGATTCCTTCCAGCTCCTTCCAGCCGAAGGGAAACAGGTACTCGATGTCGAATGCGGCCTTTGCGTAGTGTGCGAGCTCGTCCGGCCCGTGCTCTTTGAACCGAAGGCGGTCCGGCCGAATACCAAGGGCCTTGTAGTACGCCATTCGCTCGGCCTTCCACGTCTCGAACCACTTCTCGTCCTCCGACGGATGGACAAAGTACTGCATCTCCATCTGCTCGAACTCACAAGTGCGAAAAATATAGTTTTTGGTGACGATCTCGTTACGAAAGGCCTTCCCAACCTGCGCAATACCAAAGGGAATCTTTTGCCGAGACGTCTGGACGACGTTTTTGAAGTTGACGTAGATGCCCTGGGCTGTTTCCGGGCGCAGATAGACTACCGATCCCTCGTCCGCTACCGGGCCTAGGTGCGTTTGAAACATCAGATTAAACCGTCGTGGCTCGGAAAGAGGGTTCCCCGCGGGGCTGGTCATAGACTTCTGGTTTTTTTCCGGCAACTGGTCGAATCGAAACCGCTCGTTGGTAACCGTATCTTCTACCAGAAGATCAACAAAACTCCCCACATGGCCCGAGGCCTCCCATACCTTTGGATGCATCAGAATCGACGCATCGAGCCCCACGATGTTGTCGTGGAGCTGGGTCATCGCACGCCACCAAAAACGTTGGATGCGATTCTTGAGCTCCACACCGAGCGGCCCATAGTCCCAAGCCGAGGAAAGCCCGCCGTAAATATCCGACGACGGGAAAATAAAGCCGCGGCGCTTGCAAAGCGAAACAATTGCGTCCATCGAAACTGTGATCACCTGGTCTTCCATGCTTGTTCCTTTTTGTCCATTTGACGGCGTGGCCGCCTGTTGGCGATGGGTCGCCCCACGGTTGCAGTACAGCCCGAACGCCCGCGCCTATAGTGTATCCAGCAGCCTCGCCATACGTGCTTGGGCCTTTTCCAGTCCGATTAGTCGAATCGAGGCAAAGAGGGGAAGCGACACACGCGATCCGGTAACGGCGACACGTACGGGTGTCAGCAAATCCCCGAGTTTGGCCCCAAGCTCCTCGGCAAGCTCTCGAAACGCGGTCTCGATCTCTTCATCGTCACGTTCACCAACCACGGACAAAAGATTCTTCGCGCGCCTCAGGTAATCTCGGGCCGTGTTGTTGTCCAGCTTCTTTGGCACAGCATCCATCGGGTTCTCGTGTACGGGTTCCTGATACAAAAAACGAACCAGGCCCGGGGCATCCGAGAGCAGCTTGAGGCGCTCCTGCACCAACGGCATCGCACCGTTCAGAATGGTATCCTCATCGGCCGTGGGAGGGTCTGAGACGATCCCCTCCTTGATGAGGTACGGCAGAACCATCGCCTTTATGTCCGCGAGGTCACGGCTCCGGATGTAGCTCCCGTTGAACCAGTCCAGCTTTTTGTAGTCAAAAACGGCTGGTGCCTTGTTGAGTTTGTTGATGTCAAAAAGCGACTCGAGCTCGGCCTTGGAAAAAAACTCTCGAGAGTCGTCGTACGACCAGCCAAGAAGCGAAACGTGGTTGATAATCGCCTCAGGCAGATATCCGGCGTTGCGAAACTCCAGGACCGCCGTGGCGCCGTGGCGCTTCGAAAGCTTTTGGCCGTCCTTGCCCATGACCATGGGTAAATGACAGTAGAACGGAGGTTCCCATCCGAGGGCCTGATAGAGCAATACATGCAGGGGCGCCGACGGGATCCACTCCTGCGCGCGCATAACGTGGGATATTTCCATAAGATGATCATCCACGACGTTTGCCAGGTGATACGTGGGGTAACCGTCGGACTTGAGGAGGACCGGGTCCATCGGTACATCTTTGTGCTTGCGCTTGATGGAGCCGAGAACAAGGTCCTCTATCACGGTGGCGCCTTCGTCGGGCCGACGAAAGCGGCATACCGGTTTCACGCCCGAACTCTCGAGCCTGGCGGCATCCTCGGCGGTCTGCTCGCGATTCTCCCCCATATAGGGTTTGCCCCGCGATTCGTCGCTTTCGTAGGACCAGTAGGCTCGCCCGGCCTCGACCAGCTTGACGGCAAAATCCTGATACATTGAGACCCGCTCGGATTGAACGTACGGTCCGTGTGCTCCCTCTACCCTCGGTCCCTCATCCCAAGCAATCTCGAGCCAATGGAGCGTGTCGTAGAGATCATCGAGCGCGCGTTGGTCGAAACGCTCCTGGTCCGTGTCTTCAATGCGCAGCACAAACACGCCGCCCTGAGATTTGGCAAAGAAGTAGTTGAATAGAGCCGTCCGAAGACCGCCAATGTGCTGGAGCCCCGTCGGCGACGGGGCATAACGAACGCGTACATTCACAACATGTTCCCCTGAATTCGCGGAAGTATACCCGCCGGATCAAGGCGGGGTCAAGGAATCTGCATACCGGCAATCAGGTCCGAAAGGCTCCGGGAGCGGATTTCGGCGGCGCCGGCTTTATAAACAACACCGTCGGGCCTTATCTCCAAGTCGATATCAACCCACCGGACGTACACCCGCCGGTCGTCGTCTATTTCAACAAACTCGAACTCCGCCCCCTCCGTCTCGTCGACAAACACCGTACGCCGCTCAGCAGCGGTCCACGTCGTACTCTGCGACCACGCGTGATTTATACGGCCCAAGTCGCGGGCTCGGTCCCAAAGCGGCTCCACTGTACCGGTGGAAAAAAAGGCGCGGAGGTCCACAAGACGTGACAGATAGCGCAGAAAAGACGCCCGTTCGAGCCCGCGGACGTGCTCGAGCCGCGCCCGATAATTGTCAAAGTCCAACACGTCGAGGTGGACAAAACCAACCGATCGATCCGGGCCCGTCGTAAAAGACCAGACCCGCTGGAGGTTGCGGCCGCCATAGAGCTCCAAGCTGAGCTTGACGGTGTACCGCTCGTGCAATCGAAGAGGCTCTTTCGGAATCAACGCCACCGTAGAGCGGAGGTTGGAGTCGTTTTGGGGATGCCGGATCCAAATGTCGAGGGGTGTACCGGAGCGGTCGACGATACGAGCCTCAGCCACTTCGAACCCGCCCGACGCAAGTGAACCCGGTAGGATGGCGGTAACCGGATAGCCGGATCGGTCCGACCCGTCCGGCCTTGGATTGGGAGCCTCCCCCGCAAATGCGACGGGCACGCCAAACTGGTCCGGACGCGGGTAGAGCACAAGAGAACGCTCGGGCTCGGATGCGGAAACGGTCCACGCACGCGCCCCGCTCCCAGACTGATCGTTTCCGTAAAGCGGCCGGTCGTCACCACCGACGGAAAACTTCATAACATCATAGGCCTGGCTGCCGCGCCCAGAGAGGCCGTAGCCTACCTCCCGCAGGCCCGGCTGCAAAATCGGAATACGATGATAGACGCTGTCGATCCACCCGTCGACGGAGGCAACCGGGTCCCCAAGGTAATGAACATCTTCCCAAATGCCGGGAAATGGGTAGCCGACGGCCGCCGTCCGATCCCAAGGATGCACTCCCGTAAAGCCCGGAAGCGCAGGATCCTCGACGTGACCGTGGGCCTGATTTCTCAGCAGATAGCGTGCATGTGATCGGGCAGCACGGATGAGTGCCTCGTGAAGCTCTACCGGCGCAAGACCCAGACCGGCGCGGTAACCGTTCACTCGGGCAACCGCACGCTCTTCGAGACTAAAGCCCGCCTGTACTTCTTGTGCAAAAACACTGCCGACCGTGCATACCTGCAGCAGCAGGCTAATGGTAAGCGTGATTCTTGCAGCCTTGAAGCGGGGCCTCATTGCCTCTGAGTATACCACGACAGGAAGTCTCCCAACTCCGCAAGGGCGTGGCTCAGCGTATCCTTTTCCGGTAAGAACACCACTCGGACGTGATCGGGAGCAGGCCAGTTGAATCCGGTGCCTTGCACGAGAAGAATCTTTTTTTCCTTGAGCAAATCGAGGGCAAATCGCTCGTCGTCCACAAAACCAAAGCGACCAGGATCAAACCTCGGGAAGAGGTAAAAGGCACCCTTGGGCTTTACACAGGAAACGCCGGGAATCGCGTTGAGTGCTTCCCATGCGACGTCCCGTTGCAAGCGCAGGCGGCCACCGTCGATCACTAGGTCGTTGATACTCTGATAGCCGCCCAGGGCGGTCTGAATCGCGAACTGCGCCGGCACGTTGCTGCACAGGCGCATGTTGGCAAGCATGTCGATCCCGTTTCGGTAATCGGCGCCCGAGCTGCCGCGACCACTCAGGGTCATCCACCCGGCACGAAATCCGGCGGCGCGGTATACCTTGGAGAGCCCGTTAAACGTCACACAAAATACATCGTCACCGAGGGAAGCCGTGGGATGGTGGACCGCATTGTCATACACAATTCGATCGTAGATCTCGTCCGCGAACAGGATAAGGCCGTGCTCAGCGGCTATATCACGAATAGCCTCCAAGACCGGCCGCGGGTACACGGCACCGGTTGGATTGTTGGGGTTGATAACCACAATGGCCCGAGTCCGGGGTGTGACCTTGGATCGGATATCCTCGACGTCCGGAACCCAATCCGATTCTTCGTCGCAGATGTAGTGGACCGCCCGCCCGCCGGATAAGGTCACGGCGGCCGTCCACAAGGGGTAGTCGGGCGCCGGAATCAGCACCTCGTCCCCGGTGTCGAGGAGCGCCTGCATGGACATGGAGATGAGTTCACTGACACCGTTTCCAACGTATACGTCCTCGACCTGCACACCGTTGATCCGCTTCCTCTGGCACTCCTGCATTACAGCCTTTCGTGCCGGGAATAGACCTTGGCTGTCGCAATACCCTTGGGCATCGCGAAGGTTTAGTATGACGTCATGAAACAACTCGTCGGGGGCGTCGAAACCAAAGGGGGCCGGATTACCGATATTGAGCTTGAGTACGCGAAAGCCCTCCTCCTCGAGGCGTTTGGCTTCCGTCAGAACGGGCCCGCGAATGTCGTAGCAGACATCCGCCAGTTTGGCGCTCTTTTTGTAGGACCGAGCTTGGTCACCCTGTGTGTGTATTAGTTGATCCGCCATTGTAGTACCCTTAGTCAATCGGAACGTGTCACAACCACCATTAGAAAGCGCCGCGATCGCGACCTTCGGAAGATGCACCGGCAATCTGCCCCGAGTCACCGACTATGGCCCGCCTGGTGGCGCCGGCCGCGGCAAGGCCCGGAAAAAGTTTCTGCGTCGCGTCCTCTAACAGTCGCGACAGCACAAGAACTTCTAAGTTCCCACGGTTTTTTTCGAGCTCGCGCTCCCACCGTCGGGCGTCGTACTTCTCACGAAACCACCGTTTTTTGCCTTCGAGTTTTTCGCGTAACTCATCCTCACCACCGGCATAGGCGTCCAACAGATAGAGCGTCAACACAAGGAGGACCGGACTGTCCACGTCATCGATAAGCCCGGAGAGTATCTTCTTCGCATCGTCGTTTTTTCGCAGGGTCATCAGGGCAAACGCGTGGTTCCACTTGATCCAATCAGCGTTCCGGACTCCGTCGCCGGCCGCCAACTCCCCAAAATACTCCTCCATTTCTACCGGGTCGTTTCTCAATAGCCGGGGAACACCGAATTCCAGCGCAAAGTGTCGCAAAAGCGCGTCCGACCGAGCGCGGACATGTGATTCGAGACGCTCTACGGCCGCGGTATTTGCCGTAACCACATACCCATTTATTAAGATGCGTACGTTTTGCTTGGTAACTCGGTGCTGCGTATATACCCTTTGCTCGAGGTATTGTGTGAGGCCCGGCCAGTCTTCTTTTTCCAGTAACGAAAAAAGCCGCCAGTTTAGGCCAAAATAGAGGTTAAGAGCGCCGATAATAAAAACAAAGACAAGCGCAAGCAGCCAGTTATTGGACCAAAACAGCTCGGAATACTCCCAGCCCAGAACAATAACCGGCATAAAAAAAATAAAAAGAAACGAGAAGACGATGATGACATTAAAGGCGATGAAAATGACCTTAAACTTCATAAAAAAAGACCCTATAATAAGAAAAAGTGTAAAGGATTGACCCTCAGCGGGTCAACGGCAGCAGACATGCAAGAAATCAACATTCGCACCGTGAGCCCCGGTAAGTATTTTACGGAATTGGTATACCTCGATGAGCGTTTTTTACTCCTCAGTCCGGAAACACCGCTAAGTGAGGAATTGCGCAACCGGCTCCTGTCATGGAATTTCGATCGTGTATACACGGACGGCGAAGAATCCGACGCTCCCACGACGGGTTCGACCGGTTCAGCCAAAGGTGACGCGGCGGTCGCCGGAACACTCGATCAGGACATCCGGGAAAACGAGGAGCTTGCTACCGCATCAGACATCTATGTGAAGCTTGTTAACTTCGCGGAGTCCACGTTTAGCAACTTCGTTGCCTCGGGAGAAATCTCGTATCGCGAGGTCTCAGACTATATTCGTGGGCTAATCGATTCCACCAAACAGCACAAACAACACCTTCTCCGCCTTACGGAACTTCCGCAGACAGACAAAAACTACGTCGTCAACCACTCGGCCAAGACCTGCCTGCTTGCTATTGTGGTCGGCAGCTCGATGAAGATGCCGCCCCACAAGCTAATGGAGCTTGGATCGGCGGCGTTGCTGCACGAGTTGGGCATGATAAAGCTCCCCCCGCAGATCTACATGTCGACGGAGGAGCTGGGTGAAAAAGAGAAAAAGGCAATTACCGCACACACCATTCTCGGCTTCAAGATCCTCAAAGGCCACTCGTTTCCGCTGAACATCTCCCTTGCTGTTCTGGAGTGCCGGGAGCGGGTCAACGGCACAGGCTATCCGCGCGGGCTATCGGCAGACAAGATATCCACGCCTGCCAAAGTGATCTCGATCTGCAGCGCCTACGCGGCACTTATATCGGAACGACCGTATCGCGCGGCCTGGAATCCCCACAACGCGATGCTCGAGCTCCTCAAAGGGCGCAACGTGATCTACGACGAAACCGTCTTACGCCATCTTGTATTCAACCTTTCGCTTTTTCCCCTTGGAACCATGGTGCAGATGGCAAATGGTGGGAGAGGCATCGTTGTGGAAACGGATGAGGAGAACCCGCGGACCCCGCGCGTACGTCTTGTGTACGCACCAAGCGGCGAGCGTTACGTTGAGCAGCCAATTGTGCGCACATCCGAACAAGAGTACGCGATTGTAAAAGCCGTAGAACGCACCGACAACAGGAATTCAGGCGAAGCCCAGTGACCCGACAGATCACACTTGTCGTCGAGGGCAACGAGGTTTTTGTCGAGGTCGGAGCGCGTATCGGCAGCCTCCTGCGCGAGCACTCCGACGCCGACACCAAAACCGATGCTGTCGCCGCGTTGGTCAACAACGACATCATGGGACTGGATGAGATCATAGACTACGATGCATCGGTGACCGCGATAGGCCTCACCAATCCGCTCGCCACGCGCATCTACCGCCGGACGTTGTGTTTTGTGCTTTCGATGTCCTCTCGCCGGCTCTTCCCGGACCGTCGACTTGTGATTGGCCACGCGCTGGGAAAAGGCTATTACTACGAATACGCCGACGGAGTCGCACCGTCCGATAACGAGATTGTTGCTTTAAAGACCACGTTCCAAGCGATAGTCGATGCCGACAAAGCAATCGAGGCCTATCACTTGAGTTACGACCGCGCCATTGAGCTCTTCGAGCAAGAGGGCTTTCCCGACACAGCCCTATTGCTTCGTCATCGAAACACGCCGTCGGTACCGATTAGCTGCTGTGGGGATTATACCGACCTCAACCACGGCCCCCTCTTGCCAAAAACCGGGCACTTGCGAGCGTTTGACGTCGTTGCCTATGGGGCCGGGTTGGTTCTCCGATACCCGCCGGCGGGAGGGCCACTTGAAATCGGTTCGTTTGATCCGAGCCCTCTTTTGTTCGACATCTATCAGGAGTACAAACGGTGGGGTCGAGTACTCGCGCTGCATTCGGTGGGTCGGCTCAATGAGCTGGTCCGCCAGGGTCGGGCTCGTGATTACATACAAATCGCCGAGGCCCTACACGCGAAAAAGATCGCGCGCATTGCCGAGGTCATCTCGGAACGAGATCCCCAACCGCGCTTAGTCTTGATTGCAGGTCCGTCCTCGTCAGGAAAGACGACGTTTACCAAGCGTCTGGCTATTGAGCTCCGGGTTTTGGGATACGCTCCCGAATTGCTCTCCTTGGACGACTACTTCCTACCCCGCGAGCTTACCCCGCGTGACAAAGACGGAAACTACGATTTCGAGTCGCTGCGAGCGCTCGACGTGGAGCTTCTGAACGACGACCTTTTGGCCCTCTTCAAAGGCCACGAAAGAGCCATCCCCCAGTTTGACTTCAAGACCGGCTCGCGAAAGGGTTCGGGCCGACCGATGAGCCTATCCCAGCGGGGCATTCTTCTCGTGGAAGGCATTCACGCCTTAAACGGCGACCTCACGAGTCGTATTGCGCGGGAGCTCAAACACACTGTCTACGTCTCCGCGCTTACCCAGTTGAACCTGGACGACCACAATAGAATCTCTACCACCGACAATCGGCTCATTCGAAGAATGGTTCGCGACCATCAATTTCGAGGACACACCGCGGAAGCCACCTTGGAAATGTGGCCGTCGGTTCGTCACGGCGAGGACAAAAACATCTTTCCATTCCAAGACCATGCCGATTCGGCGTTTAACTCAGCCCTCGACTACGAGCTTGCGGTGTTAAAGGCGTTCGCCGAGCCACTGCTCGGTGAGATCAAACCCAGGCATGACAAGTACCATGAAGCGCGTCGCCTGTTGTCGTTTTTGTCGAACTTCGTCGGAATCCCGGACAACGTCGTACACGGAACATCCATTCTGCGCGAGTTTATCGGCCGCAGCGACTTCAAGTATTAGTCCACATCCGGGCATCGTCGGGAGCATCAAGTGCAAGTGCGAGGATGTCCATAAACTCCGCACGAGAAATGTCGACGGCTCCAAGCGACGCCAAGTGCGGCGTTTGTACTTGGCAATCGACAAACAAAAAGCTCCGCTCGGAGGCGATCTCGACGAGTCGCGCCAGGGCTACCTTGGACGCATCCGGTTCGAGGTGGAACATTGACTCTCCGAAAAACGCGCGACCGAGGCATACCCCGTAAAGCCCTCCAACCAGCGCGCCATCGAGGTAGGTCTCGACCGAGTGTGCATACCCACGGTTGTGTAGCTCGAGGTAGGCGTCTTCCATTTCGGGGGTGATCCAAGTACCGTCCTGGCCACGCCGCGGCACCTCGGCGCAACGCCGAATCACCGTTGCAAAGTCGGTGTCGAGGCGCGTCTTGACGGAACCGCTCCGAATTCGACGCGCGAGGCGCCGTGACACGTGAAAACCCGTTGGGTATAAGACAAAACGTGGATCCGGAGCCCACCACATGATGGGCTCGCCCGGGCTATACCATGGGAAGAGTCCCTGGCGGTACGCGGATAGCAGCATTCCCGGCGAAAGATTGCCGCCCACGGCCACGATGCCCGGGCCAACGGCAGATTCCACGTCGGGAAAGTCGAATACTTCGTCGGGCTCGAGATATCGATATCCGAAGCCGCCGTTCCTTGTCCGAATCACTGCGGAACGATCCGCCTAACCGTCCTGACGCTGTCGGGCCTGCCCGGAGGAACCGCCGTCGGCGGTGTCGGCGTCATTTTCTCCCGACCTGTCGTCACCCCCGTCGGAAGACCCGCCGTTGCTGCCTCTTTCCGCCCGGTTCTGAGTCTCCTCGTCGGAGCCCGCGTCGTCTCTATCCGTGCCGGCCGTTCCCGTGTGGTCGTCCGCCGACTCCGAATTGTCCTCCGCGGACTCGGGTCGGGTTCCGCCCGGCGTAACGATGACCTCGCCACCCAACACATCGGCTGTGGCATGGCCACCGTCCTGCAGCTCACCAAACAACACCGCGTCGACAAAGTAGGACTTCACCTTCTCTTCCACCAGCCGAGCGATGTTTCGGGCACCAAACTCTTCGGAAAAGCCGTGCTCTGCGAGCCACGTCACACAGCGATCTGTAACCTCGAGAGTCACACCCTTCTCCGCAAGCTGATCGCTGAACGCCTTGAGCTCCTTGCGTACGATATCCTCGACAACATCGCTGCCAAGAGAGTTGAACAAAACAACGCGGTCCAAACGATTGCGAAACTCGGGGCTAAAGATTCGCTCCACGGCATCATCCACGGCCTGTTCGGAAATACGGCGTCGGCCAAAACCAATAAGGGGCTTTCCGATCTCTCGGGCACCCGCATTCGACGTCATGATAATAATCACGTTGCGAAAGTCGGCCTTTTTGCCCGAGTTGTCGGTGAGCGTCGCATAATCCATCACCGACAACAGCACGTTGAAAATATCTTGGTGTGCCTTCTCTATTTCGTCGAGGAGCAGAACGGCATGTGGAGTCTTTCGAATCGATTCGGAAAGCAGACCGCCTTCCTCGTAGCCCACGTATCCTGGAGGTGATCCGATCAGACGCGACACGGTGTGTTTCTCCTGATACTCGCTCATATCAAAGCGGAGCATCGCAACTCCCAGGGTCGCCGCGAGCTGCCGCGCCATCTCAGTCTTGCCGACCCCGGTGGGACCAACAAACAGAAAAGACGCGACAGGCTTGTCTGCGCTTCTGAAACCCGCGCGCGACCGCTTGACTGCTTGGACGACCGCGTCGATCGCGCTGTCCTGCCCGAATACAACCTTCTTTAGATCGGGCTCGAGGTCTCCAAGGCGACTTCTCTCGGAAACCGAGACGGTCTTCTCGGGAATCTTGGCAATCTTGGAAACGACCTTTTCGATCTCGAGCTCGCTGAGCTCTACCGGCTCGGGCGTCGGCTCATCCAGTTTCTGGTCCTCTGCACGGTCGGCGTCCTCGTGACTCGCTCCGGCTTTGTCCGTTGTGTCCTGAGCGGCCTCCTTTTGAAGTCGAAAGGTCCTCATGCGCACATAGGCGCCGGCCTCGTCGATGACGTCGATGGCCTTGTCGGGGAGGTGCCTGTCATTGATGTACTGCGCAGAAAGGTGAACCGCCGACCGCAGCGCCTCTTCGGTGTATCTGACGTTGTGGTACTCTTCGTACTTGCTGCGAAGGCCCTGCAAGATTTCCACGGCCTCCTCTTCGCTGGGCTCCGGCACATCGATGCGCTGAAATCGACGGGACAGGGCCCTGTCCCTCTCGAAGTACTTTTTGAACTCCTCGTGAGTTGTTGCGCCGATACATCGAATTCGCCCCGAGGCCAAGGCGGGCTTGAGCATGTTGCTCGCGTCCATCGACCCGCCGGAAACGGCTCCTGCACCGACGATTGTGTGAATCTCGTCGATAAAGAGAATGATGTTGTCTTTCTTCTCGAGTGCCTTTATGACCTGCTTCATCCGCTCTTCGAAGTCGCCGCGGTAGCGTGTGCCCGCAAGCATCGCTCCCATGTCCAGCGCGTAGATAGTGTAACCCTTGAGGATGTCCGGGACTCGTCCCGCGGCAATCTCCTGGGCCAGGCCCTCTGTGATTGCCGTCTTGCCAACGCCAGGGTCCCCGAGGTGGACAGGATTGTTCTTGAGGCGCCGGCACAGTACTTGAATCGTACGCTCGACGATATCCTCCCGGCCGATCAGTGGTTCGAGGCGGCCTTCACCAGCCAACTTGGTAAGGTTGCTCGTGAACTGCTCGAGGGGATCGGCACGCTTTCTGCGACGCGTACTCCGCGGGCCGTCTTCCTCGCCCTGGGGCTCCGTACCGACGGCCTCTTCCTCGGCAGCCTCGTCTTGGTCTTCAATCTCCTCCCGGATCTCACCGTCTGCTTGCTCCAGCCCACCGTGAGAGATGATCTCGAGCAGCGTCAAACGGTCGATACCGGCCATCTTGAGGGCATAGGCTCCATAAGACTCGGCTTCGTCGAAGATGGAAACGAGAACATCACCCATATCCACTTCCTCTTTGGAAGCGCTTTGCGTGTGAATCACGGCGCGCTCGATGACGTGCTGAAATCCTACCGACTGGAAGGGCTCACCCTTCTTGATGACCGGAACATCCGAGGCCAAATGTGAGTCTACGTCTTCCCGTATCTTGTGAGGATCAGCCCCACATTCCACAAGGACGTCCCGCGCGTACTCGAAATGGAGCGCTGCATACAGCACATGCTCCGGCGTCAAGTATTCGTGCCGACGCTGTTTGGCCTCTTGGTAAGCCGCATTCAAGACATCCTGTACTTCCTGACTTATCTTCATATACTCCTCTGATAGAGACGCCTAAGCCTTTTCGACGGTGCACTTCAGGGGAAAGCCCCTGTTTTTCGCCATCGAACGGACTTGGTTGGCCTTGGTGCCTGCAATGTCGTACGTGTAGGTGCCTACAAAACCACGACCGTTTTTGTGCACGTGCATCATAATCCGCGCCGCTTCCAAAATCGATTTGTGGAATACCTTCATGAGCACCTCCACAACAAAGTCCATCGTTGTGTAGCCATCATTGTGAAGGATCACCCAATACTTCTCCGGCTCTTTGAGCTCGGGCTTTGTCTTTTTCCGGGTTCTTGGTCTCTCGCGAACCGCTCCGTCATTCTTGGGATCGCCGCCATCACTCATCCGACTACACTCCATAAAGTAACGCAGGGCGTCCCAAAAACGAAACGTCGCCCTGCCCTTTGTCTGAGAGTATACGAATAGGTGTGTCGGGTCGTGAAGAGTCAGGGGATCGTTGGCAACAACAAGAGTGCGTCCCCCGTGGAAGAGGCGACGTAGAGAACACCACCGGACGCAGACCAGCCGAGGGCGCGGGGGCCATCCAGGCCCGTCGTCTCGGGCTCGGCTCCAAGTACGTCCGCGTCGATCATCGACTCGTACGCGATCGAGCCGTCCGACTGTCGCGTCAGACTCACAAGTGCATCGCTCGACGAGCCGGCCACGTAGATCCGTGTGCCGTCCGGCGAGAATACAAGTCCCCGAGCATATCGAAGACCGGCGGCCCCATCCTCACCGTCTCGAACCACGCCGGCGAGGGAAAACGCCTGGCCAATCGCCGGCCTGCTGAACCAAGTAACCGCGCTATCGTAGTAAGAGCTCACGTAGAGGTGCAGACCGTCGGAGCTGAGGAGAATGCTTTCAGGTTGGTTCAGAGAATCCACCGGTCCGTCGCCGTCTTGATACACGGCGAACAAAACGGGCTCGCCGCCTGCGTCACGCGTGAGGTGCAAGACCGCGTCGCCGCCGCCCGAACCAACAAAGATCTCTTGGCCGTCGTGGCCAAACGCGGCGGCGACGGGATCCGTAAGCTCCGGTATGTCGGACACGCCGAGCGTCGAGAGCGTCGTCAGTTCCGGCAAACCGGGGTCGCCCGCGATAGCAAGAAACCTAATTTGATTGCTCTCGGCGTCACAAACAAGGAAGGCGGCGTCGCCGGGCATCGGAGCGAGGCGCGCGGGCGACACTCCGGGGGCCGCGTGTTCGGCAGCCGGCTCGAGCCACACTTGCCGGCCGGACTCCACTATCCTGTACAGTAATATCCGGTCGGCCCGCGAGGCCGCCGCAACGAGGTACTCGGACCCGCCGTCCACCACGGTTAGTAGATCGGTGACGCCGTCGAGCTCGGGTCCGTTGACCGCGCCAAGAACGTCGTGTCTACCGGTGATTGGATCCCTACCGACAATAACGATGCTATCGGCTCCGTAGCCCGCCACGAAAACTCCCAGGCCCGAGCTCGATACGGCCACCGCCCGGGCACCGTCGAGCCCGGGTACGCCGTCACGACCGCGCACAAACGACCGTCTGTATGCAACACCGCCCAGCAACACCGGCTCAACGGGGCTGAGGACCGTTCCCGTCGACCCCGCACGGAGGCCGAATTCCGCCGTTACTCCCAAGAAAAACGGACCGTCGGTCACTGTCAGATAAAGCGTCTCGCCGTGCCCGGCCGCAATGCCGTCTACACTAAAGGCAAAGTCCACCGGTTCCGGCACCCCCCCGGCGAGGAACACCGCGGTTTCGCCGAGAAGCAGAGGGCGGTCCGGGAGGTCCAATACCGGCTCGAGGGCGGCGTCGTTTTCCAGCATGACACTCCCTCCGACCAAGCCCGAGAATCGTCCGTTTTCCGTGGTGAATTCCAAGTCGAGACGTGTTGTAAAGCCCGCCACCACACGGAGCACTTCGGTTCGGCCGGCAAGAACCTCGTCGCCATCCAGGACAACGACGTCCGCACGATAGTAGCCCGCCTCTACTGCCAGCGGGCCAAAGTCCGCCGATGATTCAAGAGCAGTGACCGCGACATCGACGGCCGAGCCGACCAGAGGGGTTAGCTCGATGACAACAGCAGGATCGACCGGAGCACCGGCGGGCCAACCAACCGACCCGACGAGGTTCCCTTGGCCGGATACCGACTCCAGGAGCAACTCGTAAGAGGGGGCGGCGCCCGGAGCCAATCTCAGATCAATCCGCCCCTGGTATATCGGCTTTCCCGAGGGCGAGAGCGCCGCCGCAATAATCGTCCAGTTTCCCGCCAACATCCCGTCGAAGTGGAAAATCGGGCTCGTTCCCTCCGCGTGGACTTCGTTGCCGGCCGGTCCGACACCGGTAATCGAGTAGGCAACTACGTCTGTAGACTCCTCGGGATGCACGGTTCGCGGCGCCGCCGGCAGGATACAACGGAGCGCTATTCGCGATGCATCCGGTGCTAACACACACGAGAAAAGGCAGCAAACCAGAGCCGCCGGCGGCAATAGAGATCGAAGGCGCAGTATTTTGTTGGTCCTCACACACCTAGATACAGGCACTAGGATCCAAATGCTTTGATTAAGACGGCGATATTTAGAAACAACGGCACCAATGTATTGTTCGTCCGGTCGTCGCAGTAAGGCGGTTGCCCAACCGTCTAACCCCACCGGTCAGTGCGGTCCCCCACCGCTCTACGGATTACTCCGTCGGCTACGGTCCGAACACTACACTCGCACGCGTTTGCGCCGACGACGGGCCGTAACGTAGCCACAGTGGTTCGGAAGGAGCCGCGAGAAGCGGGCATGATACCACCGGACCTTGGCACAGTGCCCACAAACACGGAACCGGCGGGCGTAAACGGTGCACGTTTTGGTCCGTAGGTCCAGATACTCGCAGGGGCGATTTCGATCGATGACCAGTCGACCGCGCGACCTGTACCGCACATAACAGCAGTCCCCGCATCGGTTACACATGGCTTCCCACCTGCGGCGGCGACGGCGAATCCAAGCGCGCATCAGAACTCGAGGGGAGCGAAGTAGCCCGACTCACCACGGCCACTCCGGTTAGCCAAAAATGTCTCGACCGCGATCTCGATGAAATTCCGGCCGAAACCCGTGTCCGCAGACGAAGGATACTGCAGGACATAACGGCCGCTATGCCGCCGCCGGAGGTGAGGCACAAGGTTACTAATGCCCGTCGGGTCCAGGAGATTATACACACGACCACCGGTCGCCTCGGTGAGATACAAAAGCTCGGCGGCAGGCGCCTCCGTGCCGGCATGGACCAAGTACAGGGCGACGCCGTTGTTAACCAGATAATCGGCGAGCTCCTTAAGGCCGTAGCGAGCAAACGAGTCACGTGCGGTGCCGCCGTCGCTCATAAGCACCACGGCCTTTTTCCCGGCCAGCGGCACAACCTCATCCGCCGCCAGTCGAATGGCCAGATCGAGACCTTGCTCCGAAATCAAACCGGCGGTGCGCACCGCCTGGGCGGCTTCCAGAGGCGCGGCGTCTTCCGACTCTACAAAGGGCCGTTCACCGGCGATTACTACGCGCACATCACCGTCGGCCAACGCGGCGGTTGTAAGGGTCTGAGCCGCGACTCCCAGATCGGATAGGAGCGGGACGACATCGGAGCGCCTGTCCGCCACGAGGGAGATCCGCGCCCGACGGTCGAGGTCTTCTCTGTAGACCAACTCGGCGTCCGGAATCGGGACTCCCCGCTCCGTTAGATAGAAGTTTTCCTCCGTCAATCCCACTACGGGAGCACCCCAGCGATCCTCGACCCGGACGTACACGTCGACATTGGGAAAGGCGCCTGAGGAAACTCGGTCTACAGTAACAAAATAGCCGCTGTAGACGCTGTCCACCGTTCCGAGTTGGAGCACCCGGCGCCGGTCGAAGTCGGCGGTCAACAGCATTCCGTTGACATCGAGGGAGGAAATCATGATCCGCGCGCCGGGAGGACCCGCAAACGCTTCAGCAATTGCCTCGAGGCCGAGGTCAAACAAGAGTACCCGACCTGCGTCGGCCACAAGGAGAGTGTTCTCGGCGTAGAGCGAGAGCCCCTCCGGCCGTGAAAACAGTCCGTCCCCGAGCGTTGAGAGGTGATTGCCGCTGGTGTCAAAAACGTCGATTCGTGCGCGCCGTGAGTCCGCTACGTACACTCGCGAATCGTAGATAACTATGCCGCTCGGGCCGGAGAGGCCATCGTAACCGACCGCAGGACGGCCGAAATTCAGCACAAACTCACCGTCGGGGCTAAATTTCGAAACTCGGGAGTTACCCCACTCCGTCACGTACAAAAAGCCCTCATCGTCCTCCGCCATGTACTGTGGCCCCAACAGCTCACCATCGCCCCGGCCGCGACTGCCTATACGGCCGACGACAAAGTCGTTTTCGTTGACCTCGGTGATGCGGTCGGCGCCAAACTCCGAGACGAATAGGCGCCCCTGCGAGCTTTCGAGGATGTCGTAGGGTTGTGACAAGCCCTGGATGCCGCCCTGAAGGGTCGCCGTTATAACACCGTTTATGCTCATTCTATAAACAGTGTCCTCCGCGAATCCCACCACGTAGAAACTGCCGTCATCCCTCGGCCGGACTGAGGTCGGTCGTCTGAAGCGGACCGCACCGTTTTCCAAGACGCCCGGAATATGCCCCAGCTCAACGAACCGGCCAACGCTTTGAACACCGGACGACTCGGGCAGCCGGCCGCGCCGTGCGGTCACGATCTCCACCACCGACCGGAGGAACGGATCGGCGCGGCCCCGGTCGTCGAGGAAGCTCCACTGCGCCAAAGCGGCGTCGACGAATCCGGAGCGATAGTAGGCCCAGCCGAGCCATTCGAGAATAAGTGGGTTGTCGGGTTCGAACGTTCCGGCGCGTTGGAATGACTGGACAGCCTGGTTAAAAAAGCCCGTGTGGAAGGCCACGACACCTTGGCGGAATGCGTCCCGCGCCTCGATGGCATCCGGAAAAAGCTGGTCCGCCGGACGCGATCCCGGACCGTCCGGATCCGCTTGCTGGGAAAAGACCAGCGATCCAAGCCCGACCATCAAAAAAAGCAGCATGAAGCGGCTCAGGCCGGACCCACCGCGCAGGATCACGGCGCAGCTCCCACCTGAACAATACGTTGCTTGACCGAACGAAGGTGGGACTTGATCTCATCGGATTCGGGATCGATTTCCACAGCCTTGGACAGGACCTTCTTCGCGTCGTCCAGACGTCCCACTTTGAAAAATGCCCAACCGAGTGAATCCAAGTAGGCCGGATTCGACGGCGCCTTCCGCACCGCCCGGGTACAGTAGTTTACGGCCAGCTCAGGCTTAATGTCCTGGTCCGCCAAGATATAACCGAGGGAGTTTAGGGCGTTTGCGCTATCCGGATCGAGTGTGAGCGCCCGTTCGAGGTGGGCAACACTGGGAGCAACTTTGTTCTGGGCGTAAAGGACGTAAGCAAGCGCCGATAGGGCACGGCCCGACTCGTAGCCGTCCTCCAAGAGCCGGTTGAACTCGAACTCAGCCAAGCGAAACCGGTCCGTGACCGCATAGATGTAACCGAGGATCATCCGGCTCTGAAACACATGGGCAAAGCTCAATTCAGAGGTCACCACCTGTTCGAGATACAGAACAGATTCGTCCAAACGACCCAAGTGAGTGTAGCAAAGCCCGAGGTAGTAAGAGAGCATCGGATGATCCGAGGGCTCTACCTCCAGATCGAGGAAGGCTCGAAGCGCATCCTCGAAGCGCTCTTCGTTAAACAACATAATGGCTTGAGCCATCGCCTTGGGAGCAGGTTTGTTCCTGTCTTGTGCTCGTTTTGCTCTGCCGGTAGGCATACTACGCCTCCTTTGCGCGGAATTGCGCCTCCTTGTAGGCGGCGATCTCCTGGAGATCCGTAGGATTGAGGTAGACCGGACTCAAGGATAGCGCCCCTTGGTCGACGGCACGCGTGTCCGATTCCTCGACGTCGTCGTTTTGGATCGGGTAGCCGTCGAGAAAATAGTACGACTCACCACGCGGGGACTCGTAATGAACCAGTCGGTCCTGATAGATACGTCGGGCAAGGCGGGTTATCCGGACCGGCGGCACGGGATTATCGACATTTGGGCCATTGATGTTGATAAAGTGATCCTGGTCCCACAGCGAACAGAGGATATCGAGGTTCTCCACCACGAAGCTTGTGATGCCCTTGAAGTAGAAGGGAGGCACAAACCCGGCAATGCTCGTGGCGATGCCCGGATAGCCCATGATAGCGGCCTGCCGGGCCGCTGCGGCGGTGCCCGAATACAAAACGTCCGTACCCAGATTAGGCCCGATATTGATGCCGGCGACAACAACGTCCGGTGTCACGGGAATAGCACCCAAGTAAGCGAGTATCACACAGTCCGCCGGGGTGCCGCTACATGCAAACATACGCTCGGCCACCGGCACACATTTGATCGGCTCTTTGAGTGTCAAAGAGTGGGACGTGCCACTGCGCTCGCCATCCGGGGCCACTACCCACACCTCGTGATGAGGCTCCAAGGCGGAACGCAATGCGGACAGTCCGGGACTATGTATCCCGTCGTCGTTTGTGATAAGAATTTTCAAAGTCCCCCTCCCAAGCGACTCTATTCTAATACGTTATCGTTTTGAGGCGTAGCCCCTCAAGCGGCCGGCCCGTCATCAGTTCCGCGTCGAAACCAAAAATCCGCTCATACTCTTCGAGTATATGATTCAGGCTCGCCGCCGCTTCCTGTTCGAGCAGCACCACAGCACACCCACCGGCACCGGTAATCTTCGCACCGTAGATGCCGTCGCACTCCGCCGCCCGCTTTACGATCCAGTCGACCTCCGGACACGAAACCTCGAGGAGATCACGGAAGCTCTCGTGGCTCTTTTGCATAATCCTGCCGACACCCTCGAGATCGCTTTCGCGGAGGCCCGCCTCGGCTTTCCGCACACGGCTCATCTCCGTTATGACGTGGCGGCAACGGCGACGAACGCGTTCGCTCACTCTGCCCATGTTTTCTAAGAGATCTGCCTCGTCAAACTCTTGTAGGCTCAGCCCCGCGGTACGCCCCGGCGCTCCGGCAGCCCCGTACGACGCTTCCACCAACACGTCCAGGCACACATCACAATCGTCTCTTATTTGTTGAAGATCTTTGGTCAACGTCTCCACGGGCACTCCCGTGTTGACGACCACAAAGACCGCGTCACCCAAATCGGCAGGCACACTGCGATACTTCCACGTTGAGGTATTTGTGAGCAACAGGCCATCCGCATCCAGCGCATGAGCGCCAATGATCGCATGGTACGGAACGTCCAGGCCGGTGTAATCCCGCATGACGCTCGCCACTATGTCCATGCTCTCACCACTATGGAGGCCGCAGTCAAAGAGATCATCGACAGCACAAAGCGACGCGACGGTAAGCGCCGTAGATGCGTGCAGACCCGCCGACCTTGGTATATTGTTGACAACGGTCACATTTATCCCACGCAGACCCGCTCCGCGTTGTTCGACTTCAACCAAGACGCCTTTGATAAAATTGACCCAGCGGTCTTCCCGACGATACTTCAAGTTGGACAGCCCGACCCGACGCCGCTCAGGCGGCTCCGGCACATACACGCGCAGAGATAGGTCGTTGCGAAAGCTCACGGCAACCTGGGCGGACGGACTTAGCCCGAGGCACAGAATCGAGCCTGAAACCATTTCGGAAAAGTCGCCGAGGAGTGAAGTTGTTCCGGGCGCCGATGCAACGACATCGGGCTCTTTGTCAAACTCCTCACGGTGAAGTGCCACGATGTCTTTCATTTCCATGGGCCCATGCAAATAGTACCGATATCATCGCTCAATTTCAATTAACACATCTTAACTGGCCCAAAGAGTGTGGTTGGCCGTCTGCGCCACTTGTTGCGCCGATAAAACAACCGGAACTCCGGCTCGCGTAATACCACCTCCGCGTGTCTGGAGCGGCAATCTCTTTCCAGTCCGTCTATTGCGTAGTCGCCAACCAGACTCTTTGGACCAGTTCGGTCAGTAGGCGGGGTCGGCAGGGGAAGAAACATCGCCCTTGCTTCAATTCACAGGTTTTCAATCAGTTCGTATACTACCCGCACACATGTTGCGACGAGTCTTGCTTAGCCTGTTTTCCGCCGTTCTACTGGCCCTTGCGCTACCAAATGAGCTCTGGCTATTTGGAAACCCGTTATTGGCCCCGGTGGCGTTGGTGCCGTTGTTTATGGCCGTCAAAGGCGTGCAGCGGTATGCCGTAGCCGCCCGGCTCAGCCTTCTGTTCGGTGGAGTCTCAACACTTATCATCAATTATTGGCTCGTTAATTTTGGTGATTTTTCAATCTGGACGTTAGGCGGTGTGACGCTCGGGTTCGTGGGCTTCACGGCACTCCTCGGGTGCTTTCTTCTATGGGCTTCAAGAACCCCGGACCATTACGCGCCAATCGTCATTGCGCTGGTGTGGATTGCATATGAGTACCTTATTGCCAACGGCTATCTTGGCTATCCGTGGGCGATGGTGGCCTACCCTGTCGGCACGGTGCTATTACTGGTCCAAATAGCGGACATTCTGGGAATCTGGGGAGTCGGCTTTTTGATGGCCTACGCCAACGCAGGGCTGGCACGGGCATTTGATTCCGGTTTCAAGTCTGCGCGAAGTCACCTCGCTGCAGCGGCGGCACTCCTCATCTTGTTTTTGGGCTACGGTATGGCACGGCTACAGTCGGAAATCCCGCTGAAAAATCGCATACCTATGGTTCTGGTACAACAGAACGCGGATTCTTGGATCCGAGGTAACGAAATCCAGACGCTCCACCGCACACAGAACCTTACTCGCAACGCCCTGACGGACGCGCCTCGCAACGCGGAGCTTGTTGTGTGGAGCGAGACATCACTCCGTTGGCCATACATTGGCTGGGAAGATTGGTATGCGCAGCGACCTCAGGGCGATGACTTCCTGAGCTTTCTGGAGCGTCTGCCGGGGCCGCTGTTGACGGGAGCGCCGTATCAAATCCCAGGGACTCCGGACGCCATGAATGCAACGCTCTTGATCGAAACAAATGGGGAAGTGCGCAACTACTATGGAAAACAGCATCCCGTGCCTTTTGCGGAAAATGTCCCCTTCTGGGGTGTTCCAGCGGTGCAACAGTTTTTTCGGGAGGTGATTGGGTTGCCGGCGGTCTGGATCAAGGGGACGTCACCCACTCTGTTTACTCTAGACCCATCGTCCGAGAACCCTACACAATTCGCAACCCCGATTTGTTTCGAGGACGCATTTGCCTACCTGCTTCGCGACTTTACCGCTCGTGGTGCAGATCTGTTTGTCAACCTCACCAACAATGCGTGGTCCAAGACCAAGACGGCTCAAACTCAACACTTTGTCGCGGCGCGGTTTAGGGCGATCGAGAATCGTCGAACGCTGGTTCGGTCCACGAACGGTGGTTATAGCGCGGTAGTCGACCCCTGGGGCCGAGTGCTGTTTGAGTTGCCGATGTTTCAGGCGACCGCCGCTTATGTGGAGGTTCCGGTGTACGATTCGGATATTCTGACGGTGTATACGCGCTTTGGAGACCTGTTGCCACAGCTCTCGATGTTGATAATCACCTTGTTAATAGCGTTGGAAGTCGTGAGCAGCAGAAAGAGGCGGCACTTTCAGCCTGGGTTTGTCTCTCGCAGCGGAGACAACAACGGTCTATAGTCTGCCTGGTTGTAACGGCGCCGCAACATGCCAAGGCCCGATTCACACTCTTCGGGCCGCTACAATCAGGTCTTAATATTGTACTTGCGCTTGAACCGTTCGACGCGACCTGCAGTGTCCACCAGCTGCTGCTTACCCGTGAAGAACGGGTGTGATGCGCTTGAAATCTCGATGTCGAAGACCGGGTACTCGTTTCCGTCGTCGTACTGAACCGTTTGTTTGGTGGCGACAGTGGAACGTGTCAGGAACATGGTTCCCGACGCCGTGTCGCGAAAGACGACCGGCCGATATTCCGGGTGTATTCCTTTTTTCATATCTACTCCATCACCGAAGAGGTGTTCATCGAACGTAGGAAGGACTCATTATTCTTACTCTTACGCATCCTGTCAATAAGAAGCTCTATGATCTCCACGTCGTCCATTGGGTTAATGACCTTGCGAAGAACCCACATCTTGGCGAGCTCCTCCTCGGTCAAAAGGAGGTCTTCGCGGCGTGTTCCGGACTTCTTGATGTTGATCGAGGGATAGAGCCGACGATCGGCCAAGCGTCGATCAAGGTTGATCTCCATGTTACCGGTACCCTTGAACTCCTCGAAAATCACCTCGTCCATACGACTCCCTGTCTCGACCAACGCTGTAGCAACGATCGTCAAGCTTCCGCCATCTTCGATGTTTCTCGCTGCACCAAAAAAGCGCTTTGGCTTATGGAGAGCGTTCGAGTCCACCCCGCCGGAGAGTATCTTACCCGAAGTGGGAACCGTCTGATTGTAGGCACGGGCGAGGCGTGTGATGGAATCCAGGAGAATAACAACATCCTTTTGATGCTCAACGAGCCTCCGTGCCTTTTCGAGCACCATTTCCGCGACTTGCACATGACGTGTGGCCTGCTCGTCAAATGTCGAGGATATGACCTCGGCATTAACGTTGCGCTCCATGTCGGTGACCTCTTCCGGTCGCTCGTCGATAAGGAGGACAATAAGGTACACCTCCGGATGGTTCTCGGTAATGGCGTTTGCGATTTTCTGAAGAAGTACGGTCTTGCCTGTCCTCGGCGGCGAAACGATAAGCCCCCGCTGCCCCTTACCTATCGGACAGAACAGGTTGATCATCCGGGTGGAGATGTCCCCGGCCCGAGTCTCCATGTTGAGCCGCTCGTCCGCGTATAACGGTGTTAGGTTATCAAAGGGGATTCGTGTTTGAGCAATAGAGGGATCGTCGAAGTTGACGCTCTCCACACGGAGCATCGCAAAAAATCGCTCGCCTTCCTTTGGGGGACGAATCTGCCCATACACCGTGTCACCCGTCTTGAGATTGAACAGCCGTATCTGCGACGGCGAAATGTAGATGTCGTCGGGGCCGGGAAGGTAGCTATTTTGCGGCGAGCGAAGGAATCCGTAGCCGTCAGGCAGAATCTCGAGCGACCCGTACGCGTATATGGTCCCGTTTCGCTCGGTGTGGGCCTTCAGGACCGCGAACACCACCTCCTGCTTTTTTAGTGTGACGAGGTGCTCTTGGCTGATGCCCATCTTTACGGCGAACTCTCTGAGTTCGCGCATGTTCATGTGAATGAGCTCATTTATGCTCAGGGTTTTGTCGCCGTCACCGATGTACTCGCGGTTCCGGCGGCCGCGACCGGATTTGTTGCGGCCCCCACCTTTGTGGTCGCCACCCCCTCTGCCTTCGCTACCCTTCTGGTCGCTGCCCCTCTGGTCACCACCTTTTGGGTCGCCACCATCCTTGTTGCCGCTACCCTTTGAAGGCTCCTGAGACTTGTCCCCCGTACTCGACGACGCTGAGTCGTCGTCTGTTGTGCCTGCTTCGCCCGACGCACCACCAGATGCACTGCCGGCCGGAGTGTCGGAAGCACCGGAAGAACTCTCGTTAGTGTCGGAGCCCTCCGCAGATGCTTCCTTGCGGGCGGTCAATGTGTTTTTGTTTTCATCGCCGCCTTGGGCATCACCATAGCCGTCGGCGCCGGCCTCGGACGCCCTATTCGAGTCCTCGTCCGAGCCGTTGTCTTTGATAAGCCGGACCTTTTTCTTTCTCGGCTTTTGATTGGCATCGACCTCGGTTTGTTCCGAGTCTCCGGAACCCTCTCCGAGGTTCTGTTTGTCTTCTATGGTATCCGTCTGCAAATCGAGCTCCCCCTGTGTCTCCGTGGCCCGCAGCTCAGAGCGTGGGGCCGCGGTTCCTTCTCTTTTGTGCGTGGTTTCCATGAAGTCGTCTCCAGTAAACCGTCTATCGGCAATGTAATATGATTATAGGGATCCACGTGACGGCAACGCGATGAGTCCGCTGGTGAATTGTGACGCTAACGGTAGTTGCGGGCGCAATATGCGTGCGCTTGCCAATATATGCCGCATCCGGGTAGCTGTCAACCGCTCTCAGATTTGGGGTCCTTCGAGCTTGTTGGTTTGGGCGAGGTTGTCGCTTTGGGGTGTGGGCTGCGCCGTTCGAAGCAACTGGCGTCGAAGACCCACCAGGGCGGCGATCGCTGCGCGTCGCCGGATCGCGTCGCGGTCGCCCGCAAACAAAAACTTCTCGGCCTGCACGGGCCCGTCCTTCCGCTGCCATGCCACCCACACGGTGCCTACCGGCTTCTCCTCGGTTCCCCCACCGGGCCCCGCGACGCCGGAAATGGCCAGCGCGAGGTCGGCGGTTGAGGCACGCAAAGCGCCTTTGGTCATCGATTTCACACACTCCTCAGACACTGCTCCGTGAGCATCCAAGACACTCTGCGGAACGCCAAGCACATTCACCTTTGCCCCATTAGCGTAGGTTACAAAACCGCCCCAAACGGCGGCGGAGCTACCGGCTATGTCGGTAAGTAGGGCACTCACGCCCCCACCGGTACAGGATTCAGCGCAAGCTACCGTGAGCCGTTGTGCGGTCAGCAGGGGCAACACAAGCTCCCCGGGCCGCACATCCCCGCGGACCACACGTTCCGCCCCGAATCGCCGCGTGAGCGCATCCGTCGCCCTGCCCGCGTCTCCGTCACCACGAAGAGTCACCACAATGCGGTGACGTTCCAAGCGTGTGCTCCATCGTAAACCCTCGGCGTCTTTCTGAAGACCTTCCTCAAGGTCGGATTCGCTCACGCCGTATGCCGAAACAAGTTGTGGCGCACGCGAAGCTCGGCGAAATCGTTGGGCAAGGTCCGGTACTACCCGGCTTTCCAGCATAGGCACAAGCTCGGCCGGAGGTCCGGGCAGTGCCACTACAAGACAGCCGCCCACCATGCCTTTAAAGCCCGGTGCCGTACCCCGGTTGTTCGGAATGACCTCGAAGCCACGAGGTACCATCGCCTGTCGCTTGTTGGCCTCGGCAATTCTCACTCCGATCACCCGCCCCCGTTCGAGCAAACGATCCCAGGTTCGCTTGTGAAAATCCAGCGGCACTCCCGCCGCAGCCGCTACACACTCGCGCGTTAGATCGTCCGATGTGGGCCCGAGGCCACCCGCCAACACAAGCACTTCTACTTCTGTTGCCAAACGACAAAGATGGCCCTCGATCTGGGACGCATCGTCCGGAAGAATGTGTGCCGACACCAGCTCGATGCCCAAGTCTGAGAACGCTCCCGCGAGTCGATGGACGTGGCCGTCCTGAATAATCCCCTCGGTGATTTCGGTCCCGATACAGAGTACTGCGGCCCGAACACTACCGTTTGTGCTCGCAGAGACATGGCGACTGATATCGGACACAATAATCCTACATGCGCGGGATGACCGGTTTAGCTTGATCTATGGGCGAGGCAAACAGATCCACACCGTCCGGGTTTTTGATCATTTCGCACTTGCCCTCGAATACAACACCATCGGCGATGCGCAGTTTTTTGGTTCGAATGTTGCCGAACACCTTGCCGTCAGGCAGGATTTCGACACCTTCCGCAGCTTCGACATTTCCGTGAACCACACCACCGATGATAATCGACTCGGCCTTGATGTCCGCGCGGACATCGGCGCCAACGTCCACATACAAAAAACCGGTCGAATCGATAGTGCCCTGGAAACGACCACTGATCTTGACCGACTCGGTAAACCGGAGTGTGCCTTTAAGCCACGTCTCCGGACCCAACCAAGTGTTTGTTTTGAGGATTCGGCGATTTTTTTCGACTCTGCTCATGGGCGAACGTGGGTCCGTTACCAGGTCGGAATCACCGCTACTTTGTCTGCATCACAAAGACCCCGTCCCAGTCCTCCGGCGGCGGTGTCTCGATGTAATGCTTGCAGCGGGCGAAGTAGACCTTGGAAGGACCGTCCTCAGGATCGGTTTTGAGGGCCAGTGCAAACTCTTTTCGCGCATCCTCAAACTGCATGAGCTTGTAAAGCCTGCGGCCCTTATTAAAGTGCTCAAGCACCTGTCGTTTTTCTTCGCTTATCATTGTGCGCTCCCGGCGAAGTTACTGCCCAACGGGCTTGCCCGTAGGCTCGTTTCGTTCCCGAAAGGAATTGAAGTGCTTCTGGTACTTCTGCTCCAGAACCTCGAGAGAGATCTCTTCCTCTTTGATCCGCTCACCCTGCTCCTCAAGATCCCTAATCTCTTCTTCCAGCCCGTCGAGGGCGGCGATGGTGTTTTCCACCTCACCGGCAAGCCGAATAAAGAGCACTTCGACCGCATCGGGATCGTTGGGATCCGTTTTTTCGGCCGCGACCTGGAGTGTCTCCATCGGTTCGCGTAGGTGCCGCGTAAAATACAATAACGACTTGTTGAGGGACTCAACCAGCGCGATCCGGCGCTCTCGGGCCACCATTTGCTGTGCCAGCTCTCGGTGGCGCAGTACCGCCTGGATGCGGGCAAGAACCTCTGAGAAGTTAAACGGCTTGGTAATGTAGTCCTCGATACCAAGCTCGAATCCTTCGATCTTGTCCTTGACGTCGTCCATCGCCGAGAACATGATAATCGGGACGTTCCTGACTTCCGCATACTCTTCATCGTTTTTGATTATCTTCGTGACCTGCCAGCCGGTAAGCTTGGGCATGATGTTGTCCAGAATAACCAGGTCCGGCTTCGCGGAAAGCACCGCATCGAGTGCCTCTTCCCCATCCTCCGCTTTGACCACGGTAAAACCGAGCTTCGAGAGCATTACGTCAAAGAAATCTAAGTTTATCTGCTCATCGTCAACGATAAGAATGGTGCCCTTGCTGCTCATGTGTTCCTTCCAGATACGATTGTGATACGGAGTTGTAGCCTTGTCAACGCGCGCGGATACGCCGAACGACCACCCGGACAACACCAAAGGTCAGAGAAGCAAGCGCAGCGACCAGGAACACTATCGCCGCCCAGTTGCCCGCGGCCGTGTAAATGGTGCGTGTGCCGGTGTATATCGGTACCTCGCCCAACAGGTATCCCTCGACAAAGGCCGGATAGATGTCCAAGATCTTGCCGTTTGGATCGATAATTGCGGTCATTCCGCCGTTTGTACTTCTCACGACGCTCCGGCGGTTTTCGACCGCGCGGAATACCGCCATAGCCATGTGTTGCATGGCAGCCGGCACGGACTTGGACCAAGAGTCATTTGTGAGGTTTACGATGATCTCGGCGCCTTCGTTGATAAATTGTCGAGCAATATAGCCAAACGTGTCTTCGAAGCAAATCGGAGTGCCGAACCGTACTCCTGCGGCCTCGAAGACCGTAAAATCGCGTCCTTCGCCCCAGAAAGCCGTGTTGTTTTCCACCAAGAGATCGTACAACCAAGGAAACTGGTCGCGGTAGGGGAAGTGTTCGGTAAACGGCACGAGGTGCGTCTTGCGATAGGTCTCGACCAACTCCCCGTGATCGTAGAGAAGCACTGCGTTGTAGTCGATACGACGCAGTGATCCCTCGGCGTCACGTTCTAGTTGCGCGTCGCCGTTGCCGATCACAAACGGTACGGGTTGTTCATCCAGGTAATCGGTGAGCTCTTTCACAAGCGCCGTGCGATCCGGGTCCTGCCTGAACTGGTCGTGGAATCGGATGGCCGGTATAAAAGAGGTCTCGGACCAGACTACGATCTCGGGCGTGTCGGGACTATCCTCCATCGCCAGTTGACTCTGCCTGAGTAAGATATCGAGCGACCGCCGGTATGCCGCAGTGCCGCCGACCCATGGGTCGACGTTCTGCTGAACCAGGGCAACCCGAAGATCGCGGGCTCCCTCGTAGTTGACCGGCGACACCATGCCAAAAACCAAGGCCGCTATAGACACCGCTACGTATGCAGCAAGGTCGATGCGATGCCTGCCTACGAAGGGTACAAAGCCGCCAAAACCATTCTTGACGGCCGCGGCCAAGTAGGCCGACGGAAAAACGACGAGGGCTGAGACTCCCCACACGCCGAACACCGAAGAGACCTGTATCAAAGGCGTAAACGCATACTGTGAATACCCGATAATGCCGTACGCGTAACCCAAGAATCCTTGGATCCGCAGGTACTCGTATGCGAGCCATACTAGAGCCTGGACAAGATAACCGTAGCGCGGGAAGAGGCTGTCCGCCAGCTTGAGGACGGGCAAGAGAACCACAAAGTAACCGCCATAAATCACCGGGACGATCAAGATCGACAGAGGGTGGAAGTTGACCAGCCAGTAGTTAAGTAGAGAGTACGTCGCAAAGCCGGTCAAAAAACCGAGTGGGAAGACTGCCGGCCATCCACACCGGTGCACGGCGATGAACAGCGGGGCAAGGGCGACAAATCCAAGTGGGAACCAGCCCCGTTCCGACAGGATGCTTGGAAAAGCGAGCGAAAACAGAAGCGCGGACAAGAGTGCAAGCCCGAGGGTTTTGAGCCCCTCCATCAGGCCGCGACGTCTTTCCTTTTCGACTAATTTGGTTGAAGGGCCGACTCCGGCACGATCACCGGAATCACGGCGGACATTTTGCATGCCGAGTGTGTTGGATCTCCCCAATTATCGTGGTCTTAGTTCTCGCGTAAGGGCCAGGCCGCTTCTTTGAGTTCCTTGCCGGGCCGAAACACCGCAACGCCGTGATCTCTCACGCTCACAATTTCTCCGGTCTTTGGGTTCCTGGCGCGTTCCCGGCCTTTTCGGGTCCGGATCTCGAACGTGCCGAAGCCGCGAAACTCAACAACACGATCCTCAATAAGGGCATCTTTGACGTTTTCGAAAAACGAGTCCAATATTCGGTGAATGTCTTTTTTGCTTAGTCCCGAGGACTCGGAGATGCTTTCAACTATCTCGGCCTTGGTCAGTTTCTCTTTGAGCATGAATCCCCCCTGGGCTGCGCAACGCAAATGCTATTACGTCCGTCGGTCTATAGCGGAGTCCGACGGTTTCGAGCTGGACGGCATCCTGAGCCGACACGGCGGACCGGCGGCACCCGAAACCTGGTAGCGCGTCAGGGACTATGCCTCCGGCTTGTGAAGCTCTGCCAGCCGCGCGTGCAAGCGAGATTTCTTCCGAGCCGCGTTGTTTTTATGGTAAATTCCTTTTCCTGCCGCGGTATCAAGGAGCTTAGAAAGCTCTCGAAACCCGGCCGTTGCCGCATCCGTGTCCTTGGCCTCAACGGCGGTCAGAAACTTCTTTGTCGCTGTTCTTACTTTGCTTCGTGCCGTACGATTCCTGAGACGGCTCTTTTCGCTCTGCCGGTGACGCTTTGCCGCCGAACCGTGATCTGCCAAAATCAACCTCCATGTGCTGCTATTGCAAGCAGGAACGTAACTTACCAGATCGGTATGTCGCTGTCAACAATTCGCTGAAGCGTATTGCCCCCCAACTTCACGGGGTGCGGGTTGATCGCGGGCACTCTTCTGTATAGTTTTTTCTGATACCCAACCGGTGCGGCGAGTGGCCAACTAGTCCGGTGAAACAAAGGAGGCTTTGTGGGTCGCATTGTGTTTACCGCGTGTTTGCTGTCGCAGCTTTTTTTCTGGGACATGCGACTCAAGCTTACAAAGATCGCTTCGACCAAGCGAGTCAAACGATACATCACCAATAACATCTCCCGGATGGCCCGGAAGCTATTCGGATTTGCTCGTCAGTATGTTGGCCTGAGGCTCTCGGTAGACCGAGGCGGCGTTCCCGACATACCAAAGCGATTTGTCATCGTGTCAAACCACCAGAGCCTTATCGACATCGCGGCGATCTTGGCCGCATTCCCCGACCGTCGGCTCCGATTTGTAGCCAAGCGGCAGCTCGCGTATGGATTCCCGGCGGTCAGCCCCATTCTCCGCTACGAGCGCCACGCGTTGATCGACCGCGGCAAAAACTTCGCAGCATCGATGCGGGCGATCAAGCGGCTTGCAAGGCCGGCGGATTTGGACATTTGTCCGGTGGTGTTCGCCGAGGGCACAAGGTCACGAGACGGTGTAGTCCGCAAGTTCCGAGCGGGGGCCGTACGAACGATCGCTTCCGAACGGTCGCTTCCTATCGTAGGCGTGGCCGTAGACGGGGGGTATCGGCTCTCGACCATGGGGGACTTGGCCAGAAACGCCGGCCGCACGGTGTACAGAGTGGCCACGGTTGGTGTAGCGCAGCCGCCGAAGGACAAACGCCAAATGGAAACCGTCTTGGCTCAAATGCAGCAACTGATAGAATCGAGGATCGACGCTTGGCGACGGTCCGTCGCCTCATCTGTGGCCCAAGGGTAAGCCTGTGTTGAAAGAATTTCGTACGTTACTGCCTTACATCAAGCAGTACCGCCTAAGCTACATTTTTGGGCTTTTGAGCCTTGTTGTAACAAGTGGCGCTCAACTTCTCATACCGCAATTCATCCGCCAATCGATCGACACCATTACGGTGGGCAACTTTGCGCTGCAGGCCATCCTCGTCTTGGTCCTACAAATGGTGGGAGTGGGGCTGATCATTGCGCTTGGCCGCCTGGGCTGGCGTTTTTTTATTCACGGCGCCTCACGCCGCATCGAGGCGCATCTACGCACTCGCTTTATGAAGCAGCTATTAATCATGTCGCCGAAGTTTTTCGGCGAGAGGAAGACCGGCGACCTCATGGCAATAGCAACAAACGACATGCAGGCCATTCGGATGGCTTCTGGGATGGCGTTTGTGGCCTTTACCGACGGTGTGTTTATGACGATTGCCATCCTGATCATTCTTTTCTCACAAAACGCACGGTTGGCCGCCTTAACGATAATACCTCTCCCCTTTATAACGGCATTGATTGTGTTCCTGGGCCGATTAGTGGGCAAGCTATTCCGGTGGGTCCAGGAGGGCTTTGCGCGTATGAGCGAGCAAGCCCAGGAAGTCTACGCAGGCATTCGTGTGGTCAAGTCATTTGTCAAAGAAGCCTACTTTTTGCGGCGATTCCAGGACGCAAACGAGGTCTACAAACAGAGGAACTTGAAACTCGTACGCCTCTGGGGTTTGTTTTTCCCGATGGTCACGTTTCTCGCGGGCCTGACCACGCTTAGCCTCTTGTTTTTTGGAGGGGACCTTGTTATCACCGGCGCCATCTCGCCGGGAGAGTTTGTCGCCACGCTCAGCTACCTGGAGATGCTGATTTGGCCGGTGTTGGGTGCGGGTTTTACGGTCAACCTTTTGCAACGGGGAAAAGCTTCGTTGGCCCGCTTAAACGGGGTGCTCAAGGCTGAGCCGGACATCACCGGACCGGAGCGCACAAAGACGGCGGACGGCAACCCACCGCCGGGCAAGGGAGCGATAGCGGTTAAAGACCTCAGCTACTCGTACCCCCACCGCCCGGTCGAGGCTGAAGACACAGCGAGCATCTCGCCGGTCGTCCTTTCGGACATCTCGTTCCAACTGCCTGGCGGCGGAACACTCGGCATACTCGGTCGGACCGGCAGCGGCAAGAGCACACTGGTAAAGCTCCTTCCACGCCTCATCGACCCGCCGCCGGGGACCGTCTTTGTCGACGGGATCGACGTCCGCGACTACCAGCTCCAAGAGCTCCGAGGCCTATTCGGTTTTGTTTTGCAAGACACGTTTCTGTTTTCCGCCACTCTCCGGGAAAACATCGGATTTGCCCTCGATGAGCCCAATCAGGCCGCCCTCGACCGCGTCGCGGAGATATCAACCATCACACGGGACATGGCGCTGTTCCCCGACGGCTGGGACACACAGGTGGGCGAACGCGGCATTACCCTTTCGGGCGGGCAAAAACAGCGCGTCGCGATAAGCCGGGCGCTGGCCTTGAATCCGCAAATCCTCGTGCTCGACGATGCGTTGAGCGCGGTCGACACGGAGACCGAGGAGAAAATCCTCAAAGAGCTAGTCGAATACCGCGAGGGAAAGACCAATATCATCATCTCCCACCGGGTGTCCACGTTGTCGGTTGCCGACCGTATTGTGGTTCTCGACGAGGGACGTGTTCTTCAAGCAGGCACTCACAAGGAATTGGTGGCCGTAGACGGCTTCTACCGCGAGATCCACCTGTTGCAGCAGCTCGAAGAACAGACCGAAGGCGCGGAGACGTAAAGCACCATGGAACAAGAGCAAATCGTAAAGGGCTACGATCCCGCCATTATGCGCCGCCTTCTCGGCTACCTCAAACCGTACAAGGTCGCCGTTTTGTTCGCGACGCTGGCGTTGATTCTGGGTACCTTGGGCGAGGTACTCACGCCCGTCGTTCTGCAGCGGGCAATCGATGAAGACCTTGTTGTCTCTTTCTTCCGTGTTCCGGTGGAAGAGGCCGCGCAAGTCACCGAGCTCAAGGTTGATACAAACGATCCGGTAATCGGCGACTACGTCTACATCAACGCCAACCGGCTCACCGCGGTCACGGGCGTTCAACGCGACAGGCTTTTTGCCGAGGGGGTTCTCGACAGACAAGAGTACTACCTCGTGGCTATAGACAATCCGAGCATTGTCGACCTAGTGCAAACTCGGTCAGAGTTTTTTGTTGCCGACGAGGAGCATGCAGCTCTTCCTATCGAGGCGCTCGATCAGCTCGAGGAAGAGGAGGTGCGTATCCTCCGAGCCGAGGACATTTCAGGAGTCGCCGAGTCGGCCATAACCCTCCTGGTGCTCCTCCTCAGTGTTTTGGTTTTTACCTTTGTGCAGGTGTATCTCATGGCGTACACCGGCCAGGGAGTCATGAAGGACATGCGGCTTGCCCTTTTTGGCCACATGGCCCGTCAGTCGTCCGCCTATTTGAGCAGACATCCGGTAGGAAAGCTGGTGACGCGAGTAACCAACGACGTGGAGACGGTGAATGAGCTTTTCACGACCGTGATCATCAGCTTGGTGAAGGATGTAAGTCTGATGGCGGGCGTTGTTGTCGCTCTATTCCTGCTCAGTCCCAGCCTCGGACTGGTAACCGTCTTGTCGCTTCCGCCTGTCCTGATACTCACCGCTGTTTTTCGTGCACGGGCCCGGGATGCCTATCGTCGGGTTCGGCTCTGGGTAAGCAAAGTAAACGCCTTTTTGTCCGAACATATTTCCGGAATGGCGGTCGTACAGATATTCGCTCGAGAACGGCGCACCGATGACGAGTTCGAGAAAAACAACACGGCCCTTACGAAGGCAAACCTCGGCGAAATGTACGTGTTTGCCGTCTTCCGCCCGGCCATCGAGTTTTTGCTAACAGTCTCTATCGGCGTCGTGATCTATTTCGGCGCGCGGTTCTTCGTAGACGGCGTAGTGTCACTGGGAGTTTTGGTCGCCTTTATCAACCTTATCCAGCGGTTCTACCGGCCCATTATGGACATTTCCGAGAAGTTCACGATCCTGCAGTCGGCGATGGCCGGAAGCGAACGGGTGTTCCAGCTCTTGGACGACAAAGAACAAATCGCCGATGGAGGCGAGCGACGGTTCTCACACCCGGTTTCCGGGAAGATAGAATTCGACAACGTTGTCTTCGCCTACAAAAAGGATGAGCCGGTTATCCGTAATCTGTCCTTTGAAGTAGAGCCGGGAGAAACAATTGCGGTAGTGGGCTATACCGGCGCCGGAAAGACGACAATTGCGAATTTGCTCACCCGTATGTGGGACATCGACAGCGGATCGATCCGTGTAGACGGAGTGGACATCAGGGATGTGCCGTTGGACGAGCTGCGCAGTGTGATTCAGCCGATTCAACAGGACGTCTTCCTATTCAGCGATACCGTCGCCGAAAACATCTCTTTGGGCCTCCCGTTGCCGGAAGAGGCGGTGCGTCGCGCGGCGGAAGTTGTGCAGGCCGCGCCGTTTATCGAGGCCCTAGAGCAGGGATATCAGACCAACCTCAACGAGGGGGCCACCAACATTTCCACCGGGCAGCGGCAGCTCATCTCTTTTGCACGTGTCATCGCCCACGACCCGCGCGTTATCGTTTTGGATGAAGCCACCGCCAACATCGACACGGAGACCGAGCAGCTGATTCAGAAGGCAATGGAGGTTGTATTGGACGGGCGTACGTCACTGGTGATTGCGCACCGACTCTCGACAATCAAACACGCGGACCGAATACTGGTTTTGTCACACGGACAATTGGTGGAAATGGGCCAACACGATGAGCTCATCGCCCAGCGCGGGGTCTACTACAACCTTTATCGGCTTCAATACGCTCAGGGAGAAAAACTTACAAACTAGCCTATAGGACGGTGATCGTCCATTTGCGCTTGTCTTGATCAAACACCAGCTCGCCGGGGCCAAGATCCAGATACCGCCCATCTGGACTCGACAGGCGCACTCGGTGAGTAAGAACGTTTATCTCGTTGACGCGAAAGGTGGAGCCGTCAAACGGAATTCGAGCCCCTTCCTTTGGCAACGACTTACGCTCTACCTCGTAGAGCGCATGCTCATAGGCGAGGCAGCACAAGAGCCGACCACAGGGACCACTTATCTTTGTTGAATTCAAGCTCAGATTCTGTGTCTTGGCCATCTTGATGGATACGGGCTGGAGCCGGTCGCTAACGCCGTGGCAGCAATACACACGGCCACACACTCCATTGCCACCAAGCATTCTGGACTCGTCCCGCACTCCAACCTGCCGCAGCTCCACCCGTGTTCGGAGCTCTGCCACCAGATCCTTCACCAGACCTCGGAAATCTATTCTCGACTCCGCGGTAAAAAAGAAAAGAACCTTTGAATCGTTGAGCACGTAGTGCGCGAGTACCAGCTTCATCGGCAGCCGATGCCGCTCGATCTTGCGCACACACACCTCATGCGCCTCGGCAGCACGTTCTTTGTGGGACCGATAACGGGCATAATCCTCATCGGAGGCATGACGCTTCACGGCACGGACCTCTTTCCACGCCTTTCCTCCGGTATCACTCACCGGACCTATTACGCGCGCCAAATCAACGCCGTATTTTGTGTCTACTACCACCAATTCGCGGGCTTTTAGGGGCACTGCCTCGGTGGACTCCACGAGCTCGGTCTCTTCCGTATCAAGCACTCTTACGACGGCCCGTCCGCCGGGCTCCATGGCCTCAGCCAACGTCTTTGTTTCACACACATCACTATCGCATGGAGTAGTGTCACAATCCATCATACGGCTTCTCCGTTTATTAACACATACACGCTCTTCGAGCCAAAATCCCTCAAGACCGTGGGGCAGAAGCACCGCAGACGGTGCTGCTAACAGAAGCACCGCAGACGGTGCTGCTAACAGAAGCACCGCAGACGGTGCTGTTACTGCAGCAGGTCGACCAGGAGGCCGTTTATCTCTTCGACGCGGCGTAGGATCTCTAGTTGCTCCTGTTGGGACTCAATAACGGTCGCGGCGAGTTTCTCAAGGTTGTCGTTTATGACAGTTATAGTGGAAAACTTCTTCCGGCGCAAGATATTCCTGCCCGAGGTAGTCTCCTGCACCGAGTAGGCGTCGCCGAGGATTGCCTTGAGCAGCTTACCGACCGACCGACGGTAGCGTTTGACGACATCAAGCCCGGGATCGTCCACAAGCTCTTTCCCCAATCGGTCGACTTCTTCGAGCATCTCTTGAAGATCCCGATGCTGGGGAGACTCGTCGCGGGACTTCGTCTCACGCATTTCCTCAACACGACGCACCAGAGTCTTTTCGAACTGATTTGGCGTTGCTTTCTCGGCACGGCGCGATCCCCCGCCCGACCGGCCGCGTGCGCGACTGTAGCCGGGTTCCGGAAGTCCGCCAATTCGCGCCACGTCTACCCGCTCTCGGCCTGACGAGCGCCCACAACATCGAGGTCGCGGGACCGTCCGTAGTCACGACGGAGGTAGATGGCACGGGGTGTGGTCTTTGTTCCCGGTCTTACCGCCCGCGGACCGATCACAAAGCTCCCGTCGATTAAGACGCCCTCTTCCGCGATGAGTCGTGGCGCATAGATATCGCCCAAAACCACGGCGGACGCCAGGATGACCACCTTGTCCCGGGCGTTGATCTCGCCGTGGAACATGCCGCCGATAACGATAACCGACGCGTCGATAACACAGTCGGCACGACCGCACCGCCCTACAATCACTTTGCCTTGAGTGTGGATTGATCCACTGAAATCGCCGTCTATTCGTAGGAGCCCGGTAAGCTCCAAATCGCCACGAAAGTGCGTGCCCTCGCCGACGATGGAGTTTACCAGGGCGTCTTCAGGCGCCTTGTTTCTTTTCATGACGGGTCTAGTTACCGTACGGCGTTCCGGTAACCGTACGATTGCGCCGGACCGCCATATCTCGCGACCAGCTGTTGGTAATTTTTAGATACGCGGCCGGATCCACGACGTTTTCCCCGAGCCAGATAATAAAGTCCAAATGGGGACCGGTTGTCATACCCGAATTGCCAAGAGTGCCTATCTTTTGTCCTTGGACAACACTGTCACCCTCCGCCACGGATAGCGAATGCATATGGGAGTACTTGGTACGAAAGCCGTAACGGTGTTGCAGAACAACATAGGTGCCGTAACCGACCGGCTCGTAGCCCGTCTCAATAACCTTACCGTTGGCACTTGCAACTACGTTCATGTTGATGTCGCCACGGATGTCTATACCCTTGTGCATGTACCACCCACCATGAATCGGATGGATATTCGGGCCCCACTCCATGGTTACGTTGAAGCTACTCGGCACCGGCCACATGTTGGGGATATCCGACAAGAACTGACGTTGAGCCTCAACAACTTCCCTCATCTCGCTCATAAAGCCGGTGGCACCTCGCAACGTCGCGATGAGGTCCTGAAGCTCGTAGATCTCGCTGAGCTCACCCTCGGCAATCTCCTGCACCTCGAGAAAGGATGACATGTCGCCGGTCTGGGAGGTGGTGCCTGTATCGCCCTCCGGCCCGATTCCAAGCGTAGAGAGTGTTTCGCTAAATGCCGCAACAAACACATCCGAGACCTTGCTCAGCTCGCCGAGCTCGGTCCGAATCGAGTCGAGGCTCGCATCCGCCTGCTCGAGAGCTTCCGCGCGGTTTTCAGCGGTGCGCGCTGTGCCTGTAAACGTGGTGGAAAGGTAGAAAAAGCCACCGAGCACCAGCGCGATGAGAAGGGCAAGAAACACCAATACAAACGTGTTAAGTTGAAAGTTTAGGACACGCCGCTCTGAATGAGGAATGAGCATTACGGTGAACCGCTGCTTGCCGGCGCGGACGAAATGCTTACCCGCACGCACGATGCGTCGACGCATGCTCTGCGCGGCTTTGGCAAACGGTGTCTCTACGGCCAATCCCTGGCCTGACGCCGGTCGCGGGCCGGAATTAGACTCTTCTTCTTTCTGGCTCGACACCGAACTCTCCCCTGATCGTTGTTTTTGACAGATTGGTATAGTGTGACTCTAATCTAAGCTACCATGGTGTAGATACTTTTGTCAAACCGCCTTGTTGACTCCTCCCCTACGCCGTGCTACTTTTTAGTACGAAGGCCTCGGGGCTTTTGTAATCTCGTTCCACGGATATCCTATGAAGTTATTCGATTCCCACGCCCATATTGGGTTAATAAATGAAGACCCAATAGAGCAACTGATTATCGTTCAGGAGGCACGCCAAGAAAGCGTGCAAGGCATCCTGAGCATCTGCAACAATCTCCGTGACTTTTTTCAAGTCTACGAAAACCTAAAAACCGCCTCCCACGTCTATCATAGTATCGGCGTTTCTCCGTCGGAAGTTACCAATCCCGGCAAGGACTGGGAGCTCAAGATCGAAGAGGGCACCAAGCTCGATCGTGTAGTTGCCGTCGGTGAGGTTGGACTTGATTACTATCGGAAGTTTGGCAACAAGGACAGTCAGATCGAGTTGTTTATTCGCCAGTTGGAGCTGGCGGACAAGCTTGGTTTTCCCGTTGTAATCCATAATCGCGACGCGGGTGGAGATGTCCTCGAGATTCTGCGAGAAAAACTGCCCGAGCGGGGTGGCGTCCTCCACTGCTACAGCGAAAACTGGGAGTACGCGCAGAAGGCCCTGGAGCTGAACCTCTACATATCGTTTGCCGGGAACGTCACGTACCGGAACGCACGCAACCTCCACGAAACAGCGCGCGAGATGCCCCTGGACCGCATGCTTATCGAAACGGAAAGCCCGTTTATGGTGCCCGCGTCACATCGTGGCAAACGCAACAAGCCGAGCTATCTGCCGGAAACGGCGGAGTTTATTGCTGAGCTACGCGAGATGGACGTTGAGGAAGTGGCGGAGACGCTGTACCAGAATAGTCTGCGATTTTTCGGCTTGAGCTCGTAAGATCTCCTGCATATCCGGCGGGCAAAAAGTCCGGGACGGCGAATCCGCGTGCGGCCGACGTCGGCGCGGCTCCCGCGGCTCTTGACCGCGCTCCACCATCGTTGGTATACAAAACCAGCGTAGATGCCTTCATCAAAATCTGACAAACCCGGCCACTTCTGTGGCGTCGCCGGGGTGTATTCCCCGTCCGAGATTAACGTGCCCGAAACACTGTTCTTTCCGCTGTTTTCCCTCCAGCATCGAGGGCAAGAGAGCGCAGGAGTTGCCTACCGTAAAGATGGGCGCACGGTTGCTTACAAGGACTTGGGCATGGTCTCCTCGGTCCTTGCGCGATACTTGTCCGAGTATAGACCCGGCAACGCCGGGATCGGACACGTGCGCTACTCAACCCACGGGGGAAGGAAACTAGAGAACGCCCAGCCGCTGGTTGTCACAAGCAACAAGGGGGAGATTGCCCTCGCGCACAACGGTAATCTCTCCAACTCAGCCCTGGTCAAGAATCGACTCTTTGGTGAAGGTTCGATTTTTCAGACTTCCTCGGACAGCGAACTATTCTTGCACCTTATTAGCCGCTCGCGCGCGGACGGGTTCTACGCGGCCCTTGTTGAAGCACTGGAACAGGTCGAGGGCGCTTATAGCATGGTCATGCTGCATGATGAATCTCTCGTAGCGGTACGGGACCCCATGGGATTTCGCCCCTTGTATATCGGACGCCGTGACGAATTGACGGTTGTGGCAAGCGAGACCTGTGCCCTGGACATTTTGAAGGTGAGCGATCGTCGGGAGGTGGAACCGGGCGAAGTTGTCGTTGTTGACAACAACGGCATGCACTCGACCTTTCCCCTCGAGGTTGGCCGCCGCCGAAAGTGCGTTTTTGAGCTCATCTACTTTGCGCGGCCGGACTCGGAGGTGTTTGGAACCGGGGTACACAGTAGCCGCAAAGCTATGGGAGCCGCGCTTGCACGGGCGGACAACGTCGATGTGGACGTAGTGGTACCCGTTCCGGACTCGGGGAACCACGCCGCGCTCGGCTACGCGGAGGAGTCGGGTCTGCCGTTTGAGTTCGGGCTGACCAGGAACCACTACGCCGGCCGTTCGTTTATCTTGCCCACCACAGCCGAGCGCGAGCTCGCCGTCCGCATGAAACTCCATCCGGTACGGGACGTCGTTGAAGGAAAGCGTATCGTGATGGTGGATGACTCTCTTGTACGCGGCACAACGGCCCGAACGCTCGTCGACGTCCTCCGCCAGGCCGGGGCGGCGGAGATCCACCTGCGGCTCTCGTCACCTGAGATTAGGTGGCCCTGTTTTTTTGGCATCGATATTCCCACCCGGGAAGAGCTAATCTCCAACTCGATGAGCGCCCAGGAAATAGCTCGGGCCATCGGTGCCGACTCGGTCATGTTCCTTCCAATCGACCGGCTCAAAACGTGCTTGGATCTAGCCGACTCATACTGCTTTTCTTGCTTTACCGGGATGTATCCGTTGCAGGTACCCGTTCCAGGCGCCGGAATCGAAGAGCAGCAGACCGCCGAGGCCAACCAGTGACCGACCGACGGCGACCCACGAGTTACTCTGAGGCAGGCGTCAGCATTTCGCGGGGAGACGCCGCCGCCGCCAGAATTGCAAAGATTCAGTCCACGGCCTTGGGAGCCGTCGGCGGCTTCGCCGGCAGCCTGGCTTTCGACCCGACCGTCTGGAAACGCCCCCGGCTTGTAACAACGTGCGACGGTGTAGGCACCAAGGTCCTTCTTGCGAGTCGCTTCGACCGTTTCGACACAATCGGCATCGACCTCGTGGCAATGTGCGTGAACGACCTCGCCGCCTGCGGTGCCCGCCCCTTGGCCTTTCAGGACTACATCGCCTGCGGGCGAATAGACGAGGTCCGCGTCGAGCGCATAGTGCGCGGGGTATTGCTCGGGTGTGAGACAGCGCAATGCACGTTGGCCGGCGGAGAGACGGCGGAGATGCCCGACCTGTACGACGCCGATGAAGTGGACTTGGCCGGCTTTTGCGCGGGATTTGTCGAAGAGGACCTTGCTCTTCCCCGGCTCGATGCAATGCGCGAGGGGGATGTTGTGTTGGGCTTTGCGTCCAACGGTATTCACTCCAACGGCATTTCGCTCGCCAGGAAGGTGCTCGACTTACGTGATCCAGTAACGGTTGATAATCTGCTCGTTCCCACACGAATCTACGTAAATGACGTCATGGCCACTGTCGAAAGCGGTCGAGTAAAAGCCGCGGCACACATTACCGGTGGTGGTTTGGTGGCCAACATTAGTCGGGTGATTCCGAACCATCTGAGGGTAGAACCGACCTGGGAATGGCCGTTTCCTGCGATCTTCGACATGATTCAGCAGGACGGTCAGGTGGCGATCGATGAGATGCGAACGGTATTCAATATGGGAATTGGGATGGTAATTGTCGTGGACAAGCAGGACGCCGGAGACCTGTTGTCCGAGGTGTCCGAGGTTTCTGGGTCGACCGCACCGAACCCCCGACTCCACTATGTGGGAACGTTGGTTGCATGAGTTGTTTCGCGGTGCTGGCATCCGGGCGTGGAAGCAACTTCGACGCGTTGGCGCGCTATTTTTGTATCGGGGAGCATTCGATTGCGTTCCTCGGCTGTGATCGTCCCCAAGCCCCGGCCAACGGCCTTGCGGCCGAATACGGTATAGACCTTTTGTACCTGGAGTATCCGCGGGCGAACGCCGAGCGCGCCCTCCTCAACCGCCTCGAGTCGGACGGTGTGAAGCTACTTGTTTTGGCCGGTTTTATGAGAATCCTGAGTAGTGAATTCCTTGCCGCCTTCGGGCGTCCGGTCTTAAACATCCATCCGTCGCTACTACCGAGGCACAGGGGCCTGAATGCGATCGAGAGAAGCTATCGATCCTCCGACGAGGCCCTGGGAGTAAGCATCCACTTTGTCGACGCGGGCGTCGACACCGGTCCGATTCTCGTGCAGGCGTCCTTCCCGCGGGACTCGGTCGGTAGCCTCGAGGAGGCCGAGCATCGGATTCACGCGCTCGAGCACTACTTGTTCCCGCGTGCGGTGGAATGCGTGTGTGGGGCGACGGATTTGGGGAGGACGCCGTGAAAGTACTTGTCGTCGGCTCAGGCGCACGCGAGCATTCGATAGCGTGGAAGTTCTCGCGGAGTAGGCGCATCGCCGGTCTATTTGTAGCGCCGGGCAACGCCGGCACCGACACCATCGGCACAAACATTCCGGTCGATCCCATGGATGCCGACGGCGTTGTGGCGGCCTGTCTGGAGAATCGGATCAACTTAGTGTTTGTCGGTCCTGAGGGCCCCCTTGCGGCGGGCCTGGTCGACCGGCTCATCTCCGAGGGAATACCTACCATCGGACCACCGCAAAAGGCCGCCCAACTAGAGTCCAGCAAGGCCTTTTCGAAGGATTTTATGACGCGTCACGGCGTACCGACCGCCCACTACTCCGTGTGCACCACCACAGCGGAGGTGGACACGGAATTCGACAATGCAACCGGCGATCTAGTGGTCAAAATGAGCGGGCTTGCCGCCGGCAAGGGAGTGTTTGACTCCGGCGAAGCGGAAAGCCTGCGCGCCGCGGCCCACCGCTCTCTCAGCACGGGCCCGGTTGTCGTAGAAGAACGCCTAGACGGCTATGAAGTCTCGGTGTTTGCGCTCTTGGACGGCTCGTCATACCGCATGCTACTTCCCTGCTCGGATTACAAAAAAGCCGGCGAAGGCGGTACCGGCCCGAACACCGGCGGCATGGGCGCTGTGTGCCCGGTTCCATGGCTAGGACCGGAAGATGAACTGCGGATTTCGCGTGAGATCGTCGAACCCACCGTTGAAGGCCTTCGGCGCGAGGGGCTCCTTTACAAGGGGATCCTGTACTTTGGCATTATGGTCTGCGCCGACGGTCCCAAGCTGCTCGAGTACAACGTGCGATTCGGCGACCCGGAGACCCAGGTCCTAATCCCCCTTGTGCGATCCGACCTGGGTGATATTTGTGCGGCTATCACGGATGGCACAATCTCCGACTTCCCACTGGAGCTGTCCGAACGCTGTGCCCTCGGCGTAGTTATAGCCGCCGCCGGGTACCCGGGAAACTACCAAAAGGGGACCCCGGTCACCCTTGACGGTGCGCCGACTGCAACTACCTCGCCGCACACCACAGGGCCGGTCCACGAGCTTGTGTTTCACTCCTCCACCGTTGTTGGACAGAACGGCACGGTATTGACCGGCGGCGGGCGGTGTTTTACGGTGGTCGGCCTAGGCGATTCCCTGCTTGACGCCCGCCGTCGCGCCTATCGGGCGGCACTCAGCGTAGAGTTCGACGGCGCGTGGCACCGCGGCGACATCGGCGACAAGGTCTTCGGCGCTTGACGACACTGGACCTGAGGTCCCGAGTGTGCTGCGCGATAGGCGGCGCGGGAAACTCGCGCGGTCGACATGCGCCGCGACGACTGCGGTCTCACCCTTGCACTATCTGCATACTACGGACTTCTGAGGTTCCACGCATAGAGTAGGATTCCGCAGGCAACCGACACGTTTAGGCTGTCGACATGACCCCGGCTGGGAATCGTCAATATCTGGTCGCAGGCCTTCCGGAGCCCCGGTCGTAGCCCCTTCCCCTCACTTCCGAGCGCAATGCAAACCTTTTCGGGGAACGTCGCCTGCGGGAGCGGCAGACCGTCCAAGTCGGCGCCGTAGATCCAAAAGCCGGCTCGTTTAAGACTACCAACGGCTGCGGCGGTGTTTGTAACGCGCACAAGGGGCACGTAGGAGGCAGCACCGGCGGAAACCCGGTGGACGGTGTCGGTGTCCCCGGCGGCTCGGCGCTCGGGGACTATGACCGCAGCCGCGCCGAGTTGGTCCGCGCTTCGCAGGACGGCCCCAACGTTGTGAGGGTCGGTAACGCCGTCCAGAATGACCACAACTGCGGCGCCACCAATGCCGTGGAGCAGTAACTCGAGGTCGCCTACGGGGGCGAGCCTTGTTGTATCCGCGCGTAAAGCGGCAAAGCGGGCCTCGGCCCCGGCGAGTGTTCGTAGATCCTCTTTGGTAACTATGCGTACAACAATGCCCGCATGCTTGGCCGCGGACTCTAGGCGCCGGGCCCGTGGTCCATGGTCCGCGAGCAACAGCTCAACTCCGTTACCACTCTTTAGGGCTTCCTCTATAGCGTGAAGCCCGGTGAGATAGCTCTCCTGTGGTCCGCTATGACCCGCTGCCATAGTCGCGGACCAGATCTATCTCGCCGTCAAAGTTGGTATCGCGTTCGTAGCGCTCGATGTACACACCACGGTGGATGTAGATCCAAAGATCAAGGTTCCTGTCATAGTTTGAGTCGATCGCTTGACGTACCAAGACGTCACGGCTGTAGAAGTAGAAGTCGTCCATGTAGCCGTCGTAGTTGTAGTCGAGGGCCTCTTTATATCGATTGCCGTCTTCATCGAGGAGCACCGCGAAATCAAAGACTCCGTCGCCGTTCCGGTCTTCCAAAAACCACGGTTCATCGTATTCGTGCGCGTCCCACAGATACACGTGCTCCTCATCGTTGGTGGTCTCGGCCGGCTGGGCACCGGCCACAACTCCGACGGAAACGGCAACACATACAAACAGAGAAACTCGTCTGAGCATGGAAATCCTCCTCACGCCCTAACTATCGGCATGAGGAGCACGCGAAAAGAGGTTAGAGAATGCCCTTTTTTATGTTGGTGAGCTTGGCTCGAAGGCGCATGATGGCCTTGGTATGCAGCTGACTCACACGCGACTCGGTCACTTCCAGGACCTGACCAATCTCTTTGAGAGTCAGGTCCTCATAGTAGTACAGCACCAGAACTTTTTTCTCTTTCTCCGGCAGTTCCCCGATGCACTGCACGATAACCCGTTTTATCTCGTCTTTTTCGACGATTGTATCGGGGTTAAGACTTATGGGAGATTCGATGCTGTCGGCGATGGACACTTTGTCGTTGTCTTCGCCCGTGTACCAGACGTCGTTGAGGCTCATCACGCTCGTGCCGCTAATCTTGAGCATCGTTTTCTCGAACTCTTTGGTACTCATACCAAGCTCACCGGCGATCTCTTCATCGCTGGCGGCTCGCCCCAGAGATGCCTCGAGGCGCCGCACCGTCTCTTCGATCTCTCGTGTTTTCTGACGGACACTTCGGGGTACCCAGTCGATGCTACGTAGCTCGTCGAAAATGGCGCCGCGTATGCGTGTGACCGCGTATGTCTTAAACTTGACGTGCTTTTCAGGATCAAACTTCTCGATTGCGTCGAAGAGCCCAAACACCCCGTAGCCGACCAGATCGTCAAACTCTACGTTGTGCGGCATACCCACCGCTACCTTGCCGGCAACGTAGCGCACAAGAGGCGCATACTGCCGAACTATCGCGTCTCTGATTTCGGGATCCCGCGTCTTTCTATACCGTTTCCAGAGCTCGTCTTCAGTCTTTTGGGCCGGCGTTTTGTCGGACATCAATCAGCCCTTCTCCTCATCACGTTTTAACATGGTTTGCAGGGCGCGGGCTAAGACTTTGGGATCCTCGCCACCGCCGTCGGACTCATGGCCGGAGTCGGTGCTATCGACCTGAACAGCCCCGTCATCGCCCTCGAAGGCGGACGAAAAGCCGCCCAAGTCCGGCAGGCGGTCCATCGTATCGTCGTCCACGTCTTCGATAACATCGCTCTTGGCGGCGTTGTCCGGTTCAGACGAATCCAAACCTTCGCTCTGCTCAAGGGGCGTGGAAGACTCTTCGAGTTCGTCGACGATCCCGTCGTCTTCATCGGAAGGGCGACCCTCATCCTCGCTCCCCGTTGTATCTTCCGAGGCTTCCGCATCGTCGTCGTCGATTACTATGTCCACGCCGTGTTCCGCGGATTCCTCTCCGGCGGCCTCTTCGAGCTCCGGCAAATAGCGAGAGATCACCAAAGAGACGCCAAGGCCGAGCGCGGCGAAAACCAGCGCGGCCAGAACAGCTCTGCCCAGAACTACTGCGAACGGAACCCCCGCGAGCCCTGCGCTAAGCGCCGCGATGACAAAGGCGCCTGCCGCGGTAGCCACAATCAGCCGTACGTTAACCTTCATTACTCACCACCGATTACTCGTCGGCACCGGCACTCGTTGGGCAGCCCCAAATCGGAAGCGTACGAGAAATACCATACCACGTCAACCTTGGTCAATTCTGCCGAAAAGCTTCTTGAGAAAACCCCCTAAACCTCCTGCATCCGCAACTTCAACACGTTCCAAGCGACCGACAAGATGCTGCACACAAATCGAGGCCTTGCCCTTTGGTTCGGTAAACATAAAGGGTTTTTGTTTGAGAACCGCCTGATGAACGCCCTGGTCCTCGTAGACGTAGCCGAGGTAGTCGACCTTGAGATTCAAGAACTGACCGGCGATGTTGATAACGCGTTCGGCAACCTTTTTGCCCTCCGTGACGGATTTGACTCGATTCACAACAAGCTTGAGACCAAGGTTCAAATTGTCAATTTCGGTTGCAATAATCTTGATGATACCGTAGGCGTCCGTGATCGCCGTGGGTTCGGGTGTGGTAACAATTATGGCTTCGTCGGCGGCGGCGACAAAGGCGAGCACGTTGTTGGACACCCCGGCGCTGGTGTCGATGATAATCACGTCCGCCACAGAGAGCGCGGAGAGCTCGCTGATAAAGTTGGTGCGCTCGTCCTCGCTTAGGTTTGCGATTTTTGCAAAACCCGAGGCGCCGGCTACGATCTGAATGCCATAGTTGGTATCCATGATTATCTCCGAAAGCGTCTTTTGCTTTCGGATCAAGTGATACAGATTGTACTTCGGAATAATGCCAAGCACCACGTTCACGTTGGCAAGCCCCAGGTCGGCGTCCATAAGAATGACTCGCCTGCCCAGCTTCGCGTAGGCAATGGCCAGATTTGTCGAAATGTTGGTCTTACCAACCCCGCCCTTGCCGCTCGCGATCGTAATAATCCGTGTCTTGCCGCCGGACGGTTCGCCCTTGCTCCGCATGATCTCGCGAAGAGTTTCAGCTTGATCCGCCATCTACTTCTCCACACCCGATTGTACGGTCAACGCCCCGAACCTCCGTTCAAGTCGCTCCCTATTCACGCGGAACCCGTCCAGATTCATAAGCAGTTTGGTGACCGAGGCAGGCTCGATATCCTGCGGCACCCTCTGCCCGTCCGTAATATAAGAAAGCGACTTATGCTTGTCGGACAACGCGCTGATGATGTTGCCGACACGACTCGTTTCGTCGAGCTTTGTAAGTATCAACGATTCGTAGCCAAACGGCTCGAATTGGCGGATTATTTCCAAGAGGTCCGAGTATTTTGTGGTAGCACTGACGGCCAGGTGCGCTCCGCCCCGGATTCCGGAGGTGGACAAAAGCTCTTTCATTTCCGCGAGTTTGTGGAAGTCGCGTGGGCTCTTTCCGATGGTATCGATAAAAATTACGTCGACGTCGGCGTAGAGTGCCAGATACTTCTCCATGTCTTTGTGTGTTTCAACACAGGAAACCGGGATATTCATGATCTCACCGTAGGTTTCGATCTGCTGTTTTGCCCCGATGCGGTAGTTGTCGATGGTAAGGATACGGACCGTTTTATTCGCACCGCCAAACCCGCCGATGCCCAGCATTGCCGACAATTTGGCAATCGTTGTGGTCTTCCCTACTCCCGTAGGCCCCACCAGGGTGAATACCTCAGGCCTGTGGCCAAAGCGAAGGGGATACACCTCCACGGAGTCGGCGATCCAGTCGATCACGCGCTCTTGAACTCGATTGAAATCGTCCAGATCCTCAAAGGAAAAGTCCTTTTTGAGTCGATTGGAGATGTCGGTTATAAACGAAAAGCTGAACTCGTTTCGGGCCAGCAACTCCTCGATTTGACGGATCGACTCGTGCGTCTCCACCTGTGGACCGGAAAGCGAGTCCATCCTATCTTTGATGGACCGAACTTCCTTGAGGACCTCCTCTAGGGCCTTCCCATCGTTCACGCCGCCGAGCTTGAGGAGTTTGCGTTTTTCTTCCTCGATGTCACTCTGCTTGGGCCGAGGCGGCGTTTCCCGTTTGGCGTCTTTGCCAAAATAACCGGTCACCTCAATTCCTTCTTTTGTAAACATACCAAGAAAGCCGCCCATCCGGATCGTTTTATAGTGGAGCACCTTTGCCCGTTCACCATATTTGGATTGGACTTTCTGCAAAACATCTCTGTGAGATGTGCCCTGCTCAACAAAGTACTCCATACGCTACTGTCCTCCCTTCACGATAATCTCACTTCGCCGAGCACCTCTACGCGAATATCCGGGGCAATTTCCGGAGCTGAAAGCACAACAAGGTCCGGAATCTCACGGACGGTCGCCGCCTTGATAAGGGGTCGAGCCCGCTCCGAGCTCAACACAATGGGTTGTACGCCGGCGCCTTGCGCATTCCGGACCTGGTTGGTAACCGCAGTCAAGAGCCGCCTCTGGGTCTCGGGTTTCAACGCAGGCGCCGGGCCCGCAGGCGTATCGATCTTGGCGTCCACAATTTGCTGCTCTAGGTCGGGCTGCAGTGTTATGACACGAAGCTGCTTGGCGTCTCCGGCGTACTGTAATGATATCTGGCGCCCTAAGGCCTGGCGCACCTTCTCGGTAAGGATGCTTGTGTCCTTGGTGATGCCACCGTAGTCCGCAAGCGTCTCCAGGATAAGGACCAGGTTGCGGATGGAAACCTGCTCGCGAAGCAGCCGCTGGAGCACCTTTTGAATATCGCCGAGCGAGAGAGCTCCCTGCACTTCCTCGACCACCGCGGGATAATCTCGCCGCAGCGTCTCGAGCATCGTCTTCACCTCTTGCCGTCCGAGAATCTCCGAAGCGTGGGCCTTGATGACCTCGGTCAGGTGGGTCGCGATAATCGACGGCGGATCGACAACGGTGTAGCCGGCACGCTCGGCGTCCTCCCGGGTGTCTTCGCTTATCCACTTTGCCGGAAGGCCAAATGCAGGATCCGTAGTGTCGTCGCCGGGGATGTCCTCGCGCACGCCGCCGGGGTTAATCGACAGAAACTGGCTCATTCGGATGGAGCCCCGGCCAACGTCAACGCCGCGGATCTTGATGCAGTACTCGGCCGGCTCGAGACGCATATTGTCGATAATACGCACGCGGGGAACCGGAAGCCCCAGGTCGAGGGCGGCCTCCCGGCGAATGCGCCTCACACGCTCGAGGAGCTCAGCGCCCTGATCCTTGTCCACAAGCGGTATCAGACCGTAACCGAGCTCGAGGGATATCGGATCCAGGGGCGCCACCGCCGCCGGTTCCGCCGTGGTGTCGGCCGGCTTTGGGGCCGCCTCGGCCGCCGCCGCCTGCTCTTCCGCCACCTGCTTCCGGCTCAGCCGGAACGCGAGGAAGCCGCTGAGGAATGCCAAAGGCAACAGGACGTACCACGGGAAACCGGGGATAAACGAGAGGACGGCAAGGAATGCCGCGGCGATCCAGTAGATTCTGGCCTGACGAGTGAACTGAGAGGTTACATCTTGTCCGAAGCTGCCGTCGGAAATTGCCCTGGTAACGATGATACCCGTCGACGTTGAAATCAAAAGAGCCGGAAACTGCGTAACTAAACCGTCACCAATTGCGAGGCTGATGTAGTTGGAGAGCGCCAGGTCAAACGTCTCGCCACGCAGTGTCATTCCCACCACGATGCCGCCGATGATGTTCACGACCGTTATGAGAATGCCGACCTTTACGTTGCCCTGGACAAACTTACTTGCACCGTCCATGGCGCCGTAAAAGTCCGCCTCCCGCTGCAGCTCGTTTTTTTTGGTGTGCGCCTCTTCCTCGCTTAGGAGGCCCGAGTTGTATTCCGCCTCGATCGCCATCTGCTTGCCGGGGAGAGCATCCAAGGTAAACCGCGCCGCGACCTCGGCAACACGCGTGGCCCCCTTGGTAATGACCATAAACTGAACGGCTACGATGATGATAAAGATGATCACACCGATGACAATACCTTCGGTTCCGCCGGCGCCTACGACAAACTGCGAAAAGGCCCGAACGATGCGACCCGCAAAGTTTTCTCCTTGGGAAAGAATAAGGCGAGTGGACGAAACGTTAAGAGCCAAGCCAAACACGGTTGTCACGAGCAGGATCGCCGGAAACGCCGAAAACTCCAACGCGCTCTGGGTGTAGAGTGTTATCAACACAATCAGGAGCGCCAGCACGAGGTTGGCGGCCATAAAGGTATCGAGCAGCAGCGACGGCAGTGGAATGATCATCATCATGATCACAACAATCACGCCAATCGCCACAAAGGCGTCGCTTCTCTGCCGCAAAAAGCTGTTTTTTAGTACAGTTTGAACATCGGCCATGCTGTCTCCCTATCCTGCCTGCCGCATGCGGTAGACGTGGGCGAGTATGGTTGCCACCGCCCTGTAGTACATCTCCGGCACCGAGTCACCGATCTCGACTTCCGCGTGGAGAGCCCGTGCCAAGGGCTTGTTCTCCACAATTGGAACGTTGTGCTCGCGCGCTACCTCTTTGATCCGTTGGGCGATTAGGTCCTGGCCCTTGGCAATAAGGCTCGGCGCCTCCATTTTTTCTCGGTCGTACTGGAGCGCAACGGCAAAGTGGGTTGGGTTGGTGACCACAACGTCCGCCTCGGGCACCTTCCGAATTTGATTCTGCGACAAGAGCTCCTGCATACGCCGTTTGAGGCGGCTTTTTATAAGTGGATCCCCTTCATAGGTCTTTCTCTCTTCTTTGATCTCTTGTTTGGTCATTTTGAGCTCTTCGATGTGGCGGCGTCGTTGAAAGAGGTAATCGAAGATCGACAAAAACAGGAGAATCGCCGCCACCTGCAGCAAAATACTCATCGCCAGGGAGGCCACCCGTTGGACGCCCGCCGCAAACGGCCCCTCTACGGTGGCCGTGAGCCCTGTCAGGCCGGCCTGAATATTCAGAAACGCGATCAGGACGATGATGATGACCTTTCCCATGGCCTTGAAGAGGTTGTACACCGCCTCGACACCAAAAAGAGAGCGCTGAATGTACTTGCCGAATTTGGGAACGATCCGGTTGAGATCAGGTGTGATTGTTTTGGTGGTAAACAGAAATCCCACCTGGACGATGTTCCCTGCCAACGCGGCGATAAACGCCACCGAAGCCACGGGAAGCATCAGCTGCACGAAGTAGCGATAAAACGCCTCCGCTGCTACGCCGCTCGACGTAATGTCGATCTCCGTAGCACGACTGAAGTAAAAACGAATCATTGCCGCAAAGGTCTCAAACAGGTAGCTGCCCAAGAGCGCTATCGCCACGATGGAAAACAACAGCACCAGGGCGCCCGAGACGTCGGCGGACTTGGCTACCTTGCCCTCTTCTCGCGCTTTCTCGAGCTTGTGCTCCGTCGGCTGCTCGGTGCGACCCTCGTCCTCCGCGGCAAACCACTGGAGATCTACCCGTGCAAAAAGCGCGCGTAGCTCATCCGGGTCACGGAGCAGCACGTTTTCGCGCCGAGCGGGACGCGTTTCCAGTATCGGTACGTTCATTGGGAACCAGCCTCCCCGATGCGGCTTATAAACATGCCGATGTGATCAAAGGCGTCGCCAATAAGACGGTCGAATGCATCCACCAGAAACGGTAGGGCGATAACCAGCATCAAAAATGCTACCCCAAGTGAGAGAGGGAAACCGAGGAGCAGCAGGTTCATCTGCGGCGCCGCCTTTCCAAGAAGGCCCATCGTTATCGAAACGAGAATCAGTGTACCGAGGATCGGAAGTGCCAAAATCAATGCCTGCTCGAAAAGTCGTGAGAGGCTGGAAAGAATCAACTCCAAAAAGTCGCCGCGATGCGTCGCCAGGTCTACCGCACGAAGGCTCTGAAACGACCGATAGACACCTACGTAGAAGAGTTTCTGAAAGCCGTCGGTCGTGACAAAAAGCAACATCGCCACGATGTTGAAAAACTGCCCCATAAGCGGAATCTCCACTTGTGACAGGGGGTCGAACACCTGCGAAGCGCCGAATCCGACCTGCAAAGAGAAAAACTGACCGGCGGACTGGAAGGCGGTAAAGATGATCGACACAAAAAAACCGATCACTATGCCGACAAGCACCTCTCCCACTAAAAGCAAAACATAGGCACCAAGGGTGTCGGGAATCGGATAGGCACCGGCGGCCGAAACCGATGGGAAGACAACAAACGCCGCCAAAAGAGACAGGGAGACACGAACCAGCTGTGACACCGCAGATGAGCTTAATAGCGGGGCAACTTGCAAAAGGGCAAATACCCGCGCAAAGATAAGGAGAAATACTTGGGCGTCTACAATAAGACTCGTCGTCACCTGCACCCCTACCTAATCATCTCGGGAATCTGCTCAAAGAGGTTTGTTGTGTACTCGACAATGATGTTAATCATCCACGGGCCAAAAACAATCAACGCAATAAGGATTGCGGCGATCTTAGGGATAAACGTTAGGGTCTGCTCCTGAATCGAGGTTGTGGCCTGAAGTATCGAAACAATAAGACCAACTCCCATGCCGATCAAAAGGATTGGCGCGGCCATGACGAGTATTTGCACAACGCCCGTTCGTATGATATTTACGGCAAATCCAATGTTCACGGCACACCTCCAAAGCTTGCGACAAGCTGTTGAGTCAAGAGTCCCCACCCGTCCACCAGGACAAAGACGATAAGCTTAAACGGCAAAGAGATCATGATAGGCGGGAGCATGATCATTCCCATGGACATAAGTGTGGATGCCACCACCATATCGACGATGATAAAAGGCACAAATAGCAGGATGCCGATTTTAAACGCGACTGTAAGCTCGTGAAGAATAAATGCCGGTATCAAGACGTGTGTTGGAACGTCCGCTCGCACCGCCGGAGGTCCTAACTCCGCCATCCGCATAAAAAGGCGAATGGTGTCGCCGCTGCCCTCCTGCATCTGCCGAAACATAAACGTACGCACCGGCCCTTCAAACTCGTTGTAGGCTTCTTCGAGGTCGATCTCGCCGGCGGTCAACGGAGCGAAGGCGTTCTCGTACACCTCCGTTATCGTCGGCCACATGATAAAAATCGTCATAAAAAGCGCGATGCCCATAAGCACTTGGCTCGGGGGCACCTGCTGAAGAGAGAGAGCCCGTTTGACAAAATCCAGAACAATCGCAATACGGAGGAACGACGTCATAAGAATGATAATCGACGGTGCGAGGCTCAGAACCGCGAGCAAAACAAGGAGCTGAAGCGAAAAACCCACCTCCGCATCCGACTCCGGAGCCCGTATCGAGAGATCGACAAAAGGGATTTGTAGTGCATCTCCGGCGTTGAGACCTTGGCCGCCGCCGGGAACATCCCCAACGTCGCCGGTGTTCTGCGCGCCGGCCGCGGCGGCCACCACAAAAAGCAGCAGCGCCGCAAAGACAATTCTATGTTTGGTCATGCCCCCTCCCAAGTCGCATGGCCGACAGAGGTCTACTGTAGGTTTTTGAGCCTACCCCTCTGCCTTTGAAGAAAGCCCAACGGCGAACCGTCGCCGTTTGACTTGAACATCCCCCCAAGGAGCTCGGCAAAGCTCTTTCGCTCGGCCGGCACTGCTTCCGCCCGGAGGCGAATCATATCCACGGACTCTTGGTCGGTGATCTCCGAAACGAGGTGTACGTCTTTGTCACCGGAGCCGAGAAGAAAGACCTGATTCCCTACTTCTACCAGGTACAATAAGCGCCCACCGGGAAGCTGTTTTGCCCCCACAAGGCGAAACACGTCCGACTCGACAACCCTGCCACGAGTGCTGCGTTTTAGAAGGTAAAAGATGAGATAGATAACACCGACTACAGCGGCAAGGACCAAGACCATCCGCAAAAGGTCGGTGATTCCCGGTTGCAGACCACCCCCGGACGATTCGCCCGCGGCGCCGGCCTCTCCTGAACCACCCACACCGGCTCCGGGCGCGCCTGCAACACCGTTTAGATCGAGGTCCGAAGCCGAGCCCGGTATCGGTATCATGCTTTCGTCTTGTTGGGCGGTCGCATAGCCTACGGCAAGCACCACCAAAAAAAGCAAAGAGACAGCGCGTTTGATTTTTCCCCTCCCAGTCGACGACTCTTCGTCGTTTTCGCGTTCCCCAACGCGAGTCCACGCAGTGCGTGGTCCTTACGGTCTTTTGTCTACGTCATGGAGTTCACCCTGTCTATCGGCGACACTATTTCGGTGACACGGACACCAAAGTTTTCGTCGATGACAACAACCTCTCCTTTTGCAATAAGCTTGTGGTTCACCAGTATGTCGACGGGCTCACCGGCGAGTTTATCCAACTCGATGATGGTGCCCTCGCCCATGCCAAGGATCTCTTTGATAAGCTTGCGCGTGCGCCCGAGCTCCACGGTCATCTCCATGTAAACGTCCATGAGAAGACCTATGTTGCCGTGCTCTCCGCCCTTGCCGCCGCCCTGCAGGTCGGAGAACTGGACCGGCTGCACGTTTGGGCCCCCGCTCCCTCCGCCGGCACCGCCCCCACCAGACGAGGCACCGCCACCGCCCCCGAAGCCAAGACCCGCGAACGGGTCCATGCCGCCGCCGCCCGATGGAGCCGGCGCGGCCGTGGCGCCACCGCCCATCGCACCAAATTCCTGCGCGACAGTCGTGACGATCGGCATGGCAAAGTACTCGAAGAGCTGAGTCTGCGTCCCGCCCTCGACCGTTATCGGATAGGTGAGCTTTACAAAGCTGCCCGAGGGCAGGTTTAGGTTGGACTTTACGACTCGTGCGGCGCTTGCCGGCGCCGGCTGCACGGTGGTATCAACGGCTTCACCAATGGCCGTAAGAATGGGACCGGCAATCTGCGAGAACCCCTCTTCCAAAGCGCTTACCGCCGCGTCGTCGAGATCGGTGTCATCATCGCTCATCATGGCCGCCGCGATTGTCGTCGCGAGCTCGGTGGGAACCAAAAAGCCATGTTCGCCCTGCACGCCCTGATCAAAGTCCAGGCGAACCTGCACGACCTCTTCAGGAAGCGACGCCAGCAGCTCGCTTTCGTTTACCACTTCCACGGAAGGGGCGGCGAGGGTTACCGACTTCCCGATAACCATGCCCATGTTGGACTGTTGAGACCCTACGGTGCCGCTCATGACGTTCTGGAACGCCTTACGCGCTCGGGGCGGAAGATCTTCACTGCCACCCGAAGACGGCTCGCTGACCGGCGCGGCGGCCGGTGAATCGTCGAAGTCGAGACCTCCGGAGCCTTGGAGTAAGGCGTCTATTTCGTCTTGGGACAGTGAACCGTCACTCATGCTTAATCCTCTCCCTCGGCGGTGAGTTCCTCAAAGTCCTCTTCTTCGAACTCCTCAATCTGCTTAACAATCTGAACCGCAAGCTTGTTTCGAAGCTGACCCGGTTTACAGATAAACTTCCGTCGGTCTCCAACGTTAAGATACATCGGGTCGTTGATTTGCACATGAGGCAGCCGAATGACGTCACCTGCACGAAGAGACAACACGTCTCGCACGGTCAGGTCCATTCGGCCAATTTCCGCAACGACGGGAACATCGATGGTGGACAGGCGCTCCCGCAGGATGTTTAGGTTTTCAGTGGTGGTGCCGCGCCGCACGGAAGAATACCAGTACTGCGCCGACAGTTTCGAAATGATGGGCTCGATAGTCAGGTAGGGAATACAAAAGTTCATCATTCCCTCCACCTCGCCAACTTTTGTCTCCAGTGTAACAAGAACCACCATTTCCGTGGGCGGCACGATTTGAGCGAACTGCGGGTTGGTTTCGATTTGCCCCAACCGTGGCCTGAGGTCGATGACCTGGCTCCAGGCCTCCCGCATATTGCCGAGGACCCGAACAATTATGCCCTCCATAACCGCTTGCTCAATTTCACTCAAGTCACGCGTGACCTTTGCGCCCTCCCCGTGACCACCAAAAAGCCGATCGATTATGGAGTAAGTGATGGCCGGATCGATCTCTAAGAGGGCGTTCCCTTTTAGGGGATCCATGTTGAGGACGGCCAACGTGGTGGGATTGGGGATAGAACGAATAAACTCTTCATAGGTTAGCTGGTCCACCGATGCGACGTGCACCTGCACAAGACTTCGGAGCTGCGCCGACAGGCTTGTAGTGGTAAGGCGGGCAAAGGTCTCGTGCATAATCGAAACCGTGCGAATCTGTTCCTTGGAAAATTTGTCCGGCCGTTTGAAGTCATAGATTTTGATCTTACGCTGGTCTGCCGGTTGACGAACCTCTTCGTCACCCATGTCCCCTGAAGATATGGCTGTGAGCAGCTGATCTATTTCATCTTGCGACAGAACTTCGGTCATTCGCTCCCCTCATGCGATCCCGAATGCAGCCTGAAGAGAACAAGCCACACGTAGAATTTTCGCACACATGCAATTATTGTGCAAGCTTCTTCCACCAATTTGTCTCTTTTCTCCTTACATGGCAAGGGAAAAGCCCACACTACAATGGTAACACGTTAAAGCTGGTAAAGATAACTTCCTGAATTTGTCCGCCACTCAGTAACCTGTTGAGCTGTTGCTTGATCTCATCCAACAACTGCCCTTCGGGAACGTTGGGGGGGAGTTCGCCCAACGTCTTGTTGGCAAAGTACTGCCGGATAAAATGGGTAATACGTGGTGTCTGAGCGACGATTGTGTTGTAGAGGGTGCGGTTCTCTTCGTCGTAACCGAGCTGTACCTCAACGATAAAGGTAGCCGGATTCTCGTCTGCGGTGCGCCCGCGGATTTCACCAATTGCGCTGTACCACCCGAGTTCCTCCCAGGTGCCCTCGTATCCGTCGGATGTGGTAAGCGCGGTTTGTGAGGCTTGGTTACCGGTAATAATGTTCACGGTAATAACCACAACCGTAACAATAAAAACGATCGCTCCCAGTCCGATGGCGACCCACTTGAGGATCTGGATAAGCATGCCGCCGAGAAAGCCGACCTTTTTTTGGCCACCGGGGCCCGCCTCTTCGCCACCGACTACGTCGTCATCACTGTCGAAAATATCGTCAGACATAGGCTAACTCCGTTTCTGTACGCCTGTACTAAACGTTGCCCTCGGACAACACAACAATGTCGACACGGCGGTTATACGCACGGCCCTCCGCGGTCTCGTTGGTGGCCACGGGATTGGTGTCCGAAAGACTCATGATCTGAATTTGTTCCTCGTCAACGCCGTACTCTTGGATAAGTCTAAAGATCTCCAGGGATCTAGCGGCACCGAGGTGCCAATTAGTTGGGAACTCACCGTTTGGGTCGGTCGGCCGTTCATCGGTGTGCCCCTCGATCCGAAAGGTGCGTGAAGCCAACTCCTCCGCCGAGAGAATGCCCGCGAGCTTCTGAAGAGTCGAACGCGTTTCCTCGAGGTTTAGGTTTGCGGAGCCGGGGGCAAAAAACGTGTCCCCGGCCAGAGATATAACAAGCCCGCGTTCCTCCATTCGCACATCGACCTCACGGGCCTGTATCTCCGGTTGAAACAGGCTAATCGCGTTACGACGCGCTTCGTCGAGTGCCCGGCCACGCTGCATAGAGGGAAGCGACATAATCGTGTTGCCCAATTCGGCAAGCTTGCCGGCCTCCAGTGTGTTGCCGCCCTGGTAATTCCCCAGACCCGGAAAAGCCGCCAGAATCAGACGGAGCTCGTAGCCGTCGACCGTGGCGGTGGTGAACAGAAGTACAAAAAACGTCAACAGCAGCGTGACCATGTCCCCGTAGGTAAGCAGCCAATCCGCCGCTCCTTCGGGGGGGCACTTCTTTTTTTTCGGCGGGGGCATAGTACTCTCCTCTTACTCCTTCACCGACTCTTGGCGGATAGATTCCCGCTGCTTCGGCGGCAAGAATGAAACAAGCTTTTCAAGTAGGATTCGGGGATTGTCTCCCGATTGAATGGAGAGAATCCCTTCAAGGATAATCTCCTTGACCCGAACCTCGTCCTTGTCGCGGTCTTCGAGCTTTGACTTGATGGGAATAAGGACAAGATTCGCGAAAATGGCTCCGTACATGGTTGTGATCAACGCGAGGGCCATACCACTTCCGATCGAAGATTCATCCTCTATGTTGGCGAGCATAGCGATAAGACCCGCAAGGGTCCCGATCATTCCAAACGCCGGCGCGATCTTTCCCCAGTCGTCGAAGATCTTGATGCCGACGGCGTGCCGTTCCTGAAGCTGGTTTAGGTCGCTGTAGAGGATTGTCTTTATGACCTCCGGGTCCGTACCGTCCACGACGAGCTGAATACCCTTGCGCATAAACTCGTCCTCGACTTCGTCGAGGTTGTCTTCCAAAGCCAGTAGACCCTCGCGACGGGCCCGCTCTGAAAAGGACACAAGGTCCGAGATCATCTTCTCTTCCTGCCAATCGGGGGTCCTTAGTGCATGGCGAAGATACTTTACGATGCCGAGCATGCGGCTCAATGGGTTGGCGACGGTCATCGCTGCGAATGATCCACCTATGACCATCAAAAACGACGGCAGGTTGAGGTAGAGACCGATGGACCCGCCACTTGTTAGGATGGACATAAAGATAAAGGCAAAGCCCGCGATGACGCCGATGATCGTTCCGAGATCCATGCCGAAGGCTACTCCTCGTTTTTGAACGCGCCGATCCGGCGCCGATACGCGATGATTCGATCGAGGACCTCTTCCAGACCTTCACGAACAATCAGTCGCTTGCCGGAAAGCATGATCAACGTCGTGTCGGGGTTTTGCTCCATGTATTCAATCTGATGAGGATTGACGTGGTAGCCAAAGCCGTCGAGTCTGGTGACCTCGATCATCTAATTACCTCTATAATACCGCTTTATCGCTTGAGCGTTAAGAGTTCCTGGAGCATTTGGTCCGAGGTGGTAATCGTCCGGCTGTTGGCCTGGAAACCCCGTTGCGTAATGATCATGTCGGTGAACTGCTCCGCAAGATCCACGTTACTCATCTCCAGTGCACCGGAGATAATGCCGCCCTTGTCCGCTACACCTGCCGGATCGATAAGCGCCTCGCCGGAGTTTATGCTCCGGGCATAGGTGTTGTCGCCGGCCTTGTCCAAGCCCTCCGGATTTGTGAACGTTGCCAGGGCGATCCGGCCCAGGGCCTTCCGTGTTCCATTAGTGTAGATGCCGATGATGGTCCCGGATTGATCGATTTGGAAATCGTCGAGGTAGCCCATGCTGTAGCCGTCTTGTGAGTAGGCCTTTTGTGTGCTCTCCTCACGAAATTGTGTGGTGCTGTTGACTTCGGCACCGACCTCACCAAGAACGAGATCAAACGTCTGCGTGACAGGATCGCCGGGAAGCCCCGTCGCCTCATCTACCGGCAACGATGCACCGGGCACCTCGAAGGTCACCTCGACGTCCAGTCTGCCCTGGTTGTCGATCCCACCCTCGGTGTTGTTGACGCTTTGCAAGAAGCCGTTGTTGTCAAACTGAACGTTGTAGGTGGCGCCCGTTGTTGATTGAATTCCGCCGATGGATACGGTCGGTGTCACTTCGGTCTCTTGGCCTTCGTTGATGATTAGCTGACCCTGCCACTGATTCTCCGTACCGACGACCCTGGTGTACTCGAGCTTTAGCTCGTGGGTGTTTCCAAAGGAGTCGTAGATATCGTAGATAACCGTGTAGGTACCGTCACGCTGCTCGATCCCACTCGCCCCCTCACCGATAATCGGTGTGTTTTTGTCTAAGTTGCTCGCAAGAAGAACTTCCGAGGTTGCCTGCGCCGGGTCCTTCGAACCAAGAGGGATGGACAGGCGGTCCGGCGTGGCGGAGGTATTGATGACGGTTTGGCCGTCGATCTTTTCCGCTTGCCAGCCCTGCACTCGCATGCCGTTTGCGGGATTCACAAGGATACCCTGCTCATCTACATCAAATACGCCGGCACGCGTGTAGAAATTCTCCTGCCCTTCGCGGAGGATAAAAAAGCCGCTGCCCTGGATGGCCACATCGGTCTTGACCCCGGTCGTCTGCAAAGAGCCCTGGTTATGCAGGGTATCTATTGACGCTACCGTCATGCCCAAGCCGATTTGCTGGGGGTTCACACCGCCGACTCGCTCGTTCGGCCGGGAGGCGCCGTTCATCGTCTGGCTCAACAGGTCCTGAAAGTTGACCCTGCCGCGCTTGAAACCCGTCGTGTTGACGTTGGCAACGTTGTTACCGATGACGTCCATACGAGTTTGGTGATTCTGAAGTCCGGAAACGCCGGAGTATAGGGATCGCATCATCGGTGGGCCTCCTTATTCCTGTACCGAAAGAATGTCGTTGTAGCTGTAGTAATTGCCGTTTACCCTCACCTGTGGATCCGACCCCGCCGTGATTCCGGAGGCGGTTCCTCGAACCACTTCGTCGCCGACAGCGACCTCGACGGTCCTACCAATAACGCCCATCGCCTGCCCGGTGAGGAGGGTATTGGTCATTTCCGCAAAGGACGACGCCATGTTTGTCATTTGCTCGAGACTGGAGAACTGGGCCATTTGCGCCACGAATTCCTTGTCCTCCAACGGAGAAGTCGGGTCCTGGTGGGTAAGCTGGGTCAACAGGATCTTCAAAAAGTCGTCCTTGTTGAGATCCTGAGAGACCTCTCGGCCTTGGTTTATGCCTCGGTTAAAGCCGCGAACCTGGGCTTCGAGCTGTGATCGGGCCTCTCCGCTGATGACGTTGGTCGCTGCGTCCATCCTTCCTCCAAAAAAACAATCAAACTATAAGGTCTACCAACTGCAGCTCATCGCCGGAAAACTCCTGCGACACTGTGGGTATACTGCTGTCAAACTGCGCGGCCCTACTGTTTCCGGTACCGCGCTTACTGCCGTGATCATCGGGCGCACCGTTCTCGCCTTCGCGACCACCCACGGCCACACTTAGGTCGCCGACCTCCAGGCCGTCACGGCTCAGCGCCTCGCTCAAGTTGCCGAGGTTGTCCGTAAAAGCCTGCCGCACAGTAGAATTCTCGACAACTATGCGGCCCTCTACACGATTATCGGCGAACTGGAGCCGAATTCTCACGCTGCCGAGCTCCTCGGGTTTCAAGACCAGGCGGACCTCGCCACCGCCACGGCGCAAAAGCATCTTTGCTTGCCTCAGGATTCCGGCTCCGAGGTCTGCCGAGTACCTGTTGCCGGCGGCGTCGCTTGTACCGGCGGCGTCGCTTGTAAAGGTTGCGCGTCCGGTGCCCGAGGCGGCCCCGGACGTGCCGGAACCGGGCGAGCCGGCATCGGCCATGCTGCTGGAACCGGTAAGCCCACGATCCAGAGCGGCCGAGAGGCTCTCGCCCTTGTTAACGGTGACTTCCATCGTTTCCGCCGCCGAACCGTTTCCCGCCGGCGACACGGCGCCGCTACGGGCCGCCTCCGTGCCGGCCGACGACGATCGGCCGGATGACTCAGACCCTTCGCCGCGTGATTGACCGGCCACAGCCCGCTGCCGAGCTCGAGAGCCTCGGTACAAAGAGCCGTGATCGTTGTCGTGCTCGTTAGCGCCACCTCCGGCCGCGCCGCCTGCATCACGACGGTTTTCCACAAAGCCGGCCTCACGGTCTGCCACGGCCCGACTTCCGGAAGCGCCGCGCTTGCTCAATTCGGTGGACCGTGGCTTATCACCTTCGCGCGCTTGGGTACCGACTGCGGCGACAGTTTTCCCGGAACGCCGCCCGTCGGTATCGTTCTGCGAGATACCCGAGTCGGTTTGCTTGATAGGTTCGTTTCCGGCATGTTCCCGGTCGACTCCGTTTACGGTCCGATCCACGATCGTCCACACGCCGCCCCGGTCCTTGGCCCCGCGAGAAAAGGCGCCATCTGCGCCCGCCGCCTTGGACTCGCCGGCATCGCCCGCTGCGCCGTCACGGGGGCCCTCCACAGACTCCCCGGCTTTGCTTCCGGCGCGCCCGCGTACGGCTACGGCTTTCTCTCCGTCGCGGCGATAAACAAGCGGCCTACCCTCGGCCCGCGCGCCACCAACCTTGACGCTACCTTTCTCGCGCAATCGTTCGGACCAATTGGTATTGCCCTCGGCGGTAAGACCTGAATCCCCCTCCGACGCATCGGACCGGTGATCGGCCTCTTCGCTTGGTTGGCGTGAGTCCTCGGCGCCGTGGCCTTTGGTTGTGCTTGGTTTATCGTTTTTGTGGGTGGCTTTGTCCGCGCGGTCCTTGGCGCCGTCGATCCGTTGCCCGGACTTGCCGTCGTCGGTCCGTGACTGCGCCTCTGCTACGCCGGACCGAGAGGTACCTTCCGCTTCTTGCGCCGGCTGCCGATTCTCGTCCGGCGCGGCCGCCGATCGCGACGATTGTTCCGTAGGCTGCTGCGCTGACTCGGAATTGGTCGATCGTGGCTGTGACTCATTCGGTGGTGATGTCTCCCCGTGCCGGCCCGGATCGGCGCCTGAGGAAGGTGGATCCGGCGTCCGTCGGGCAGCGGCATCCGCTGCCTCCAGCTCCCGGCCAAATGCCCCGGGGTCGGCGGCGTGCAACGGAGGGCGTGCAACTCCGGCGTTGTGGCTTGTGATTTTTATCGGCTCGCTCAAAACGGCTTGAATCACCGTTGCCTTTCCTTCGCGAACCGGATGTGTCGATTAGGCTATGGCGTCGTTGAAACCAAGACGCCCGTCAACCACACCCCCGCAGAACGGCCGGGCTCCACCACGGTGCCCCACGACTCCCACGTCTTTAGGAGGCGCTCGACGGCTTGATGGTCATTTTCCGCAGGATATCGTCCGCCCTGTCGGCGTCCATCTGCCGCAACCACTCCGAAGTCAGGGAAAACTCCCCGGCTTCCGCGGCCAGCTCATCGGTTATTCTCATCACATCGATGATCAGCTGGTCGTCCCAGTTTTCCAGGATCGCCACGGCGTTAGCCGGCGGCATGCTCCTCAAATACTGAGAGTTCTGAATCAGGTTCGCTCTTCTATCATCGTAAGATCGAACGGTTTGGTTGAATGAATTCTCCCGCTCGGTGAGCGCTGCTTCCAGCTCCTCGAGCTCGGCGGCTCGCTGTGATAGCTCCGCGGCCCGAGTATCCAGCTCCGCCTCGCGGGTCGATAATTCGTCTCGCAAGAGATCCAGAGACTCCATTTCCTTGCCCAGTCTGGCGCTGTCCAAAAGCAGTGGATCGTCCCGTTGCTCCGGAGGAATCGGTTCATCAGCGCCAAAGAGGCCAAACACGGGTGCCAGCGCTCCGCGCGCGTCGATAAGACCTAGATAATCGAACCAGAGCACTCCGCCGGCCACAAGCACCAAAACCAACAAGAGCAGCAAGAAGATTCGGGGAAAGGCTCCGACCCTTCGGTATTGATTCATTAATCGCTCCTTCTGTGTACCGGGCGACCAATGTCGTCCAGCACAAGAATCTCGTGCCGGTTCGCGACCTTGTGATGCTCGGCCGCCTGTTTCTCTTTGAGTTTCCCGAGCGCCTTTCGGGCCGCGGCGGCCTGCTGATAGCCGTCGCGGACCTCAACCTGCTTCTCTCTGTTCTCTTTGAGTTTGTTATGTCTGCGCTCGAGCTCTAGGTCGATAAAAGAAACAAAACGCTCTCGATACAGCATTTCGTCCACGTCGCCGGGCACCCCTTCCGACACAACCCGAGCACGGTCGTCGCGCGCCTTACCGATCTCGGCCTCAACGGAGGCACATTCGGCGTTGACCTCCGCAAGGCGTGCCTCCCACTGCTTCTCGTGGTACTCGCGCAAGCGGAGGATCTTCTGCAGCCGGAACTCAAAGCGCTTCATCGGCTATCTCCGAATTGGTATCCGGACCGGGTAGACCGGAGGCGGCGGAGTCCTCGACCTCGTTAGATTCCGCGATTTCTCGTGCTTCCGGGGGTTCCGGTGGCTCGGACACATCCCGCTCCTGAGGCGAGGCAAACTCCGCGGGGACCTCGATCTCCGCAAGATCGCACAGGCGTCGGATGGTCTCGGCCAAATCCGCCTGTTCCTCGACCTGCTGCATAAGAAAGTTGTTAATGCGGGGGAGCTTTTTGATGGCCTCGTCCACCTCTTCACTCGATCCGGGTACGTAAACGCCCGCGGTGATAAGGTCCTCGTTGTCGGCGTAGATGGCGAGCATCCGGCGGACGTAGCCGGCGGCGTCGCGCACCGCACGCGAGCTTACCTTGGTCTCCAGCCGCGAAACCGATCCAAGCACGTCGATGGCGGGATAGTGGTAGCGTTGCGCGAAGCGCCGGGCGAGCACCACGTGTCCATCGAGAATACCCCTCACGGCGTCGCTCACCGGCTCCTCGAGGTCGTCACCTTCGACAAGAACGGTAAAAAAGCCCGTAATCGTTCCAAGGTCGCTTGTTCCACAGCGCTCGAGAATCCGCGGCAGGAGGCTAAACACCGACGGCGTGTACCCACGGGTCGACGGCGCTTCACCTCGAGCCAAGCCGATCTCACGCTGCGCCCACGCGAAGCGCGTCACGCTGTCGAACAAGAGCATCACCTCTTTTTCTTGGTCGCGAAAATACTCGGCCACCGCCATAGCAACAAAGGCGCCACGGACCCGGGCAATTGCGGGAGTGTCGGAGGTGGACACCACGATTACCGACCGTTTTAGGCCCTCGGGACCGAGGTCTTGCTCGATAAACTCCCGCACCTCCCTTCCGCGCTCGCCGATAAGAGCGATCACGTTGACGTCGGCGTTGGTGTTTCGCGCAATCATACCGAGGAGCGTCGACTTGCCCACGCCGCTTCCCGAGAATATGCCCAGGCGTTGGCCGCTACCCGCCGGCACAAGGCCGTCAAGGGCGCGAATGCCGGTGGCAATCTGTTGGGTAATGCGCTTTCTCTCGAGGACGTGAGGAGGCTTGTTGACGACCGGATAGAGATCAGGATCCGCGATCTCCCCTTTTCCGTCGATGGTCCGACCGAGACCGTCCACGACGCGGCCCAAGAGGTCGTCCGAGACCGCGATCTTCATGGTGCTGCCGGTCGCCACGACCTGAGCGCCGAGCTCAATGCCGTCGACGTCGGAAAACGGCATCAACTGGACGGTCGTGCCGAAGAGTCCCACAACCTCCGCGTGCACCTGGCTTCCGCCGGGCATAATAATGTGGCACAGCTCGCCCACCACCGCCTGGGGACCGCGACTCTCCACGAGCATGCCTTGTACTCGCGTAACGGTGCCCGCATACTTGATGGGGTCGAAATCGAGAACGGCTGTTTTGTACTTGCTAAATACGCTTGTGGCCAATGCGCCCCTCCCGACGCTACAGGCACCCAACGGCGGACCGCCGACCCCGGCGGGGTCTCTCCTACCCGCCCGTTCGGTACTTTCTCCTGCCGGATCGAATGGGGATAAGCTCGAGTATCCGCTCCTCGATCTCCCTGAGCTGCGCCGAAATCCGGGCGTCGATCTGTCCAAAGTCGGTCTCGATAATCGCACCCCCGGGATCTACGGTGGAGTCTTCCATGACGGTCACGTTTCCGACCTTTTCGGTCATCGCAACAAACTCTTTTGTGTGTTCGGTGACCAGGTCGAGATCCGCGAGGTTGACACGGATGACCAGATCAGCCTTTTGTTTGAGCTTCCGGAGACTCTGGGCAACGTTGTTGATAACGATGTTTTTTTGGTTCTCCGAAATAACCTTCACGACCTTCTTTGCAATCAATAGCACTATATCGATGACTTGGGCTTCGGCATCTTCGATGATCTCTACACGGCGCTCGATCGCTTTGTCGATAATGGTGTGGAGCCGGGAAATAAGCCTCTCAACCTCCGCCTTTCCGGCGCCGTATCCCTCTTCGTGGCCGGCCTTGCGGCCGTTGCGGAACGCCTCTTCCTCAATACGCCGGGCGTTTTCCTGGGCCTCGCCGACAATGGCGGCCGCCTGCTCGTTGGCTTCGTTGACCTTGTGGCGAGCCTCCTGTTCCGCCTCGTTCTTGATCCGAGCGGCCTCTTCGTTCTTGGCACGAACGGCGCCAAAGGCTGCGGACTCGGCGTCCTGCTTGATCTTCTCGGCCTCGTCCTCGGCCTTTTGGATCATTTCCGCCCGCTCTTGCTCCCAACGAGCCTTAAACGCCTCAGCCTCGCGACGGAGGTCGTCCGCGGTGGGACCGGTGTACTCCAAGACGTCCTCGACTTCCTCCGGCTCGAGCTCGGCTTGAGTAAACTCGGCGGGGGCGTCGATGGCCACCCTGTCGCCTTTTGTACTGTATTCGTTTACGCGAAATACGTTCTTAGCCATTGCTTCCGGTTACATGTTCGGCATCAAGTTGCCGGCGTAAAAGTGGCGCCGGCGATCCGCCTTATACAACAAGCTCATCCTCGCCGGCGCGGGCAACAACAATCTCGCCCTGCTCCTCGAGCTTTCTGATGATCGACACAATCTTCTGCTGTGCCTCTTCCACGTCCTTCATACGGATCGGGCCCATGTATTCCATATCTTCCTTCAAGAGCGTAGCGGCGCGCTTGGACATGTTCCGGTAGATCTTGTCCTGAACCTCGGTGTCCACCGATTTGAGGGCCTTAGCGAGCTCGGAGGTATCCACCTCGCGCATCACCTTTTGAATCGCCCTGTCGTCGAGCATGACAATGTCCTCGAAGACAAACATGCGCTTTTTGATATCCTCTGCGAGCTCCGGGTCTTCCTCTTCCAGGGACTCGATGATTGTCTTCTCCGTCGAGCGGTCCACCAGGTTGAGGATCTCCACAATCGATTCGACACCACCTGCCTGCGTGTAGTCTTCGCTCGACAGTGTCGAGAGCTTTTTCTCTAGGACACGCTCCACCTCACGGAGAACTTCCGGCGTTGTGCGGTCCATTGTAGCAATTCGCTTTGCCACGTCGGACTGAATCTCGTGGGGCAGGCTCGACAAAATGACCGAAGCCTTTTGTGGCTCGAGGTAGGCCAATATCAAGGCGATGGTCTGGGGATGCTCCTGCTGGATAAAGTTCAACAGGTGCGTTGGATCGGTCCGCCGGATGAAGTCAAAAGGCCTGACCTGGAGACTCGAAGTGAGCCTGTTTATGATGTCCACTGCCTTTTGGGAACCGAGGGATTTCTCGAGGAGCTCGCGGGCATAGTCGATACCACCGGTAGTGATAAAGTCCTGCGCCATCATGAGTTCCTGGAACTCGGTCAGAACCCTGTCTCGGTCTTCCGAGTCCACGGTCTCGAGACGAGCGATCTCGAAGGTAAGCGTCTCGATCTCGTCCTCTCGTAAATGCTTGAATATCTCTGAAGAAATCTCCGACCCAAGAGTCACCAAAAAGACCGCCGCCTTCTGACGGCCGGTCAGCTCCTTCTTGTGGCCACCCTTTTTTGCCTGCTGTGGCTGGGCCGGCGCACTTCTGGTTGTCGCCTTTGCCATATCACTCCTCCATCAACCAGGTGCGAATAAGCTGGGCAACGTCCTCAGGATGCTCGCGGGCCATGTTGATCGCGTTTTCCTGCATCTCGAGTCGCGCCCGCTCTTCGACGGACATCTCGACCTCGGTGGTTTCTTCCTCGGCGCTTCGCAAAGCCGCCTCCCGCATTGCCTGGTGCTGCCGGGAAAGCTCCTCTTCCCGAAGTCGTCGGCGCCGCTCGATCTCGCGAGCAATCAACCTAAAGGCGATAAATGCAATCAGGATGACCGCAACGCCGATAAGCACCGCCAACACGATTGTCTGAACCTGCCGCTGCCGTCGTAGGGCCGCGTCTTCCTCTTCGTGGGAGTCGGTGCGATCAAACTGAAGGTGCCGCACCGTCACCGAGTCGCCCCTCGTCTCGCTAAAGCCTATCGCATCCTGGACCAACGCCTGGACACGATCGAGTTGTTCCTGCGTCGGCTCGGTGTATTCCCGCATGATACTGCCATCGGGATTGAGCTCCACCTCGCCTTCTGAATTGTATACCCAGCGCCATACACCGTCTATGGCGACCGCAGTCGTGATGCGGCGGATCTCGGGCCCGCCCTCCTGCGTCGAGTAGGAGCGGTTGATCTCGTTGTAGACCGAGTCGCTGGTGCGGGCGTACTCGCCGACCAGCCCGTCTGAATCGAGGTACTCAGGCGAGACCTGAGCCTCGACTCCGGGCGGGCCCTGCGGATTAAAGCCCGAGCCGCGGTACTGTTCCGAGAAGTTTTCCCGGCTCCGGGTAATGGACTCGACGGTTTCGCGCTCCGAAAACGGGGTGTCGGGGTTGTCCGGGACGACCTCGATGGGAGAGAACTCTTCGGTCTCGGTCTGCCGTCGAGAGAGATCGAGGGTGGCGTCGACGTTGAGTATCCGCACACGATCGCGACCGAAGATGTCGGCAAGGTCCTCGAGGATGCGATTTCGGTACTCCTGTTCCAGGTCGCGCTCGATCTGCAAGATGCGTTCGTTTTGCGCGAGGCGATCGAACTCTTCCAGGCCCTCGAAGTCGTTTAGGGCACGGCCGGATCGATCGGTGATTGTAATGTGCTCGGGCATCAGGCCGTCAACGGCGAACCGGATTAGCTTCTCAACGCCCTCGACCTTGCGGCGATTCTCTCGAAAGTCCGATCCCGGAGCGATCGCGAGGATGACCGAGGCGGTAGTAGGATCCTGCTCCTCCGTAAAAAGCTCCCGATCGGGGATGGCGAGTGTGATACTCGCGTCGTCAATCTCGTCGAGGGACTCCAGGTGCTGCTCGAGCTGGCGCGTGATTGCAAGTTGCAGGTTTGTGTTTCGCTCAAAGTCCGTTTGGGTCCACTGCTGCTGGTTGAGGAATTCCCAGGGAGACTCTTCTTGCGGAACGAGGTCGTACCGCACCAGGATCGTTCGGGCCCTACGAGCCGCACGTTGATCTTCCACGACCACACGGCTATCACCGGTGATGCTGTACGGGATGTTTTCGAGGTCGAGGCGAGTAGCGATGCGGTCCAAGAGCTCGATGTCGTTGACCGGTGCCTGGAACAGGGCCGTGGTCGCCGGGCTGGAGCTCGCGCCGACAAGGACAATCAGGCCGATAGCCGCGACCCCGATTATCGCGAAGAAGATAATCCGCTGGACCGGTTTCCACTTGGACCAGAGCTCGCGGATTTGCGCGATTACTTTTTTGAGCCACTCGTTCATGTTTCCCTCCCTAAGAACACGAACGATCGCGGATGTCGTGAAACTATCGCGCCACCGCTATCGTAAGTTGGTTATATCCCTATATGCCTGGATCACTTGGTCCACTACGTTCTTGGTGATGCTCAATGCCATGTTGGCCTGAGCCGCCGCTATTGTTACGTCGTGAGCGTCCACTTCCTCCGGATTGAGGACCGCTTGGACGGCCAGACTGCCGTGTTCCTGTTCTAAGTTGCTTACGCCCTGAAGGCTATCAAAGAGCATGTCGCCGAAATTCGCCCCTACGGTTTGCCCGGCCGCGTCGGCCCGGGACACATTCCCGGCCGTATCGGCGCCCGCCGCGCCACCGATACGCGCCGCCCGCGGTGTTACGCTACCAATCGTCGGAGCCTGCGGCCCCATGGGTCGGCCCGCGATGGGCCCCATCATCATATCGCTCATCTACTTACCTCCCGATCTGTAGGGCGCGATTAAACATGTCCTTGGCGCCGTCGATGACGGACACGTTTGCCTCGTAGGCTCTGCTTGCCGAAATCAAATCCACCATCTCCTCCACCACGTCCACGTTCGGCATCTCGACGTAGCCGGCGCGGGGGCCGCTCACAATGGCGTCCGGGTGCGTAGGGTCGTAGACGAGTTTTAGGTCCTTGTCCATGTCTCTTTGGATTTCCACCACGCGCACGCCTTGCCCGACACCGTTGTCGAGCTCTTGCGGCAGGAACGGGCTCCTCCAGTACGGCTGCTCGACACGCGGCCGAACGATAACGCGCTTTCTGCGGTACGGCCCGCCGTCGGTGGTGCGTGTTGTATTGACGTTTGCGATGTTGTCCGCGATCACATCCTGGCGAAGGCGGTTCATTGTCAGGCCCGAGGCCGCGGTGTTAATGCTTGTAAACATTCCCATTCTCTAGCCTACCTCAACACTATCGTGGCCCGTTGGAAGGCCGCATTAACACTCTCGGTCATGATTGTGTAGCGGAGTTGGTTGTTCAAGAGCTCCATGACCTCGGACTCGAGATTCACGTTGTTGCCGTTGTTGTTGGCAGTGGTGGCAAAGTCCAACACCCGCCGCGGCATAACGGTTTGATAATCTACAGGTCGTTCGAAGGTCACGTGCCTGGCATTGAGGCGTGCACCCGCGGCCGGACGATTCGCAAAGGCACGCTCCGACTCGAGCGCTTGGCCCAATGCGGTCTCGAAGTTCAAGACCGTGCGTTTGAAATTCGGTGTTTCCGCGTTTGCTATGTTGTTTGCGATGACGTCTTGGCGCAAAACCGCGACGTCCATCGTCCGATGGAGTATGTCGAGGTTGCGTCCAAAACTAGTACCTTCAAACATCTTTCCTCCTCCCTCCCTAGTGTTTCGGCACCAAGAGGGAAAACCTTACAAAATGTACCGTGAGAGATCCTGGTCCTCGACAACCTGCCCGAGTCTCTCGTGCACATAGTCGGCAGTTACCGGGATGCTCTGCCCTGCCAGATCCGGAGCGTTGAAGGACACGTCTTCGAGCAAGAGCTCGAGGATGGTGTGAAGGCGGCGCGCTCCGATGTTCTCGGTTTTTGAGTTCACTTCGGCGGCAATCTCGGAGAGCGCTTTTATGGAGTCCTCCTTGAAGTCGAGCTCAACGCCTTCGGTCCTCATAAGCTCGACGTACTGCTTGATTAGCGCGTTTTGGGGCTTTGTGAGGATGTTCACAAAGTCATCCGTGGTAAGCGCCGTAAGCTCCACGCGGAGGGGAAAGCGCCCCTGCAGCTCGGGAATCAGATCGCTCGGCTTGGAGATATGGAAGGCGCCGGCCGCAATAAACAGGATGTGGCTTGTGTCCACCATGCCGTATTTGGTGTTTACGGTGCTTCCCTCAACGATGGGTAGGATGTCCCGTTGCACGCCCTCCCGAGACACGTCAACACCGGAGCGGTTTTCCTTTGCGGCGATTTTGTCGATCTCGTCTATAAAGATAATGCCCATCTGCTCGACGCGCTCGCGAGCGATTTCCGAGACTCGGTCCTGGTCCACGAGCTTCTCGGTCTCTTCCTGCATGATGATCTCGCGGGCGTTTTTGATGCTCGTGCGCTTTTTTTTCTTTTTTCCTCCAAAGAGGTTCGAGATGTTTCCCAGGTTTAGGTCCATCTCTTCGAAGTTGCTTCCGGAGAAGATTTCGATGGCGGGGAAACTGCTTTTTGTGACGCTGATCTCCACCTGCTTGTCATCCAGGTCGCCCTTCCGGAGCTTTTCGCGAAACTTCTCCCGCGTGGCGGAGGTAGACACCTCTTTGCCGGCTGCCGCACCGGATTCCGGCGTCGTATCTTCAATAGAGGCTGCATCCGCCCTGGTGCCGGAAGCGGAATTCGCGCCGCCAAAACCCGGAATGTTGTTCGGGGAAGGCGTCTCCGGTTTCTTTTTGTTCGAAACCCCGGGCAAAAGAAGATCGAGGAGCTGCTCCTCCGTGCGGCGTTCAGCCTCCTCCTCCACCTCGCTCTGGAGCTCATGTTTGACCATCGAGACGGCGATCGACACCAAGTCACGCACCATGGACTCCACGTCCCGGCCGACGTAGCCAACCTCGGTATATTTGGTCGCCTCCACCTTGATAAACGGTGCGCCGGTGAGCTTGGACAGCCGCCGGGCGATCTCCGTCTTTCCAACTCCCGTTGGCCCGATCATGATTATGTTCTTCGGCGCAATTTCGTCGCGAAGCTCCTCCGGCAATCGTCGCCGTCGGATTCGATTGCGCAACGCAATCGCCACCGTCTTTTTGGCCTTTTCTTGGCCGATGATGTAGCGATCGAGCTCGCGGACAATTTCTTTTGGTGTTAGTTCCTCGATGTTCATGCGAGCTCCTCCAGTACAACACTTGCGTTTGTGTAAATACAAATCCGTGCGGCAATCGCCAGTGACCGCTCGGCAATCTCCCGGGCCGAGAGATTCTGTCCCTCGTCCAAATACGCCAGGGCGGCGGCCTGTGCGAAATTTCCGCCGGACCCGATCGCGATAACTCCCTCTTCGGGCTCGATTACGTCGCCGGTACCAGATATAAGAAGGATTTTCTCTTTGTCCGCAACCAGGATCAGCGCCTCCAAGCGACGGAGCATCCGATCCGTCCGCCAGTCCTTTGCAAGCTCTACCGCACCCCGGGTAATATCGCCGGAATACTCCTTGACCTTCGCCTCGAATCGCTCGAATAGGGTAAAGGCGTCGGCCGTAGCCCCGGCGAATCCGACAAGGATTCTGCCGTCGTAGATAGTGCGAACCTTCCGGGCGTTGCCCTTCATGACCGTGTTGCCCATCGTGACCTGACCGTCGCCGGCCATGGCGACTTTGCCGTCCTTTCTGACGGCGACGATTGTTGTGCTTCTAATGTTGTGTTTCTTGCTCATTCGAATCTCCAGTACCACCGCCGTGCGGATGTGCGCGGAGGTATATCTCCTTTAAACGTCCGAGACCAAGATGTGTGTATATCTGGGTCGTAGACAAATGTGCATGCCCAAGAAGCTCTTGGACAACCCGAACATCCGCCCCACGGTCCAAAAGGTGGGTCGCAAAGCTGTGGCGAAGCGTATGTGGCGACGCGTGTTTGGCAATATCCTTCTCTTTCAGGCGCTTTTGAATGATCCCGGCCACACCCCGAGCGGTTATTCGACCTCCGTTGGCATTGACAATCAGGGCCGTTTCTCCAATGTGCCCGAGGCGTTTGACTCGCTCATTTCGCAGGGGAAGGTATTCGCCCAATGCCGCCATCGCGGCACTGCCCAGGTAGACCTCTCTGTCCTTTCGGCCTTTGCCGTGGACGAGGATCGTCTTTCTCTTTAGAGACAGGTCGGGGATGGAGATCGCCACCAACTCGCCTGCACGACAACCGGTAGAGTACAAGAGCTCGAGGATTGCCCTGTCGCGCGCCGCGGCGAAACCGGTCCCCGTGACGTCAAAGAGATCGGCAAGCTCGTTTTCAAAGAGCACCTCCGGAAGCCGCCGCTCGCGTTTGAGCGAACGTACCGTCGCCGCGGGGTTTGACTGCACAATCCCGCGCCGCTCGAGGTGCTTAAAAAAGCCCTTTACGGCCGCAAGTGCGCGGTTGACGCTTGTGGCGGCGGCGTTTGCACGGCTACGCGCGGCGATGTAGGCGCGCACGCCGTCGCGGTCAGGCTCGTCCCCGCCCCGGCCGTCGGCCTCGAGCCAGGAAAAAAAGCCGTGGAGGTCGCCGCCGTAGGCGGTGATTGTTGCTTCGCTCAAGTTGCGGATACTCCTGAGGTAGTCCAAGTAATCCCCGATGTAGGTGGCGGCGGCGTCCCAAGATTCCGCACCCGGCCCCGATGGCCTGGCGGCGCCGCCGGCAGGCCGGTTGTCGGCTCCCGCGCGCGTCCCGCGATTGTTGTTAGTGACGTTCTTTTTGCCGGTCACGACAGGCCGAGCTCCTTGCGGACGGCGGCCGCCGCTAGGCTTCCGGCCTCCGCTTCGCCCGTAGCGGTCCGCGGATCGAGGCGGCCTTCCGGCGCGTCGCCTACCTCGCCCGCGCCGTCGGCGTCCGGCGCCGGTCCGATGCCCCACTCGGCGAGCACGTCCGCCGCCGTATCCACGGTGTACGCGCCGTCCTCCACAAGCGCGGCCGCACCTGGGCTGCGCTCCGGATCCAGGCCGGCGCGGTGCACAAACACGTCCCGGCCTTGGTCCATGGCGTAGTCGGCGCTGATCAAGGCCCCGGACCGCGCCGGCGCCTCGACGATCACGGTGCCGCGGGCGAGCCCGGTGATGATTCGGTTCCGCTGCGGAAAGGTAAAACGCGAGGGCGGCGTTCCGGGGGGCAATTCTCCAACAAAGGCGCCCCCGGAGGTAAGAATCCGCTCAGCAAGGTGCACGTGGGATCCGGGGCAAATAGTGTCGATGCCGGCACCAAACACCGCCACGGTGCACCCACCGCCGTCAATGCAGCCACGATGGGCCGCGGCATCGATGCCCCTGGCGAGACCGGAGACCACGGGAACGTTGAGGGAGGCGAACTCTTTGGCAAGCATGTAGCCCCCGCGCAAACCCGCCTCCGACGGCTTCCGGGTGCCTACAATCGATACAACCGGCTTGTCCCAAGAGGGAAGCTCTCCCCGAACAAACAGTAAAAACGGTGGGTCGTAGATTTCGCGGAGTTGCGGCGGGTACGGCGGCGACCAGATCATCAAAGTACCGATGTCGTTTTGGTCGATGTATAATAGATCCAACTCCGCGCGACGCAGAATCCGCGGCGGGTCCCAAAGGCTCGTTGTGACCTTTCTGCCTACTATTCCCGCGATGTCGGTGAGGGAGAGCGAGGAGAAAAAACGCTCCGTATCGACGACCTCCGCGACAAGAAGCTTTTCCGCGGTCTTTAAGAAGCTCATCCGTGCCACGGCATGCTGAAGCAACCTGTTTCTCACTGACTTCCTCCCAGTAGACTGCGCTGATTCTCTAGGGCACGGCGCCGTTGTTCTTCATCCGAGGTGGTCTCCACGATCTCCCCATAGATCTCGACCGCATCGCTGATACGGCCGGTGGCGACGTAGACTCGAGCCAGCAAGAACCTTGCATCGGTTCGCCGCGGCTCTTCGGCAAGTAAGCGCTCGAGATGCGGCTCCGCATCGGCGGGCCTGTCGAGCTCAAACACGTAGAGCACGGAAAGGCCGTACAGGGCGTCGACGTAGCCGGGATCAAGTGTGATTGAGCGGCGATACGCCTGCTCTGATCGCCGGAACAGGGACTGCCGCTCCTCCTCGTCAAACACGGCCTTTGCCTGCCGCGCCGCCGCCACCCCCATGCGATAGTAAAGAATCTCGTTGTCCGCCTCGATGCGTAGCGCCTCCTCGAGCGCATCGATAGCCGGTCCGTACATCCTCCTGTTCATGTACTCCGACGCCAAAAGGCGATAGTAATGCCCAAGGTTACCGGTGGCCCGGACCCGTTGCTCGACCTCCTCTTTGAAGTCGTTTACGGAGCGGCGGAGCTCGGCAATCCGGTCGTCCGGGAGCTCTTCAGCGTTGGGCTCGGTCTCCAAGAGGTCCTGAAGATAGGGGTCCTGCCGAGACGAGTCACACGAGACGATGGCAAGCGCCGGCATGAGGACACAGATAAAAATCGTCAGGACACCTCTATACTTCATTACGCTCCTTTTTGGCCATCTGCTTCAGCGAGTATGGCCACCGTGGAGGAAGCGCCGATCCGGTCTGCACCGGCCTGCACCAGCTCTTTTACAAAGGCAAGGTTCTTGATGCCTCCGGCCGCCTTGACGCCTACTTTGTCCCCGGCGAGCCGCCGAAGGACCTCCACGTGTTCGGTCTTGGCGCCGGCCGGTCCAAAGCCTGTAGAGGTCTTCAAAAACGCACAGCCGGCGTGGACACCAAGGAGTCCCGCGATGACAAGCTCCTCGTCGGTCAAGAGCGCGGTCTCTACGATTAGCTTTACGACGGCGGGAGCGGCGGCTTCGATCACAACCCTGATGTCGTTGTAGACCGAGCGAAGATCGCCGTCCTTGAGAAGTCCGATAGAGAGGACCATGTCCACCTCGTGAGCTCCCAGGGCCACCGCACGCTTGGTTTCCGCAACCTTTGCCTCCGAACGGTCGTAGCCCAAGGGAAAGCCTGTGACGGTGCACACTTTGACGGCCGTGCCCGTCAAGAGCGAGGCGGCCTGTTCCACGCGGTTTGGCGGAACACACACCGAGGCCGTGCCGGCCTCCATGGCCTCATTGCAGAGGGTCTCCACCATCTCCGCGCTGGTTTCCGGTTTGAGGACGGTGTGGTCGAAGTAACCGGCGAGCGTAGTCCCTGCCGGAGTCCTGTAGGAGCCGCCGATGCTCCTGTCCACAATCCCGGCCTCGTCCAAGCGTCGTTTAGTGTCTTTAATCAACGTGTCCAAATCGTTCATAGTCCCCCCTTTCCCTAGCCTCTAGGGTGCAAAGCCGAGTGCTTCCTGTGCAAATCATCTTTACCGACATGGGTGTAAATCTGGGTTGTGGAGATATCGGCGTGGCCGAGGAGCTCCTGAACGGCGCGCAAGTCGGCACCACCCGCCAAAAGGTGCGTCGCAAATGAGTGCCGGAGAGTGTGCACCTTGGCATCTACCCCGACCCTGTCCGCCACATCGCGAAACCGTTTCCAGATGCCCTTACGGCTCAAGGGGCGCCCCGTGTGATTCAGGAACACCGCCTGCACGGCCTTTCCGACGCCGGGCTTGATCAGCCGGGGGCGCCCGTGGTCGAGGTAGAGGGAGAGGTGCTTTGCCGCTTCCCGTCCAACCGGCACAAGGCGCTCTTTTTTGCCCTTGCCGAACACACGAATAAGTCCCTCCCTCAGGTACACGTGGTCGAGACTAAGCTCCACGGCTTCCGACACGCGCAGACCGCAGGAGTAGATAAGCTCGAACAAGGCGCGGTCCCGAAGACCAAGGGGAGTGGTGGTGTCAATCGAGTCGAGAATGGCCTCGACCTGATCGACTTCGAGAACCCCGGGAACCCTCTGGGCCATCTTCGGCAGCTCCACCAGCAACGCGGGATTGTCCTTCCTTACGCCGTCTAATACGAGGTACTGGAAAAAGGCACGCAGGCTCGACACAACCTTGGCGATCGTTCGCTGATCAACTCCGGCGCCCGTTTGCCGTGCCACGAGGTACTCGATAAGGCTGTCAATCCCGATCTCCGCAACGGTGGTACCCTCTTCCCGTGCATAGTCCAGCAATAAGGATGCCTCGCGAACGTAGGTTTCCACGGTGCCCACAGACAAACGAAGCTCGACGGTCAGGTAGTCGGAAAAGGCCGCGACGGGCCCATGAGATTTCATGTGCCCTGCGCTTCCTCTCCGCCGGCGGAGCGATTTGCCTGGCGAAGCACCGCCGGAATGCCGAGGGCGCCGTCGTCTTCGTCCTGACCAAAGAGCTCATCTGCCTTTCGTGTCTTGCGACCGCTTGTCATCTCGAGCCATTGATCGAGGGAGATAAAGCCGGGCTTTTCTTCCCGTTTGTCCTGCTCTTCCTCCTCGGAGGGAGGATCAATCTGATCAAAGCCGGTGGCGATGACGGTAACCTTCACTTCTTCGTCCATCATCTCGTCCACCGCGCTACCTACGATGATGTGGGCGGTGTCGTCGGCGTTTTTGGTAATGATGGAGAGGACCTCTTCGTACTCAGGAAGCGAGAAGTCTTCGCCGCTTGTCACGTTGACCAAAAGCGCCTTTGCGCCGTCGATGCGGACGTCCTCCAGCAGAGGATTGTTGATAGCGTTTGTGGCCGCGTCAACCGCACGGTTATCTCCGTTACCGATCCCGACGCCCATTAGCGCGTCTCCCCTGCCTTTCATGATGGTGCGGACGTCGGCAAAATCGATGTTGATCTCACCGGGTTTTGTGATCAGGTCGGAGATGCCCTGCACGCCTTGACGCAGAACATCGTCGGCGATGACAAACGCGTCGCGGATCGGCGTCTTGCGCTCCACGATGCGCAATAGATGCTGATTCGGGATCGTGATAAGCGTGTCCACCTCGTCACGGAGCTTGGAAATGCCCTCATCGGCAAGCCGCGCTTTGTACCGCCCCTCCAAGACAAACGGCTTTGTTACGACCGCGACGGTGAGAATGTTCATCTCTCGGGCCGCGCGGGCGATGACGGGTGCGGCTCCGGTCCCGGTGCCGCCACCCATACCCGCAGTGATAAACACCATGTCCGCACCTTGGATCACGGATTGGATTTCCTCCATGTCCTCGAGCGCGGCCTTCTCGCCAACCTCCGGGTCGCCACCGGCGCCGAGGCCGCCGGTAAGCTTGGACCCGAGCGGCAGGCGCGTGCGCGCGTTGGACCGATTCAACGCCTGCAGGTCCGTATTGGCCGCCACAAAGTCCACGTGCGACAGCCCACAAGCGATCATCCGGTTGACGGCATTGCTGCCACCGCCACCGACGCCTATGACTTTGATTACCGTGGGACTACCCGACAGGTCTCCCACCTCTATTGCCTCTTCTACCAACTCAAACTTCATCGTCCCCTCCCGATGTTTGTTTTATCTCTCTAAGTATTACTCAAAGAAGTTCCTGAACCATTCTCCTATCGCGCGGAAAAAGCCGCTCGAGCGACCTTTGGCACGCGCTTCAGCCACGGCCTGACCCGAGTAGGCCGAACCGTACAACACAAGCCCAACCGCGGTAGAGAGCTCCGGGCGCTGGTACTCCTCCACAAGGCCGCCGAAGTTTGTGGGACGACCCACGCGGGCCGCCATGTGAAAGATGTCCTGGGCAAGCTCGACGGTGCCGGGTAAAAGCGCCCCACCGCCGGTGATAACAACTCCGCCGCCAAGGCGGTCGAGGAGGCGCTTTTTCTTCAGCTGGTCGCGAACCATCGTAAATATCTCTTCCATGCGGGGCTGAATTATCGAGCAGAGCTTCGACCGTTCTACCGACAACGGCGGTCTGCCTCCAACGCCCGGAATGATCACCTGCTCGTCGTCTTCGAGAAGGGGCGAAAAGCAGCAACCCGCCTCGATCTTGATTCGCTCCGCGGACTCGGCCGGCGTTTGAAGCATAATGGAGAGGTCTTTTGTGACCTGCCCGCCGCCTACGGGAATAACACTCGTGAAATACGGCGCCCCGTCGAGATGAACCAGAACGTCCGTGGTGCCGCCTCCGAGGTCGAGGAGCAATACACCGAGTTCTTTTTCGTCCTCGGCAAGGACCGCCATGGAGGAAGCCAACGATTCGAGGATTATATCGCCCACTCGAAAGCCCGAGCGATTAACACACTTCACCAGATTCTGGAGCGAGGTGACCGACGCAGTGATGATGTGCACCTCCGCCTCGAGGCGAACGCCGATCATATCCAGGGGGTTTTTGATGCCGTCCTGGTCGTCGACGATGTACTCCTGAGGGATGACGTGGAGCACTTCGCGGTCCATGGGGATTACCACAGCCTTGGCTGCGTCGATAACTCGCTCGATGTCGACGGTGGTGATTTCCCGGCCTTTGCCGGTTACCGCCACAACGCCGCGGGAGTTAATGCCCTCGATGTGGCCGCCGGCAATGCCCGTGAACACGGTTCCCACCTCGCGCCCGGCCATCTGCTCGGCCGCCTCTACGGCGGCGGCTACCGACTTGAGCGTTCGCTCGATGTTGATCACAACTCCACGACGAAGACCTGAAGACGGGCTCGAGCCCACACCGATAATCTGTAGCTTTTCGTTTTCGTCGTACTCACCAATCACCGCACACACCTTTGTGGTGCCGATGTCGAGTCCGACTACCAAGTCTTCCGACGGCATTTAGTCCCCCCCCGGCCTAAACACAACGTTGCCCGACCTAAAATCGAGCTCGCGCGGCGCTTCATCCTTGACCACGTCTAAGACAAGCACCACGGTCCTAATAAGCTCGGCGGTCACCGAGTTGCCGACACGGACCGGTACGCGGGGCACCACCGGATACATCACGATCTCGAAATCGTGCTCGCCCCGCGGAATGACTCGATATTCCGAGATAAGACGGTACAGCGTCGGCGATTCCCGCTTGAGCCTGCTCAGATCCTCGAAGAACGCCGTGAGCCTGCGATCCACTCGGGCCCCAGGCCGGTAGTCGGACAACCGAAGCCCCGAAACGAGCGGCAGGTCATCGGTGGCCAGGTGGTTGCCCGCGGCGTAGAGGATGCCCTCCGCATCCACCAAAACAGGCATGCTCCCGACGGAGGACTCGGACAGCGCCATGGCAATGGGCGTTCTCTCCACAACACTGATTGTTACGGCGTTTGGAAACACCTTTTGCACTTCGGCGGACCTTACCCACGGGAGTGCTTCCACGCCGTCGACGGCCATAGAAGCATCGACCTGGAAGTACAGCGGGGCACCTGTCAACCCCGCGGCCGCAATGATCTCGGTACGATCTCCACCTCCGTCGATAGAGACGGTAACCTCCGTTATCGAAAGCTTTGGCGCAATCAGCAGATGAAATACAATCTCGCCGGCAAGGAACATCACCAGCAATACGATAAAGCCTTTGAGAAAGCGACCGGCGCGATCGGTTTTGGGCGATTCCGAGGGCAGCTCCGGACCAACGGGACGCACGCTCCCCGCGGTCCATTCGACACCGGACGCCCTGTTAAGGCTCATACGGTCAGCCACTGTCGGCCTCCCCCAATCGACTGCGTCTCGAAACGTTTAGGAGAAGGCCGCACATAGCCATGGTCATAATCATCGAGGAACCGCCGGCCGAGAAAAACGGAAGTGGAATGCCCGTTGCAGGCACCAGACCGGAGACAACGGCCATGTTGACCAAAGCCTGCAGCACAATGCTGGTGGTGACCCCAAAGGCCAGGTAGTACTCAAATCGCCCCTCGGCCCGTCGCGCTATGGAGTAGCCCTTTAGGGCAAACAGAACGAATAGTCCGACAACAAGGCTGACACCCAAAAACCCAAGCTCTTCGCCAACAACCGCAAAGATAAAGTCGCTGTTGGACTCGGGTAGAATTCCAAGCTTGTAACTGCTCTCTCCGACCCCCTGACCCCAAAGGCCGCCCGAAGCGAGGGCGGAGCGGGAGACGCGCAGATGAAAGCCGCTTCCCAGGGGATCCCGGCCGGGATCGAGAAAGGCGATAAGCCGCTCGACGCGATGCTCCCGCGTCAAAAGAAGCATTCCGGCCATAGGCAACGTCATAATGCCCAAACCAAGGAAGTATCGGAGCCGCAATCCCCCAACAAAAAACATGACCACACCAACGGCAAACACAAGTATCGCCGTGGAGAAGTCGTTTTGCAGGTAGATTAGCCCCGAAAACACAAGGAGCACCAAAAACGGCGGCAGTATCGCTTTTGCAGGATCATCGAATTGCTCCCGCTTTTTTTCGAACATATGGGCGAGGTAGATGACCACAACCGGCTTGACAAGCTCGGAGGGTTGAAAGCTCATACCAAGTACCTGGATCCACCGGTGGGCGCCCATCGTATCGACCCGAATCCCGGGGACAAAGGTAAGCAGCATGAGCAAGAAGGACAGGCCTATCAAAAGCGGCAGACTCCGGCGAACAAAGCGCAGCGATATGCGTGCGGCAAGAGTAGCAATTCCTAGCCCTAGAAACAAATAGAGGGTTCTACGCTTCAGAAAGAAAAGTGGATCTCCGAACTGTAGCTCCGCTCGAAAGTACGACGATGAGAACAGCAATGCGATACCCGCGCCGGCCAGAAGCACGAGGATCGAGAGCATTCCCCAGTCGGGCGTCGAGGGGGTGCCGAGGCGTTCAGGTCGAAATCGTTCGCTCATGCGCCGTTTCTCATCGAATCTTCAACGTCGAGAGACTGAGGATGGCAAAAAGCCCTCCCAGAATCCACAATCGCGACACAACCTTCGGCTCGGACCAGCCTTTGAGCTCGAAGTGGTGGTGGAGCGGTGCCATAAGAAAGACCCGACGTCGGGTCAGCTTAAAGTGGACAACCTGTATAATCACGGTGGCCACCTCGAGAATAAACACTCCGCCGACTATCAAAAGCAGGATCTCCTTTTTGATCATTACGGAGATCACCGCCAAAAGACCGCCCAACACAAGGCTACCGGTGTCACCCATAAAGACTTCGGCCGGATGGCTGTTGAACCAAAGAAAGCCTACACAGGCCCCCGCCAGCGCAAGCGCAACAACGGTGATCTCCCCGGCGCCCTGGATAAACGGCAGTCCCAAATAGTCGGAGAAAAAGGCGTGGCCGGTCACGTAGCTTATGACGGCGAGAGTTAGACCCACCATAATCACCAGGCCCGTAGCCAGCCCGTCGAGGCCGTCGGTGAGATTCACCGCGTTGCTGAACCCGGTAATTAGCAGCACCGCCAACGGAACGTAGAATATCGACAGATCTCCCACCGGCTCCTTGAGGAACGGGAGATACAGAAGGGTTGTCTCCTCGGTTCGGTTGAAGTAGAGAATTAGCACAACCGCCAGCGACACGGCAATCTGCCCGACCAACTTGACGTTGGCCCGGAGCCCCTTTTTGTTTTTCCGGTATATCTTTAGGTAGTCGTCTACAAAGCCGATGGCGCCGAAGCCAATCACGGAGATCAGGGCCACCCACGTATAGATGCTTTTGATGTCCTGCCAGAGGATCACCGATATCACGACGGCAAGGATGATCATAAGCCCGCCCATGGTGGGCGTACCCGATTTGGCAAGGTGCGTGCTCGGACCGTCTGAACGGATCTCCTCTCCTGCGTGCTTGCGACGAATAAGTCGGATGATCCCCGGACCAAAGATAAAGCAAATTAGCAAAGCGGTAACCGCCGCGTAGGCGGCGCGAAAGGTGATGTACTGAAAGATGTTAAACGGCGTGAAGTATTCGACAAGCGGATACAAAAACTCTCGAAACATCTATCGCGACCCTCCGGAGACTCCGGCGCCGCTTTGAATCGGAAAAACAAGGCGCTCCAGGGCCATTCCCCGTGACCCTTTGAGCAACACCAGATCGCCGTCACGGAGGTAGCGACCAAGGGCCATTTCAAGTTCCTTTGTATTCACAAAAGCGGCGCCGGCAGGCGGCGTCTCCCCTCGGTCCAGAGCGACGCGGAGCAAGCTCATTTCACGACCAAGAGTAAAAACGGCATCAACTCGGCTCCCGCCTGCTGCGCGGCCTTGACGAGAGAGCGCGTCCTGTAAGCCCCGATGCAGGTTGGGACTTTTTTCGCCGAGCTCGAGCATGTCCCCGAGGACGGCCACTTTTCGTCCCGGCCAGTCGAGACCGGACAAAAACCTAAGAGCCGCCGCCGTAGATTCCGGCGACGCGTTGTAGCAATCTTCGATGATGGTGACGGATCCGGGTATGACCTTGCCACGCCCTTCCGGCAGTCTCACCTCCGAAAGCCCACGGGAAGTGTTTTTGTCATCGACCAAGAGGAGTTCGGCTATTGCGAGGGCCGCTTCGATCGCGCGCGTGTTTTGCAGACCGACCAGCGGCACGACTGCCTGCTCACCACGGAACTCGACCCCGATTCCGGAAAGCCCCCTGTCGCGGAAATCCGCGACGCCATGGTCGCCGCCCGCACCGTAGGGAAGAACCCGTCCGCGGACACCATCCGACAAGAAATCGCGATAGCGTTCCCGGGCGGGCACTAAAAGAGTCTCGGACCCGGTGAAGGCCGAGGTAATCTCCTTCTTTTCCCTCGCGATCCCGTCCTGAGATCCGATCATGCCGATGTGTGCCGTTCCGATGTTGGTGATAATCGCTATCTCGGGACGCACGATGGATGCGAGAGCGGCCATCTCGCCAATCTGGTTCATGGCCATCTCGAATACCGCAACCTCGGCGTCTTTTGGTATAGCAAACACCGACAAGGGTATGCCGATAACCGAGTTGAAGTTCCCCCGTGTCTTGAAAACCCGCTTCTCCGTACCGAGGACCGTCGCCACGAGCTCTTTGGTCGTTGTTTTCCCATTGCTACCGGTTATTCCGATTCGGACGATGCCCGGTGCATTGCGTAGAGCGACACTCGCTAGAGCCCCAAGGGCGGCAAGCGGATCATCGACCACCAGCAGCGACAACCCCCGGGGTACGGACACCTCCGAAAGCCGGGCCTCGGCCACCAACGCCGCTACGGCGCCGGCCTCGTAGGCGGCGTTCAAAAACGCGTGTCCGTCGGTGTTTGTTCCGGGCAACGCCACAAACAGCGCACCGGGATTGAGGCTTCGTGTGTCGATGGAAACCGAGTCGATAGTACGATCGGCAGATCCCTCAAGGCGGGCACGTGCTATCTCGGCAAGACGTTCCACGGTCGCGGGAAGGAGCAGGCCGGCGCGTTCCTCCAAACTCACTCGCCCCTCCTTTCAGATCCTGAAGCCGATTCGGATCGACCGGAGGGTTCGAGACTGAGAATTCGCTCCCGCTCACGAGGTGTAAGCTCCATGCCCAGTTCTTCTTCGGCCAGACGCAGAATCCGCGACGGGGAGGTCAAGAGCGAAATGGCGGCGATAAGCCGCTTGTTGTCTTCGAATACTTGGTTCTGCTCCTCGAGTAGGGCCTCGACCTCGGTCTCGAGTTGGTGATACCGAAAGGCCTGGTAAACGGCCACAAACAACAGTGTCGCCACCACCAAACCGGCGACTAACCGTTTCACGCGGCGGCCTCCGAAACACATCGGAGCACCCGCAGCTTTGCGCTCGAGGCGGCGGGATTGCGTTCTATCTCTTCTTGACTTGGCGTTACAGGCTTTTTGGTACCTAAGGAGAACTCACGGCCTTCGCCGCCGTATTGTGGTGACTGGAAATCATACGCGCGCGCGGCGCTCATTTCTCCGGTTCTTTGGGTGGGTCTTTGGGCGCCGGGTTTTGGAGCGGCGCCCGGCCCGGGCTCCCAGGCGGGGTCGACAAGCACTCGAAAGATACGCTTTACGAGCCGGTCTTCGAGCGAGTGAAACGAGATAACCCCTAGGTTGCCGCCTTTGGCCAACCTGGCCGCGGCGGCCGGCAGGGCTCTGCCAATCCGCCCGAGCTCGTCGTTAACAACGATTCGGAGTGCTTGAAAGGTTCGAGTGGCAGGATGAATACGACCGCGCCGATAGGCCGGCGGAACGGTGCGCCGAATAAGCTCGGCGAGTGCGAGGCTGGTCGTGATGGGGCGATTTCTGCAGATCGCCGACGCGATTCGCCTGGAATACCGCTCTTCGCCGTAGGTAAAGACAAGGTCGGCAAGTCGCGCCTCCGGCAGGTCGTTTACGAGATCGGCGGCGGTGGTCTTCCCGTTGGGGGAGAGGCGCATGTCGAGCGGCCCGTTTTCCACAAAGGAGAAGCCCCTTCCTGCCCCGCGAAAGTGAAACATAGAGAGCCCGAGGTCCAGAATGATAATCTGGGCCCCATCGCCGGCCGGATGGACAACGCCGTGACCGGAAAAATACTCGTCGAACCAGCTTTGCACCAGCGTCGTCCTCCCTTCGAACTGCGCAAGCCGCGACTGGGCACGGTGTATCATCGTTGGGTCTGCGTCTATCCCCACCAGCCGTAGCCGGGGGTGCGCAGCCAGGAAGGCCGCCGAATGCCCGCCCTCTCCCAGGGTTCCGTCTATCATCAAACCGTCGGGCACCACCGGTGCGCAGTACTCGAGGAGCTCTCGAGTCATCACCGGCTCGTGCACCAGGTTCATAACGGTAGCCCTAGAAGGGGACGAGTCCTCCCAGTTCTTCGGCGGCCTCCTGGAACGCTTCCTCCGTACTCTCGCAATACGCGAGGTACTCGGCCTCGTCCCATAGCTCCAAATACTTCTTGATTCCGAGAATGACGGAATCCTTCTTGAGCTTCGCGTAGTCGCGAAGCGTCTGCGGAATGGTTATGCGACCGGCCTTGTCGATTTCCATCTCCTGGGCCGGGGCGATAATCCGCCGCTGGATGACCCGCGCCTTTGCATCGAAAGGCGAGGTTGCTCCCATGATCTTCTCGGAGAACCGGGTCCACACCTCCGGCTCGAAGAGCCAAAGGCAGGTATCGAGGCCCCGAGTAACAACCAGCACGGACCCGGCGATCTCGTTCCGAACGCGGGATGGCACCAAAAGGCGTCCTTTCTCGTCCACCGCGTTGCGATATTCGCCGGTCAGCATGGCGTGGTTCCCACGTTCTCCCTCGATCTCCCACTTTCTCCCACTTTCCTACCAATACTACCCTCACGAATTTCCCTGTCAACACGAGTAGACAGAATCTTCCTGGGAAAAGTTATAAGATGAGGAAAACTACTTAACAGGTATTAGCTATTTAGGCTGGAGGGCCGGATTTTCGCTCGGCGTAGAGCCGATAGTCGATGTTGGGAAAGATGTTGTTCTTCCGCTCAACGCGCGTGAGCCACTCGGTGCCCACGACCCCACGGGAGAGCGACTCGTAGATGTGGGTAAAGTTGCTGACATGCTCACGAATGCGTCGTTTGGCGTACGAAACGACCGTGCCGGCGTGCATGATAAAGGGCCAGTCCGAGGCTTGGCTCAACATGACTTCGCGAAGGGCCTGGGCCAGGGCCCGCTGTTTGAGACCACTCTCATTGGGAAAGCGTCGCACCAGCTCTTGCATCCGCTCGATGGCGGTGTGGAGGTGCCGGTAAATCCAATCGTTGCTGCCGTCGAGCCAGACCTCGGCGTAACCCTTGCTCCCCCAGCTCGAGAACACGGGCTGGACCTTCTCTTGATCCGGGTGCCGTTTGAGGTACATGGTAGGAGTCACAACCTCGACGCGGTCCGGTACCTCCGCAAGGTCCCGGTAGAGCATGTCCAGCCACCAGGGACCCTCAAACCACCAGTGGCCAAAGAGCTCCGCATCAAATGGGCAGACAACGACGGGTGGGATGTCCATAAGCGGCGTCGCTTTGTCTATTCGACGCAAAAGACGATACACAAAGTTGTCGGCATGTTCGACGGTCTTGGACTTGGCGATCCGTGGATGATAGGGGCGTTTCTCCTCCGTGTTACCGGTTATTGCGTAGTATTTGAGGCCTGTACTGGTCCTCACTCGACCCATCGGAAGACTCGAAGCCAGGTACTCGAGGGGCAGATCGTAGCCGATGTCGCGGTAGAAGTCTCGGTATACAAAGTCGCCGGGATACCCCTCCTCCGCCGACCAAACCGCGTTGGCAAGGCTCACGTCCCGGGCAAAGGCGTACGTGCCGTTTGCCTCCGCCGGTGCAAACACTCCCCGCGAGGGAGCGTTCTCGGCGTACAAGAGCCCATGAGCAGCCGTAAAGAAGTACGAAATGCGGTTGTCTTTGAGTATTTCCTCGAGCCCCGGGTAGTACCCGCACTCGGGCAGCCACATGCCCCGTGGCTCCTTCCCAAAACTCTCCGCGTGCGACTTGACCGCCGTGTCCACTTGCGCCTGCGTCGCGTAGGGGTAGTTCTCGTAAAGCGGGAGAAAGGCGTGGGTTGCAGGCGTCGTGATCATCTCGATATGGCCACGCTTGTGGTAGTAGTCAAATCCGTGGAGAACGTCCCGCTCGTAGCGGACCGCAAAATCATGCCGATTCTCTAAAAACAAATCCCGATACAACTGAGCGACGGGCTCAAAAAGGGGATCACCGGATGTTCGTGCAACCTCACGCTCGGCCAGCTCTATAAGACGGTCGAGATGTCGCTCGTAGCGCGACAAAAGAAGATCGTCCCGTAACATCGTGGCGAGCGTAGGTGAGATAGACATGGTAAGCTTAAACGGAACCTTGTCTTCCTCTAGCCCCCGGAACACGCGCAGGAGCGGCAGATACGTTTCCGATATGGCTTCGAAGAGCCAATACTCTTCCAGAAACTCCTCGTGTTCGGGATGACGCACAAATGGGAGATGCGCGTGGAGAACGGGCATAAAATAGCCGGTTTTCATAGCCTAGTTTCTGCCGTAGAGCTCGCCGATAAGGGACATGCCTCGACGGCCGCTATCGAGGGAGGCAGCCTGACGACCGGCGTTTTCGATGCCTGAGAGCTTTATGATGGGGGCACTCCGAGCCGAGGATGCGGCCACCTCCGGTACCACAAGCCGCGGAACCGGGACGACGTTGGACACGGCCAACACCTCGACGCGTGATCCGGACGATGCAACAAGCTGCACCGCATAAAACGTGCCTTGATTCGGCAGGTTGAGGTACCAGCTCCGGTCGTCGAGGCGGACATCGATGTCGAATGAGTCCAAGGGGTCCTTGGTGACGCTGATATTCGGAGACGATAGCTCCAAGACTCTGAGGTGAAGGCCGCTGAAGTCGTTGGCAAGCTGGTAGCCGTCGGTAAGGTTGGGGTTGAGGTCCCAGTACAAAAAGGCCCACTCGGGATCGCGCAGAAGCATCCGAATCCGCGTTTTGTTGTACGACTCGGGAAAATGAGCGTCCTCGGGTTCGGTAAGCTCCAGAACATCTTCCGGGGGAAGATCAAACTTTTTTTCCTCGAACCTCAAAGGCGCGCTTGTTTGACGCTCCCACTCCTCTCGATTTTCTTTGATTACTTCCAGAATGGCCTCGACGAGCTCCTCGCGACCCGCCCCTTTTTCGTACTCGACCTCCATCCGAGATGCAAGTTGCTCGAGGGTGGCGTACGATAGGCACAAGAGACGTTCTCTTCTCATATGCGGGAGGGTCTCATATGCGGGAGGGTTCCGGCCGGAGAGGATAACTCATTAATCAATGGTAGAAATTTGCCGTATAGCTGTCAAGAATCGCCCGGTTCGACCACGCCAACGGCGAAACTCCGCAAAAACCTATTGCCTGACGCATCTTCAACCGCCAGATCTATCGCGTAGCGACCGGGAGTAAACTCATAGCTACCAAGATTATAGACGCCGTTGTCCTGGTAGAGCCCGGCCGTCCGATGTGGCCGCAAAAAGCCGACGGAAGGCAGCCCTCCCTCAAACGAGATAACGTCGAACACGAGGACAAGATCCGCAAGCGGCGGTTGAGAAACCGCGACGTCATCCCGCTGCTTGGCCACCCGTACAAAAACGGAGTGTGGCGCCACGGATACAGACCTCCCTGACAATCGCAGGACATCGAACGCGGATACAAGGATGTCATAGGTGCCGGCCGGGATTACCTCCGTGACGCCGGATGGAAAGACCCCGGCTGGGCCGCGAAGAGTCGGCGGTTCGGCACGCGGCACGGCGCCGTCGGATAGGTCCGGCAACAACCCCACCGGATTTACCCAGCGGCGCAGCCCGGTATCGACAATTGCCAGGTAGGAGCCGGCCGAGAGGGTAGCAACGACAAAGAGGAAGCCGTCGTCATGCCGCGAGAGACAAAAATCGCCGATTGCGCTTGGAACACGCGCAAGCGGCTCAACCTCTCCTCGCGAGTAGACGCGCTCGGATTCCGCCGGCGTCCAGTTGGGGCCTACCGTCATGTCGAAGACGATGCCGGGCTGATAACGGCGCATGACGTACTGCCCAAATACGGACGCGATACGCGGCTCTTCGCTCGGCCAGTCCCACGCGCCGGCGTCCGATCCAAGGACAAACGCGAACAGCACTATCCCGAGAACAACTCGCGTTTGTTTCATCTGAGGCGCGGCTCCAACGCGGCAACATCAACCGCACCGGCCTCGGTCACGCCCGCTACCACAATCGCGGCATCGCCGCCGGTCACACTCGCCTCCGTTACATGCAGGGCCGTCTCCGCGACACGCCTCCCCTCCGGAGTCAGGAGGAGCAGCGTCGGCATTCCGTCCGGATACTCCAGGGCGTACACCAGCCCTTCCCACTCCTCGTTTCCAAATACGGCGCCAAAGGCAACAAGGTCGAACATTTCGATGGTTCTGATTTCCGGCGTACGGAAGAGGCGCACGAGCGTCAGCGCCCGCGATGATCCGTAGGTGAGCAATCGATCGTCGGACAGAAACTCGACGCGGACCGGTCCGGTCACCCCGGGACCAAGATCAAACACCGGCGGCGTCCGCGGGGTAGTAAGCAGGTCGAAGACGGCCCCGTAGGCACCCTCGCCGTCGGAAAGGGCCGTGGCGAGGAAGGCGCCCTCTGAAGAGAGGGCCACGCCGTGTATTGTTCCGGATTCTAGTAACCCGGCGGCGTGGACCCTGTTCGCCTCCGTGCCCGCCTCGTTAAGCAGCCGTACCGTGCCGTCGCTCAGACCGACGGCGGTGATACCGGCCGTGTGGTCCAAGTCCAGCACGATCGCGGGATATCGCACGCGCCACAAGAGGCGACCCGAGACATCAAGGGCCGCTACACCGTCTTGGAACGGCGCAACGACAAAAAACCGGTCGTTGACTACAAACGGCGCCCCCGAAACCGCTACGCGGCCAACAATCTCGCCGTCCGTGCGCTGGAGCAGGTGGTTTTCGGCAACGCCGGAGTAACCGATAAACGCCTCGGACCCGGCGGCCACAAACTCGGGTATCTGATGAGATGCCGTCACGCCGGCGGCAGGATCGACGTAGAAGAGAGTCCCATCCAGCAGGAGTGGTACCGGCGGCCGGGCGTCGTCGCTCGGTACGGACGACAGCCCCGACGCGGCCGCTGTCCGCAACCCCGGCGCGCCCACCTCACTCGGCGCAAGCTCGGCCCCGTTCACGTCGATCCACGTAGGTGCCAAAGAGAGTTCGAGACGGATTGGTCTTGCGCCGACAAAGAGCCACAGAGCCACCAGCAACAGAAACACTGGGACCACTATCCCGCGGTGTTTCACGAGTTTCCGTCGGCCCGCTTTTCGTCGGACTCCATCTTCTGTCGCCAGACGTCGGCCTTTTTCTTTACAGACTCAGACTCAGCCGATTCGCCGAGCATGGCGTGGATACGTCTGAGCGCGGTCAAGTACGCGATTGCCAGCTTGAAGTCGTCGATACGTGTTGTGGAGAGCTCGTATTTTTCGCGGTAGCGATCCGCCGATTTTCTCAAGAGTTCTTTTGCGAGCTTGAGGTGCCCCATGCGCTCTTCAAACCCGTCCACGCGTGGATCCAAACCGGCCTTGAGGGTTCGCATGTTGATAAGGTTCTTGGTAACCGCGGCGAATCGTGCCTCAAGCTCGACAAAGCTCCATCGCCACTTTGAGTTATCTCCGAAGGCGGCTTCGATCGACTCGACGCTAAAGCCGAGCTTGCGGACCAACCGATACCGTTCCGGTTCTTCGAGTCCGGATATTCTATCGTGTGCCTCCGCGTAGTCTGAAAAAGGCGCATCAACGTAGCCGGAGACCACCTCCTCGAGGAAAATGACACTCTGGTAGCAGGACTTGCGCGCATCGTTTAGGAAGGCCTCGTTTTTTACGCCGAGCAGGGCCAAGGAAATGCGGTTGAGAAGCAAGTAGAGCGACGCCAGATTGAGACGCTCTTCGGCAAGGTTGATGCGTTTGTAGTCCGCACCGCCGTCGTCTCTTTCAATAACCTGAAGGATGTTTTTCTCCCGAGCCGTCGCCTTCTCAATCGCCTGTTTGTAGTCCTTCACGATGTCGAAATATCGGCGCCGCGCTTCCGGCGAGACTTTTGCCATCCATACCCCCGACTTATTTCCCGTCAGTATACGAAAACGTGTGGGGCAGTGTCATCCATGTGATGTAACGACAGCGGACAAGACGACGAGTACGCCGGTGAGGGCTGCAAGACGGTGAGGGCACTAGTCCGCAAACCGGTCCAGCAGCTCCTTGGCGTGACTCCTGCCGGTGACTCCCTCACGGTCGCCTGCCAGCATTCGAGCGATCTCCTCCACACGTTCCTCACCGTCCACCACCGCAACCCTCGTGTAGGTCCGCCCGCCCGACTCGCCTTTGTCTACACGGAAGTGGATGCCGGCGCGGGCGGCAATGCTTGCTAGGTGCGTGATGCACAGAACCTGCTTATGCTGTGACAGGTCGGCGAGATGAGCACCGACGGATAGAGCGACCTCTCCGCCAATGCCCGTGTCTATCTCGTCAAACACAAGAGTGGCGATTGGATCGGTCTCGGCCAGAATAGTCTTGATGGCAAGCATCACCCGGGAAATCTCGCCGCCGGAGGCGATTCGTCTAAGAGGTTTGACCGGCTCCCCGACGTTCGGCGCCAGGCGAAAGGTCACCTCATCCATACCCGTTGCGCCACATACGATCCCGCCGGCAGAGTTACGCTTTTTCTCTACGCCAATCTCGAACCTGGTCTTGGCCATGCCCAGATTGCCCAAGACGGCGGCAATCTTCGCTTCCAGCTCCCGTGCCGCCAACGCCCGGTTTTTGCTAAGCGCGTCCGCCTCGGTCCGCAGGTGCTGTTGGGCCACCCTGAGGGAGGCCTGCAGCTCCTCTCGGTTCTGTTCTGAGTTTTCCAGGGAGTCCAGGGTGGCGGCCGACTCGTCCCGGTAGCGCAGGACCTCGCCGATCTCTTTGCCATACTTCCGCTCGAGACGGTGGATCAAGCTCAGGCGCTCCTGCACTTCGTCGAGGCGACCAGGCGAAAACACCAGCCCCTCGAGGCGATCTTTAACCGTTTCCGCCGCGTCCTCGAGCTCGTAAAACAGGTCGTCGAGCCGATTGGACTCGGAGCCCAGCTCTTTGTCGATTTCCGTCGCGTGAGAGAGCAAGCCACGCGCGGTTCGCAGGTAGGCCAAGGCACCGTTTCTCGACTCCGCCAACGCCGCGTACGCCGACTCCAGGTGGGAGTAGAGCTTCTCGTGCTCCGACAGCAGCTTTCGCTCGCGCTCGAGATCCTCCTCTTCGCCCGCTTTGAGATTCGCCTCGTCGATTTCGCGGACAGCAAAGGTAAGAATATCGATCTGCCGAGCGCGGTCCAGTTCGCCGGCTTCGAGCGCTTCCAGGCGTTTTTTGACATCGGTCAGTTCTGAAAAACGCTCGGCCACGGTTGCCACGTGTTCCTCGAGACCCGCGTAGCCGTCGAGAATTCTTCGGTGATTCTGCTCATCGAGGAGCGATTGGTGCTCGTGTTGCCCGTGCATGTCGAACACCAACGCGGTGAACTCTTCGAGGTCACCCCGGGTAACGGGAGTGGACTGTATGTAGATCGATCCACGCCCCGCACGCTTGACGCTGCGCCTAACCAAGACGTAGCCGTCCTCGAGCGCGATGTCTCTCTCGGCAAGCCAGGCCCCGGCCACGGGATTGGGCTCAACGTAAAACGCCGCCGACACCACCGCCTCTTCAGCGCCGGTCCGGATTCCCGCAACATCACCCGGGGCGCCGTGGATAAGCCCCAAGGCTCCCGCCAAGATAGACTTGCCCGCGCCGGTCTCACCCGTCAAAACATTAAAGCCCGGTCGAAAGTGAATGCTCAAACGCTCGATAAGGGCGTAGTTCTGAACATTTAGCTCCTCAAGCATGCGATCCACCTGACCAGTTTAGTTTCGAGCGCAGGACCTCGTAGAAGTTCCGCAGGTTGGACCGGATGATTAGGGCTTTGTACTCGGCTTGGCGGACACAAATTCGATCCCCCTCCTCGAGAGGCAGAACGACTTGCCCGTCCACCGTCAACAGAGCGCCCGTCCGTTGGTCGGGGTCCACATCGATGTAGATGGTCTCGCTCCCCGGCACAACAATCGGGCGGTGGGACAGAGTAAACGGACAGATCGGGTTTATGATCATCGCCTCCATCTCAGGAAAGAGGATGGGACCTCCAGCGGCCGCCGAGTACGCAGTTGACCCGGTCGGGGTGGCAACGATCATGCCGTCGGCACGGTATCGCCCCACCGGCGTCTCATCCAATGTCACCGAGAGCTGGATGATCTTCGCCAATCCGGTGGCGGAAACAACCGCGTCGTTGAGGCCCGCAATGTTAGCGATCTCGTGGCCATTTCGCCGGACGCAGACTCTTAGGAGGCTTCGTGGACCGGTACCAAGAACCCCCTGCTCGTACGCTTCAAAAGCCTCTTTCCACTCGGCTCTACCAACCTCGGTGATAAAGCCAAAGGCCCCCAGGTTGACCGGCAGAATCGGCGTGCCAATACGGGCCAGTACGCGGGCGGCAAATAGGACGGTGCCGTCTCCACCAAGGGAAAAGGCGAGGTCATGCCGTCCCTCTGGAGGCGGGCCGGGTTTTCCCCGAAAGGTAAAGCTCTCCACCTCGATACCGCGTCCTTCGGCGTAGGTGCGAATGTCTTCGACGATGCCTGCGGCTCCGTCTTTCTGGAGGTTTGCGATTATTAAAACCCGACGGATACTGCGGTCCATGAGGCCCCTCAACTATACGCACCGCCCAAGTCGCGTTCAAGCTTCAAGTTAGGGCAGAGAGCTTAGCACACGCCGGACAGTTTCGATGGATTCTCGGTTCATCATCGGATACAACGGGAAAAGCGCGCATCGCCTGACCATATTGGCCGCGTCCGACCTCGCGTGTGGGGAATCCGGTTCGGCGTCTTCCAAGAGCCGTGCCGCGATCGTTCCCGCGTACGCAGGCTCGACTTCCACGCCGTGGCGACGAGCGTAGGCGACAATCTCTTTTAGGCCGGTCTCGGCGATAATCGGAAACCCAAAAAAGACGTTTTCGCCGTCTCCGTCATGAATAAGCGTCTTGTGTTTGCCCATTGCAACGGCCTGACCAAAGACGGCGGCGATTTCGGCACGACGGGCAATAAAGCTCTCCAGTGCCTTGATCTGAGTAATACCGAGGGACGCGTTCATGTCGGCGAGTCGTATTCCCACCTTCTCGTCGGCCCGCCTCTTAAGGCCGGCCGCTGCATTGCGCTTTGCCGCTAGCGCAAGCGCGCCGCCACCCGCCGTAATAACGTGGTGTTGCTCTAAGCCGACGATGGTAAAGCCGCCATACGCACCACATTTTTTTTCGCCCGTGTTGGCACCCAAGCCCTCGGATACGTCCTCGACAAGCGCCACATCGGTATCAACAAGCCGATCCATATCCGGAATTCGGCCGAGGGACGTATCAACAACAAGGGCCTTTATCGCGGGATTGTCGCGGATGGTCTCCTCTACCGCTTCCGCCTCCACTACTCCACGAGCAGGATCGACGCCAAAGAGAACCACCTCCAGCCCCATGGCCCCGGCCACCTCCAAGTACACACCGTCGAGGAAAGGCGACAAGCCGATCACGTCGCCGGGCTGGAGCTCGAGCTCGGCGAATACCAACTCAACGGCACGTGAGTGCTCCCGGAGCGCTACACCGCCGGCACGACCGAGGTAACCGGACACCGCCGAAGACAGCTCAGCACTCAATCGACCTTGGCCTATCTCATCGGAGACCATACAGGACAGGACCGAATCCATGTCCTTTCGCTTTATCGAGGGGCGAAAAACGGGAACCGCCATAAAACGCTATCGGCTTATGCTCTCGAGCCGGCTGAGTTCTCGTACGTCAAAAAGTCGGCGGGTGTCGAGGATGATCAAGTACCCCTCGTCTCGGTGGACCACACCCTCGATATACTCGGCGCCGATGCCCGCGATCATCTGCGGCGGCGGCTGGATCTCGTCCGTTGAAACCGTGAGGACTCGAGAGACCTTGTCTATGATCACCGCGAGCTGCATCCCGTCGATATTCACGATCACAAACCCAGAAAGCAGCTCGTCTTCCTCGGAGAGCTCGGCCTTATGCAGGTGGAATCGGCGGTGCAAGTTGATTACCGGAATGATGTCGCCGCGGAGATTAAATATGCCCTCTACGTAGGATGGAGCGTTGGGAATAGGCCGGACGTCTTCTACGTTGACAATACCTTCAACGTCCATGATGTCGATGGCGTAATGCTCTCCACCGAGTTGAAAACTAACAAGCTGTAGTTGGGTTGCGCCGTCGGCCATCATGTCTCCTTGTACTGCCTGATAGTAAATGATCGGGCGGCGTGGGCGCAAGCCGGCCGGCCTTTCTCGCAGAGCCGTTTGTTGAGACCATAGATTGACGGGGCACGGAGGTCGGACTAGACTACGTGCAAGGCCTATGAACTACTGTGTTATCGGAAGCATCAACATGGATCTTGTGTCGAGCGTCGCCCACGCGCCCCGCCCCGGGGAATCGGTACTCGCCGACTCGTTTAGCACGCATCCCGGGGGTAAAGGAGCCAATCAGGCGGTTGCTCTTGCCCGGCTCGGCGGGAGGGTGCACATGGTTGGAGCCGTGGGCAAGGATGGGTACGGTGAAGAGTATCGCCACGTGTTTCGCCGAGAAGGCGTGGATGCGGCCTTTGTCCGCACAAACCATGCCGAGGCCACGGGCCTTGCGCTGATCTTCCTCGAGCCCACCGCGGAAAACCGCATTGTAGTGGTTGCCGGGGCAAACGGGGAAGTTACTCCCAAAGCGGTCCGAGCCGCGATCTCGGCAATGCCCGATGAATGCATAGTATTGACGCAGCTCGAAGTACCGCCGGCGGCCGTCCATGAGGCGCTCGCCGCCGCCAAAACACGGGGCTTCACGACCATTTTAGACCCGGCCCCTGCCAGAACACTGCCCGCCGACCAGCTCGCCCTGGTGGACATCGTGACGCCGAACCAGACCGAGCTCAAGGCCCTGGCCGGCGACGGGTCCGCTTCCGACGACGATCGTCACGCCTACCTGGCCTCGTGCGGCGTAAAAACGCTCGTACTGAAGTCCGGCGCGGCCGGCGCCGTCGTCACCCGCCTCTCCCACAACGGAGGCTCTCACACCACCTTTACGGTTCCCGGATTTTCCGTGGACGCCGTAGACACCACGGCCGCCGGAGATTCGTTCAACGCGGGCCTCGCCTTTGCCCTCGGTCGTGGTGACGAGTTGGAGTCGGCCGTTCGGTTGGCGTGTGCGGTGGGAGCTTTGAGCTGCACAAAGCTTGGGGCACAAAGCGCCATGCCGCGGCTGAATGAAGTTGAAGCGCTTTTGGCCCGCGGGAGTTGAGAGCGTCGGAAGAATGCGCCTACGCCAGGGCGTCCCGAAGGCCCTTTACGGCGACCCGCTTGTCCTGTGCCTTAAAAATATAGGAGCCGACCACAAACACGTTTGCACCCGCGTCGCGTAAACGGCCGATCGTGGTTGGGTCCACTCCCCCGTCTACCTCGACGTCGACATCGGGGCCAAGGAGCTTCCGGGTAACCTCCACCTTGCGCAACATCGCCTCGATAAACTTCTGGCCGCCGAAGCCGGGTTCCACGGTCATAATCAGCACACGATCTAGGACCTCTTTGATTGGTTCGAGGAGCCGTGCGTCGGTGGCGGGGGTCAGCGAGATTCCGGCCCCGATTCCGGCCGCCCGTATTCTCGAGAGAATGATGTAAGCATGGGGGTCCGCCTCGTAGTGGATCGTGACGAGATTTGAGCCCGCCTTACAAAACGGCTCCCAGAAGAACCCAGGCCGATCAATCATCAAGTGTGCATCCAAAAACGCGTCGGGGAACGCGTCGCGAACGGACGTGACAATGGGAATACCAAAGGAGATATTGTCTACGAATACGCCGTCCATGACGTCCAAATGGATTTCGTCGACAACGTCGATTATGCTCTCGATTTCGCTCCCAAGGGACATAAAATCGCCGTTCAGGATGGAGGCGGAGATCTTGTAGCTCACTCGCAAATGATATCGGCCGGCACGGCTCTTGCTCAATAGCAGGCAACGGATTTTTCTTGGAGGAATCGATCAAGAAACCACTAATCTTGGTTTTGATCATTCCCATTTCGGCGGCATTTGCCGTTGCAGGCGGCGGCGAAGAAGAGACGCCAAGCAGGGGCAACTATGAAGACGGCTTCTACTTCGCGCAGGCCCAGGAGTTCGTGGACTCGGGATGGAAATCCGTCGTGAATACGGTATGGTTGCCAACTCCGACGCGCAGACGCCGTGGTATGCGCAGGCCCGACGCGGTATCGAGCGTGAGTATCCACGTCTCAACCTTCCTCGACTTAGTTGAAGAGGCTCTCTCGGACGCATAATAATTGATGGTGCATAGGCGGCGGGCAGCCGCCTGCCACGCCGCGGCCGACCCGATGTCGATCGGTCGCGGCTTACTTTTGTGTCAGACTAAACACACCGTCCCAGTTCTTGGGTGGCGGCTCGGATAGGTACTTATCACAGCGCTTTGAATACAGCTCCGCGGGCCCGGCATGCTCATAATCCACCTTTGCCGCTTCCACAAAAAACTTTTTTGCAGGCGTCCAGTCCTGATTCTCGAAGCAATCGAGGCCCTCGTGAAACGCCTCGATCGATTCGACGACGTTTGGGTTGATACGTCCCTTCTCTTCCACAACCTCAAAAAGCCGCACCGGCCGGCTAACCCCAACAACACGCACGCGGTCGAGCTTTCTGTACACCAAATCGTCACCCGCGGCTCCCCGGGTTGCCTCGCTTGCGAGAATCCAGGTGCCGTACTGTTTGTTTACCCCTTCGAGGCGGGCGGCCAAATTCACGTTGTGGCCCATGATCGTGTAGTCCATCTTGCGCGTTGTACCCATGTTACCCACAACCATCTCACCGGTGTTGATACCGATACGAGTGTGAAGCGGGTTGGGCGTACGATTGTTGCTCACAAATTGCTCGTTTAGGTCCTTCTCGATGCGCTTCATCAGGACCGCCGCCTTGCACGCACGCTCTGCGTGGTCGGAAAAGGGAACCGGCGCGCCAAAAAACGAGATGATTGCATCACCTTCGTACTTGTCGATGGTGCCCCGCAGGTCCAAGATCGTGTCGCTCATTGCGGTGAGGTACTCATTCAAAAGATACACCAGCTCCGTTGGATCGAGGGCCTCAGAGATCGACGAAAAGCCCTTTACATCGGTAAAAATCGCAGTCAGATCACGCTTCTCGCCACCTAAGTCCAGTTTGGAAGGATCGTCCAGCAACTCGTTGATAACGTCCGTCGACAAATAGTGGCCAAAGGCCGAGCGAATATAGCTACGTTCCTGGGCAGTGGCGAAAAACTTCATGATGGTAAGCGCAACAAAGGTCAAGCCGACGCCGAGGAGTGGCCCAAATGCCGGCAGGTACACCCCCGTTGTGACAAAAACCACGGCGGTGACGGCAAAGATCACCACCATCGACGTGATACCAACGGCAATCGTTGTTACGGGCTCGAGGTTCCTGAGAACAAACCACACCAGCAAAACTAGGACGATCATAGCAACCAGCCCGACCCACTCCGGTGGTGCCTGGAGAAATCGTTCCTGGAGGATAGTGTTGTAAACGGACGCGTGGGTGCCGACGTTGTCGTAGGCGCTTTCGAACGGGTTTACGCCACGGTCGGTGGTGGATGTGCCCGTCCAACCAACAAACGCAACGGAGCCGGGCAGATTCTCGCGAAGAATCGATCTTGTCTCCATAAAGGCGTCGTAAATCGATTTGCTAAAGCCAAAGAGGTCTACCGCCTCCGCCCGAATCGCTCGAAACTCCTCAGCGGTTGCCTCGTCAATATCCGGAGCCGCCAAGAGGCCGTCGATCTGTGAAAGCAGTTCCTCTTCGGCACTCCCGCTCAAGAGAGTACCGATCAACTCAAAGGCGTAGGCTCTTGCCTGCCGGTACTCTTCCATGTCCGTGGGCGCGGCGGCGTTAAGCATATCTTGGCGCAAGGAGCGAGCGTAGTCGTAGGCTTGCAACATCTGGCGCCCGTCGTCAATAAGATTGGTGTATCCGACATCGTCCATAATACGGACGTTGTGAATCAGGTCCTCCTCCTGCCGATCGTGGAGCACTACGTAGTAGTAGGACAAATGGCGAAAGCTCTCCTCGAAGCTCTTCGGCGGCCAGTTTATCAGGAGGTGACCTTTTGTCGTTAATGGGACGCGAACGTCCCGCACCTCGAGCTGCTCGGAACCGTCCGAATCGTCCTCGGACCTCCGGCCGGGCATGGGAATTTTTGCATCGTTGAGCACAAGTGTGTTTTGTCTGATCTCTATCGTTTCCGGGTCGAGGCGGTCGAGGAGCGGCGCAGTGGCAAGCTGGCCGTAATGCACATCCGCCTGCTCGTAGAGCAGAGCCACACGACGGCGCACGCCGTCCACATCAATTTCCACATTTGGGAAGCCGGCGCCCGCAGCGCGCCCGAGAATCGGTTGAATGGCGGGCCTCATTCCCGGCGCCACGTGTTGCGGAGGCGCCTGCTCGACAACATCATGGAGACCCGCCACGGACTGCGCGGTGGCGAGCTGCTCCGCCGACACCGTCTCGTCCTCCTCCGGACGCATACCGACGGTGAAAAACGCCTTCTCGAATATGCCGGCCGCCCGGCCGAGATAGTCGTCATTGTCACGGGCAATCTCATCAATCGCCTGGAGAATCTCCCGTCGCGATTGATCGTTGAGGTCGGAGAGCTCGTTTACAAAGTCGCCCGCCTCTTCGAGAGGTATCGCCCCTTCAGAAATCGCTCGGAAAAGATCGCGTGTATGTTGCCCGATCTCGCCAAATTCCCGGTTCAAGAGCGACGGAATTTGCTGGTTTAAGACCGAAGAATTTACGCCGAGAGGACTCTCCTCGGTGTACTCGATGTCGAATATGGCATAGGCGGCATCGAACTCTTTTATCACGATAAGGCCGTCGGCCATGATATGGCGGCTCCACGGCCAGACGCCGACGCGCTCTATCGCCAAGTCGTCCACATTCAATAGGAGAATCTCTTCACGTTCCGGCACCGCCGGCTTGATCCGAAGCATTAGGTCATACAAACCATACTCTGAGCGTAGGAAGCCCGGTGTGAGCCCAAAAAAGCCCACGACCAGTGCCGCCACCGCCGGAACGATGATCGAGAGGATTCCCGTCTTTTTTTTCATATATGCCCCTCTGTGTTGTCGACAGAACCTAAGTGCGATAGTAATTTATACAAGAGAAGCCGCCTTGGGGGGAACATGTATCGGCGTTTACTCTTTTTTCCGCTCGCGGTCTTGCTGGTGCAGGCCGTTGGTGCCCAATCAAACAACGTAATCGACGCGATTTTGGAGATGGATGAGGCAAGCCACGGTGCCGCAGCCTACTTGGCGCTTGTGGCCGCAGGAGATGCCGAGGAGGATACGTCCTTTGATGTGGCGTTTTCCAGGGCGGTGGAGTCCGGCGTATTTCCGGCGGGTGCCTCGCCCTCGAGCGCGATCTCGCTCGGGCGCTATGCCTACCTCTTGATGGCGACCTTCGAGGCGCCGGGCGGCATCCTCTACAGCATATTCCCGGGCGGACGCTACGCCACCCGTGAGCTTTCGTTTCACGGCCTGGTTCCCGGCCGTGCCGATCCGTTTCGACGCATTTCCGGGACCGAGGCGGTACAGATTCTCGAGCGATTTTTGCGGTGGAGGCGAGGATGAAAAAAACGCTTGGGTTGCTCTTGCTTCTGCTTCCCGTGGCTATGATCGCGGCAGTGGACTTTGGCGTCGTCGCTTCAAACACGACAGGCGTGGATGGGAGCTTTGGGGAAGACATCGCCGTGTCCGAGGCCTTTGGCGCGGCGCTTTGGTTCACCATTCCATTTTCAGATGACGTTTTTTTGGCCGGCCAGGGAAGCTACACTTTTACCCTCGAGCGACCGGTCTACTTGAGCCCCGACTATCTGGAGTTTTCCGTCACCGAGCCGTTGGCGCCGGAGGGAGCCTTTACCATGTCCTACGGGCGGCTCCCATTCTCCGATTCTACCGGCTACGTGTATTCGGACACCGCGGACGGAGCTCGGTTTGTCTTGGCAACACCCTTTCTGGACGCAAGCCTCTTTGCGGCCTACACCGGCCTGACCTTTGGGCCGTCGTCCTCCATTCTGGTGAGTCGGCGGGATCTGGAGCATCGTGTGGATCCTCAGCAGATGCTCTCGCCGCCGCGACTTGTTGCGGGTCTGTCCGTTGCCTTCCCCAGCATTATCGAAGGTCAGCTTTTTACGATAGGGTCGGTTGCTCAGTTCGACCTCCACGATCCCACAACCCTGGTAGCCGAAGGGTCAGAAGTCGAGGTGGAAGGCGGTGGCGCGGTCAACACGGTGTATCCCAGCATATCGGCAGCCGGCTCTATTGCGCCCGGACTTTTTTACGACGTGTTTTTTGTTGCAAACCTCGGCTCTATGCTGACCTACCGCGAGGGCAGGTACCGGAACGCGGATATTTTCGGGTTTCTGACCGGAGGCGGGATCGAGTGGTTTCCCCAAGCGGATGTTCGGCCTCGTATTGCCGCGTCGGCGGTGTTTGCCACCGGCGACGATGACTCGGACTCCTTCCTCGAGGGTAACAGCAACGAGCAGGCCACGGCCTTTATGCCCCTTACCGCCGCCTCGTTTGGAAATATCGTCTCCCCACGTCCTCACAACATTTTCGTGGGAAGTGTCGATCTCTCAATCAAGCCGTTTGCCGCAGTCGGCACCACTGTCGCGCAAAACGTGACTCTTAGCCTCTCCAACTTTGTCTACGTCAAGCCGACCGAAGGCGCCGTATCGATTCAGGGGCTGCCAACAGACCTCGGCCCGGCCTATCTCGGATTCGAGACCGATCTGGGCATAACTGCGCGAATCACAAGCGATTTGGGGTTGGCGTTTCGAAGCGGATTGTTCTTTCCCGCCGCGCAGGCCTTTGGGTCCGTAACCCCTCGGTATGAGGCCGCGCTCGACGTGGTATTGAGTTTCTGACATCAGGGAGCGTCTCGAGGGCGCCATGCCGGGTAGTGGGTGCCCGGCGGAAGGAGACATACATGCGAACTACCATCGCGAGACTATTGATTATTGCCGCCGTTGGCATAGGCGTCACGACGGTCTTGTCGGCTCAGACAGTTGAAGTAACCGACACGCGCGGGAAGGTCGAGTATCGCGAGGGCTCCGGAGCGTGGCAATCAGTCCTGGTCGACATGGCATTGCCCGTCGGCGCAACGATTTCCACAGGCTTTGGAGCTTCGGCGGAGCTACTCGCCGGGGACGCGACGATTACCGTCGAGGCTCTCACCCGACTCACCATCGAAGAGCTCATCGCCGAACAGGGCAGCCAACAAACGGACCTCTACCTTCAAGTGGGTCGCGTCCGCGCCGAAGTACGAACAGGAGATGACGTGCAGCACGACTTCCGACTTCGCAGTGCCGTCTCCACCGCCGCGGTTCGCGGCACGGTGTTCGAGTACGACGGGTACTCGGTCACCGGCTTTGAGGGCCAGGTGAGTTTTTCGTCCAACACGACCGGCATTGGGCAACTCGTTGGCCAGGGCGACCAAAGCAAAGTCGGCGCCGGGGGTTCGGCGCCCGAATCACCGCGCGAAGAGCGGCGCAGGCGGACGCAGACGACAACACGACAGGAGACGCCCCGCGACAGGCAACCCACCGGCGGTGGCGGACCACCGCGGCGGAGGCCGGACTCACCCACTTCCGGCGCGGGCGGCGGCATTGACGACGTGGTGGAAAGCAACTCGACCCTTGTGATCGAGATCGACTGGCCGGAGTAGCGCCTTGGCAGAGCGACGGGCGTCGACGAGACGTATGGAGAGCAAGATGAGTCAAATAAGACAACAAGTACGGTTTGCGGTTGGCGCGGGACTGGTGGTCCTGGTGGCGTTCCTTATCGCGGCGTGCTCTAATCCATTCGAGAATGATCAGGCCGGGATTCGCGTAAATCTTATCTCTCCCGAACAGAGATCCGAACTGGACACCAGACAGAGCCCCATACAAGGTGGTGTGGCCGGCAGACAGGCCGATGGCGACACTTCGTCGATAGACCGAGTTGTGATAAGCGTTTCAGGCCGGGGACTCGATACCGTAACGCGCTCCGTGACGCGCGATGAAGCCACAACCGTTCGTCTATCCGTATCGGCAGGGCGCCGGACGGTGGAAGTCCGCGCCTTTGCCGGTGAAGTCCTCCGCTATCGGGGCAGCGCCGATGTCGTGCTCGAGCGCGGCGAGACAGCAACCGTAACAATCGAGTTGGAGGAGGTTATTACCGAGGAGCGTAGCTCCGACAACTTGCTCACATCCTTTTCTTTTGCAAACGCGGACAATGCCGACCTGCTCTCCGATAGGACCGGCATCATCGACAACGGAGCCGGCACAATCGTGGTTTCGGTCAGCCAAGACGTGAGCGATACCGCCCGGTCGGCGCTTATTGCAACGTTTGAAGCGAGCGAAGGCGCCACCGTCTCCGTGGGCGGCACCGAGCAGACAAGCGGCGTGACCGCCAATGACTTTTCCACCGCCGATGGCGTGGACTATGTAGTCACCGCCGAGGACGGAACAGAGCGAACCTACACCGTTACATTAAGCGATCTTACCGGTGGTTCGACCATTACCGAATTCTCGTTCTTGACAAGCGTCAACCCCACGTTGGTAACCAACCGAACGGCCACACCGGACCAAGGGGCCGGCACAATCCAGGTGGGCGTGAGCTCCGGCTTGTCCGCCGCCGACCGGCAGAGCCTTATCGCAACGTTTACCGTTAGCGACGCCAACGCCACGGTTAGGGTCGGCGACACCGAGCAGACAAGCGGCGTGACCGCCAACGATTTTAGCTCCGAAGTGACCTACACCGTTGCGAGCGAGGATGGGTCCACTGCCTCTTATACCGTCAGCCTCGTAAATCTAGCGGCGGGTGCCGAGATCACTTCGTTCTCGTTCGAGAAAGCCGACAACGCCGCCCTGGTCACCGACCGCCCGGGCACCATCGACGCTCTCGCGGAAACCATCGAGGTCGCGGTCAGCGAAGCCCTTATGACAGCCGACCGGCAGAGCCTTATCGCAACGTTTACCGTTAGCGACGCCAACGCCACGGT